>JBLWKA010000186.1:0-10027 GCA_048381555.1 Oscillochloridaceae bacterium umkhey_bin13
CTCTTTCATCGTCCACCCGACGACTACTCAGGAGTCATTCCTGTCGCACCAATGGGTAATGTTCTAGCCTTTCAGTATGTGAGGCCAGCGGATAACTCAAAGGAGCCCGGCGATCTCCGCTTCTTTCGCTGTATGGGCGTGGGACGCTGGCTTCTGCTGAACTTGCCGCACCTTTTTGCTGGTGATGGCTATGCAGGTCCTCACACGTTGCTCCTCTCTGGCACAAGCTGGGCCATTGGTTCATCTAGCTACCATGTGCAGGCTCGGGTCAGTGGGATCTTGCGCGCGCCGACGCACGAGCTTGACGCGATTGAGCAAAGCTCCTTCCGGTTCCTACCGCTCTATGATGACGAGTATCGCCCGATTACGGTCTCAGGCGCACGGGGCGGACGGCGCCAGCAAGCGCTCAAAGCGCTCATCCACGAGCTTGCCAAGCCGGGCCAACTCAGCGGCGTCAGCCTTCTTGAGCAAACTCGAGACCAACTCCCTATAGGTCGACAGAAGTTGTTGCTTCTTGTTGGCAGCTATGAGGAGGCGCTCAATGCCGCAGTCTACCTGCGCGAACTACGACCCGACTGGCGTGATGAAGTTGTCCATCTTGTTCCTGATGACGATGAGTTTGAGAGCCAGTGGTCGACCGGCTTAGGTCTGCAACGAGGGTTGGTTGCCCAATTTGGCTTTAGCAATGCGTGGATCCTGATCGCTCCTCTGCTCGCCGTCGAGCGCGGCCATAACATTCTGAACGAGCGAGATGAGGCCGCAATTGGCGCCGCCTACTTTCTTGTTCGCCCACACCCGCGCCCAGATGACATCACCTACGCGATTCATGCGATAAATCGATGGGCCATCGATCACTACGGGAACCAGCAGTGGTATGCCCGGCGGTGCGAGACTAACCAGCCTTCACTTCAGCAGATAGCTGAGACCTTTCGCGAGTCAGCCTATGCACGGTGGCGGATCCTCTTACGGTTACCAATGGTTTACAGCACGCTGGATCCAGCGGAGCTTCGGGCTCTCACGTGGACTCAGCTGGTGACGATCTGGCAGGTGATCGGTCGGCTTGTGCGCGGCGGGAGTCCGGCGATGGTCTTTTTCTGTGATGCAGCCTTTGCGCATCGTACAGCAGCAGATTCCGAAGATCTTGATGCGCCAACGAGCAGTTTGCTGGTAAGCATGCGGGCTGTCCTACGCCCGTACTTCTCGCCAGACGATCAATCAGTACCGAAATCGGATCGTCCGCTCGTGCAGGCGTTGTATGGACCCTTCTATAAAGCACTTGAAATGATGGGAGGCCTTGCCGATGCCACGCTATAACTCCATACAGCCCGTTGTCTTTCAGCTTCTGGATGCAGAACAGCCGTTGCGTATCGTGATGCCGACCATGGCCTTTCCTGCAACCTGGAAGACCACGCTACACGAATTACAATCGGCACAGAGCGGGCGCGACCCCGCCGTGTCCCGTCTAAAAATCAGCACATTGAACAAGGCATTGCGCGCGTTGGTTCCAGACCTCATTTCGATTGCGCCCAATGCTGATAAGCAGGATGTACGACATTGGCTTACTGGGCGCCAGTCCATCGATGAGCGGGCAATCCATCGGATTATGACTGAATGGGTTCGTGCAGAGTATCCCAATGTCGATCAAGCGGCTCGTCGAAGCGCGCTCGAGTCCATGCGGCCAAGTGACCTACAATGGCAAGAGCAGACGTTTGATGTTGGCAGCTGGGGCGTAGCCGATAATGGCACGGCTGTGCCGAAGAGCGGCGAGAGCTTTGTGCTGCTCCCAGATTTACTTGCCGCACAGCTCAGCCAGTCCGGCGTTTCCTTTCAACTTGGTGCTGACCGGCTCCAGTTTCGGCGCGTCCCTCTGAGTCCCGGCGGTCAAGGCGCTCAGCTCGTCTCGTGGCCACCGCTGCGATTCACCGAAAAGCGCGGTCGGACATGGTACTTTTCAGTGCTGATAACCCTCACTGTGCAGACCGTACCGTTCCAGGCGTTTCCAGTCATCCACTGTGATCTGGGTTTGCGGCGTTGGGCCAGCCAGCCAGTGACCTATATGCCTGCGGGTGATGAGACAAGTGTTTTCTTGCTCACCCAGGTGCCCTGGCTTGAGGATGCTCCGCTGTCGACCAGCTTCCAGGTTGCACCCATGCGGTGGACACGATCCAGCACCGGTCGTGGGCCTGGCCAGTACGTCTGGGGTAGTAACCTTGCGCCAATCCTCAACGCGCTTGTCTCATCGCGGCGTTCGTTTGCAGACCCGGAAATGATACGTGCCGATCCTGTAGCTGCACTCAACTTGAGCGGCGACTGGCATGCTGCGCTTGCCTACCGAAACGGCATACGGCCCGATCATGCTGTCTCAGCCGGTATAATGCCTGCGAAACGCCGGGAACTTACCGAGCAAATCGTGGCCCAATTGAAATCACTCGTCGTGCTGTCCGATTCACTCCCGAAGTGCTATCCGACGCGCTCATTCAGTATTACTGTTAGCCGAAACCCATTTGACGAGCGATCTGCCGAAGCCGTGGGTCCGTGGAGTACAGAAGATGCCCGTCTCAGAGATCGGCGGTTCCATGTGGCGCCATCGGTGCATGCTGAGCGCCGTGCGGCTATCGCCAAGGCGATTGGCAACGAGCTTCCGATCGAGATCTACTTTCAGACCTCAGACGTGCGCAATGCTTTGATCCAAGTGCTCGAAGGCCTACTCGGTGTCACAATCGGAGAATCCTTCCCGACTACGATCAATACGCCCGAGCTGCGCCTGATCGTTCGAGTTTGTGCTCTAGGTAGATTGGGCGCACCGCTCTCTATCCCGACTACTGGTGGAAGTTTTCGTGATCGCCTACAGACAGCGATTCGTACCCGCATTGATGCTATCGCAGCCCAGGTGCCTTCAGAGACAGGGCCAGTTGCAGCATTTATTGAGCTTCAGGGCGAGGATCATTTTCAAGGAGCCGATGACCCAAAACACGCCATTCGTGCAGGTTTCGCGCAGGTCAACCGCCTGACGCAGTTCTTGGGGGTAGGCAACGATGCGCGCCTTCCCCATCGAGCGATCAATGGTGTCCTGGATATGTTTCGCCAGCTTGGGGTTGTAGTCGGCCTCCCTCTACCCGAACGAATTGGCCCACACCGGCTAGCACTTGTCGGTCTCTGGTTAGTGAATCGACAGCGCGAGAGCAGTCCAAGCCGTGTGCAGCAGGCACTCCCGATACTTGTCCATATTGATACTGAGACACTTCAGGTTAAGGCTCACGCTCCAGGTTTGCCAGGATGGCTGCCATACCCACAAGCCCTTCTGGCTTTGTCAAAGGCGGCAGTCAGAGGGGAAATTCAGGCATTCCAGCGCCCGCGGGATGCCCTGCGCTTCATCCGCCCAACTATCGAGCGCGAGTTTGCCGGGATGGGCGAGACACTGTTGCTAGCTCATGCCCAGAATGCACGTCGCGCTTGGCCCTGGCTTGCAAATAATCGGCTCTCAGTAGATACCCTCACCTTTGGTGAGGAGCCACCCCAATCCCTCCGCCGCTGGCGCGGGCTACGTGTAATCCGAATACGTGACAGCCAGTCTTATGAAACGCCTGAATGGTATGCTCAGAGTGAGGCAGACACAGGGTTTACGCGAGGACTATTTGTGATGGGTGAGCGCGTGTTTGCGAGCACTCACGACAAGCCACTCCAATTCCAAAAAGCACGACGTGGGGGTGAGCTTGAAGAATTGGCCTGGAATCCTGCGATTATCGAGCTAACGGTAGCTGCACTTCAACCAGGCGACCAATTTCAACCTTGGGCGGCATATACCCATGAATTGCGGCAAGCCCTCATTCACTATGAAGGCGCGACGGTGCTTCCGCTCCCACTTCACTTGGCAGAAGCAGCCTCAGAGTATTCAGTAGCGCTGGATGCGCCAGACGATGCAGATGATGAAGAGTAGGGGCATTTCGGCGTGAGTCCGCGTCATTCACTAGCATTGTCCATAGCGCAAAAGACTCGCATAACCTTTGATTATACGAGTCTATCCACCCTCCCCATCATCGTGTATACTTATTACACTTGTTCTAGTCCTGATGGCGTGGGAGGGATGCTCATGGCCGACGCATTGGAGCCCGTTGACCAGGCGCATCTGACGGCGCTGGTGCCGCGTGAGCCGACCGGTGCCGCGCTCAGCCAGGCCGCCGCGGCCGCCGACCGCGCCGCGTCGTCGGCGCTCTTCGTTGAGTACCGCCGGCAACTCGCGGCCCGCACCCGCAGCGCGCACGACCAGGACCTCGCCCGCTGCGCGCTCTACCTGGCTGATGTGGGCGTCGCCGTCGGCGCGCTGGCGGTCGAGCCGGCGGCCTGGTCCGGGTTCAGCTGGGGCCTCGTCGAGGGCTTCAAGCGGTGGATGCTTCGCAAAGGGTATGCCCTGGCGACACTCAACCGTACCCTGGCGACAATTAAATCCTACACGCGCCTTGCCGCGCAGTCCGGCGCACTCGCCGCTGAGCAAGCCACCCTGATTGCGGCAGTCAAGGGCTATGGGCGCAAGCAGGGCCGCAACCTCGACGCCGAGCGGGCCACGACTCGGCGCAGCGCGAAGAAAGCCCAGGCGGTGACCCTCTCCCTGGCGCATGCGCGAGCACTCAAGGAGCAACCCAGCGATACGCCGCAGGGTCGCCGTGATGCGCTGCTGATCTGCCTGCTGCTCGACCACGGCCAGGGAAAACTGAAAGCTGAAAGCTGAAAGCTGAAAAGGAGCACCAATGCAACCGTGGGATGCCGACGTGCAGCGCCGAACCCTTGCGTATGCAAACAATGTCCTTGATGTGGTAGATAGGTTGCCCAATTCCAGATCAGCATCGATTATTGCGAACCAGTTGGGACGTTCAGCCACGTCAGTGATGGCAAACCACGCCGAAAGCACGCGGGCGAGAAGTGTCGCGGATAAGATCGCCAAGCAGGGCCTATGTCTGCAAGAGCTGCAAGAGACTCACGCCTGGCTCTCGCTGCTCAACCTGCGCAACTATCGTGACCTTGAAACCTGCGACGCACTCCTGAAAGAAACCGATGAACTCATCGGCCTTTTTGTGAGCAGCATTAAGCGGCTAGGAAGCCACTAATCGCTCTGGATTTCAGCTTTCAGCTTTCCGATTTCAGCTTTCCCCCGCGTCGCTACGTCGAGCGGGCGAAGATTGCGAACGAGCGGGTGAAGTTGCAGGTGTGAGTGCGCCAATGGATCTGTTTCATCACGATGTTCGGCTGGGCACGCTGGTTGACTACGGCTACGCAACACCCTGGGCCGAGGCGTGGCTCCGCGCTGATGCGCTCACGATCCAGCGGTATGCGGCGATGTACGCCTTTCGTGCCTGGGTGGAAACCATCCCCGCTGATCTGCCGGATGATGAGTCCGATGCGCGCTACATGGAAGAGCTTCGCCGACGGGAGCTTGATGAGGCACAGGTGGCGGCCGCGCTGCACGGCTGGGCGATCCGCACGCCCGACGGCGCGATGCTGCCGGTCAGCGTCTCCGGCTTCGAGGCCGACGGCTACATCACCTGGCGCTGGTGAGGGTCAATAAGGAGGCGCGCGGATGCTTGAGCTGTCCAATCCGCAGAAGTACGCCCAGGTCGAGCGCGAGCGTCGGTTCCTTGTCGCGCAGGTGCCGTTCACGCCGATGGCGACGATGGCCTATGCCGACATCATTGACACCTACCTGCCGAGTGAGCAGATTCGCTTGCGTCTGATGCAGCGTTCGAATGACAGTCTTCCCGTCTACAAGATCACCCAGAAGCGCCGTTTGCCCACGCTGCCGCCCTATGCGGTGATGATTACCACCATCTACCTAACGGCCGAAGACTATACCCTGTTCAGACGACTGCCGGGCGCAGTACTGCACAAGCGGCGCTACCCGTGGGTGGATAACGGCATGCGTTTCGCGGTAGATGTCTTCGCTGGAGCGCTCGAGGGGCTGGTGCTGGCGGAGGTTGAAGGGGCGAGCGATGCAGAGGTAGCGGGCGTGGTGCTACCGAGTTTTGCCTCCCGTGAGGTGAGCGCCGAGCCGGTCTTTCGCGGCGGCAGCCTGGCACGGCTTACGTCGGAGGAATTCCAGCGATGGCGGGCGAGCGGCTACAAAGAGGGACGACATTGAATGACAGTAAACCCTGTATGATGGGCCTGAAGGCTACGATGTCCGCGAGGATGCGCTAAGGAAATATCGATGCAACCGCCGGTCAGTCTCGTCCAGAAAGCCCGGGGCGTGCTCCAGATCTTCCGCCCCGAGCTGCCCATTGCGGCAGGTGTGTGCGTCCTGCTTGGGTCGGTGCTGGCCCTGGGCGCGGTGCCCTCGCTGCCCATCCTCGGGCTCGGCTTTGCCTGTGGCTTCTTGCTGTCCGGCTCGGCGCTGATCACCAATGACTACTTTGACCTGGAAGTCGATCGGATTAACGCGCCGCACCGTCCCCTGCCCGCCGGCGTCCTCACCCCGTCCGAGGTGATGGCGCTCGGCATCGTCACGGCGCTCCTCGGGCTGACCGCTGCGGCGGCCTTCGGCCCGCTAGCCCTCGGACTCAGCCTGATCATCTGGCTGCTCGGCTTCCTGTACAACTGGCGGCTGAAGGCGGCGGGGCTGTGGGGCAACCTCATTGTGGCCACGTCCGTTGGGATGACCTTTATCCTTGGAGGGATTGCCGTGGGCCAGCCCTGGCATCCCACCGTCTGGACCTTTGCGCTGATTGTGCTGGTCTTTGACCTGGCGGAGGAAATCGCCGGGGATGCGATGGACGCTGAGGGCGACCGCCAGCGCGCCTCGCGCTCGCTCGCGCTGGTCTATGGGCGACCGACGGCCCTGCGCATCTCCGGCACCCTCTTTGGCCTCGTGGTCGTGCTGACGCTGCTGCCCTGGGGCACATTAGGCCTGGCCTACCGGATCCCGATCGTGCTGACCGACCTGCTGATCGTCTTCTTTGTGATCCGGCTCCTCCGCAGCCAGACGCCTACCGAGGGCCGCCGGGCGATTCGCGGGCTCTACCTGAGCGGCTCGCTGGGCTTGCTGGCGTTTCTGATTGGCTCGCTAGTGGCGTCGTAATGACCCTTCCTGTCGATCAGACCGACCGCCTTGGAATCGAGATCCTATGAGCACACCCCCAACCATCGAAGCGCTCCAGAGGCAGATTACGGAACTGGAGGCCGAACTTGCGCGGCTCCGGCCCATTGAGGCTGCGACGCGCGAGGCGTACGCGTTCTTTGCTGGTCGCCGCCCCGGATTCGCTCCAACCTACCCGCGTGAGATCATCATTGCTGCCTTCGAGCCGAACACCACCCGACCACGGAAGCGCCCGTCCGGATCGACGCGTTCTGTGAAGCGGCGGAAGCAGGGCTAACGGCGCACCGACAGGAGTCATTCCCATTGGATTGTACCTCGGTAGCGCCTACAGCCAAGGCTATCGAACGCAGCACACACCGATCCCTTCTGCACACCAAGGTGGCGGAGGACGGTAATGGCTTGTCGCCGGAATACAAAAACGCCGCAGCAGCCCTGAGGCTGCTGCGGCGTTTGATTGACTATGGAGTGAAGTTTGTCTCACGTAACGTGCGAATGCGGAGATTCGGCGTTTAGAAGCCTAATTGTCTCTCGCGCATCGAAAGCCATTTGCCCTTGCCCAGAATGATGTGGTCAAGCACGTCCGTGTCAAGGAGTTTGCCCGCCTCCACGATTTGCCGGGTGACGAGAATATCCTCGGGGGAGGGATCGACCGTGCCGCTGGGATGGTTGTGGCAAACGATGATCGCGGCGGCGTTGAGCTTGATTGCCTCGCGGAAGACCTCGCCGATGCGGACGGCAGAGGTGTTCAGGCTGCCTTGGTAGACCCGGTGAACTTTGAGAACCTGGTTCTTGGTGTTGAGGCACAGGATCCAGAGTTCTTCCTGGTCGAGCAGGCCCATGCGCGCCATCAGGAAGCCGGCGGCATCCCCTGGGCTCTTGATCTGCGCAGCAACTCGGCGACGAAGAGGATCAGGGCCTGTACGTCGTCGGGGACTTCACCAATGGTCAGCGCATCCTGGAGATCCTGGCCGCAGGCGGCGAGTTGGCGCAGTTTGGGGAAGTCCACGAAGGGATCGAGGGCTTCGCGGAGCGCGCGCGTGCTTGCTGCCGGAGGGGGAGTCGTGCCGCGTCGGCGGCGCACGGGTGCCGCAGGGCTGGCCGGTGGCTCCAGCGTGGTAATCGGCGTGGACGGGATGAGCGTGGTCTGTTCGTACTGCATCTGCGTCTCCTTGATCAGAAGGCCACCCTGATCGCCGGGGGAGGCATCAGGGTGGCCTTCGGGTTGTCTGGTCGGCGGCGTGCTCCCGGTGTGGAGCACCGACATTGGCTGGTGGATTACGATGTTGGGCATCACCGTGCGGGAGCGCCGCTTGGGTGATGCGGTGTGTTCAGTGGAAATGGGCGTTAGGCAGGCCTGCGCGGGACGCACAACGCCACGATGAACATGGACCAGAACGTGCTCGGTATCGGCTATCGGCGCTATTCAGATCAGCGCAGCGCCATCGGCATAATGACGTGGACGTAGCCGTTCTGGCCGACCGGGCGCAGAACGCCCGGGGCCTGGGCGGTGACCATCTCGAGCGCGACCTGGGGCGTGCCGATCACGGCCAGCGCTTCGCCGAGGTACTTGACGTTAAGGGCGATCTGGCCCCCTTCGCCGGCGACTTGCCCCTCGACGGCGCCGGTGTTCGTGCCGTCCTGCTCGCGTTCGGCGAACCAGGCCCCACGGGCGTCCGGCTTGACCGTCGTGCTGCGCAGGATGGCGACCTTCACCGGAGTGCCGTGGTCGCGCAGCGCCAGCTGCTGGATCTTGGTCTGGAGGTCGGCAAGCACATCGAGCTTGTTGGTATGCTCCGCGAAGACGAGCATGCCCCGCCCGGCGCGCGCCTGCTCGGCTGCCCGCTGGGCGAGCCAGCGATGGTGCGGCAGGATGGTTTCGAGCGGGAAGGCGGGTGGGCGGTAGGTCTCGCCAGTCTGGTTGCTCTGCACGGTCACCGGCTTCCATGGGGCGATGGCGTAGGTCAGGGTGGATTGCAGGTAGCTGCTGAGCGCGTCTTTGCCGCCGGGTTCTTTGATGATCGCCTTGCCCTCGTTGACCAGCCGGGCGTACTGCTCGGCGAGTTCTGCGGGCAGATCGAAGAAGACGACGCCCTCCTGGTATGGCGGCAGTCAGAGAACGTAGAACGCAGAGCGTAGAACGCAGAACGAGTCGCGGCCTCGTTGGCTGTGCCATCGCGATGCAAGCCGTTCTCCGTTCCTCCCTGTCGCCGGAGAATCTGCAAGGCGTTGTGCTAGAATGAAGGTAACCTGATGGCCTTTTGGCTAGCGGTTGTGCAACGAACGCCTCTCAAGGAGCCAGATGATGGATCAATCGGTAACCGTTACCCACCTCGATCAGGCAGTGACGGAGTGGATCGAGCGTGAGGCGCAGCGTACTGGCCAATCAGTCGAAGCCATTGTGCGGTGGCTCTTAGTTCAGGGGATGGAGGTCGCCCGACGCCAAGCTCCCACCCAACGCTACCACGACCTTGATGCACTGGCAGGAACGTGGAGTGCCGCTGACGCTGCGGTGTTTCAGCAGGCACTCGACGACATGAGTCAACTGGATCCGACCCTATGGCAGTGATCACCGTCATGGTGGATACCAATGCCTACACGGCGTTCAAGCTTGGACAGGCTGAGGCGTTGGAGATCATCCAGCGTTCGCCAGCCCTCACGCTGAGTAGTATCGTGATCGGAGAGTTGTTGGCTGGGTTTGCGATGGGTTCACGCGAGGCGCAAAATCGCGCTGAGTTGCAACAGTTCCTGGCCTCGCCACGCATCAGTATGCGACCGATTGATAATCGCACGGCCCAGTACTATGCCCGCGTCTACCGTTTGACGTTTAGACTACCCGAATTCGCTTGAATCAGGCATTACTATCATCGATATGTACTATTCCTTTGTAAGCCCTCTGTTTTATGCGGATAGCAGCTCATTTCCGTTGGTTTACCGCCTCTTTTT
>JBLWKA010000187.1:0-9855 GCA_048381555.1 Oscillochloridaceae bacterium umkhey_bin13
CGGTGGGGCGCCGACCCCGCCACAGCGCACGCAAACCCCGGTATGGGGTGGCAAAGCCACCCCATACCACCACCCTTTTGACGCGCCGCGCACCCTGATGCTACAATGCCAGGGTATGATAGCAGAGCCAATCCAGCCTGATACCCTCGCGGGGCGACGGATCGTTTTGGGGGTGTGTGGCAGTATCGCCGCCTACAAAGTTGTCCAACTCGCCCGCGATCTGACCCTGGCCGGGGCCCTGGTTGATGTGATCATGACTGAGGCGGCGGCCCGTTTTGTTGGCCCCGCAACCTTCCAGGCCCTCACCGGGCGACCTGTGCTCACGAGCATGTGGGATCTGCCTGAGGATGGGGTGGTTGGTCATGTCACGCTTGGGGCGATGGCCGATGCGGTGGTGATCGCGCCCGCAACCGCCAATACGATTGCGCGTATTGCGGCTGGCCTGAGCGACGATCTACTAACCACGACGCTGCTTGCGACCCGGGCACCCGTCTTGTTGGCACCTGCCATGAATCCCCTGATGTACAGCCATCCCGCGACGCAGGCCAATCTGGCGACGCTACGGGCCCGTGGTTATACCGTGCTCGAACCGGGTGATGGCCGGATGGCTGAACACGTCAGTGGCAAGGGCCGCCTGCCCGAGCCTGCAACGCTCGAAGCCGAGGTGCGGGCTATGCTTGGGCGTACCCATGGCCCGTTGCGCGACGTGCGGGTGGTGATTACCGCCGGTGGCACCCGCGAACCGATCGATCCCGTGCGCTACGTTGGCAACCGCTCGTCGGGCCAGATGGGCTATGCGCTGGCAGCGCGTGCCCGTGACCTTGGGGCCAGCGTGACCCTCATTAGTGGCCCAACCGCGCTGATGCCGCCGCCTGCTGTCCATGTGCATGCGGTCGAAACAGCCCTTCAGATGCAGGCCGCCGTGAACGAGGCTGTGGCAAGCGCTGATCTGTTGATTATGAACGCGGCGGTCGCTGATTTCCGCCCTGATCAGATGGCAACCAGCAAATTGAAAAAGACTCCCGGTACGACCGGGATGACTCTGCATATGGTGACAAATCCTGATATTCTGGCCGACCTGCCCCCGCAGCCTCGGCTGTTCAAGGTTGGCTTTGCGGCCGAAACCGATGATTTGTTGGCGAATGCTCAGGCCAAACTCGAACGCAAAGGTCTGCACTTGATCGTTGCCAATGATGCCGTGACAAGTATCGGCCAACCCCAGATCACGCTGACCCTGCTTGATCAACACGGCGCGACGATCCTCGAACGTCAGCCCAAATCCGAAGCCGCTGCCGCCCTGCTTGAGGCGATTACGCTGCGCTTTCAAGCCTGGAGGGCCAGCCAATGAGTACTGAACGCCCCGAGTCGATCGAGCCGGTTCCGCCCGAGCCGACTCCCACCGAAGCGATGGTTCCGGTTGCTCCCGAACGGGCTACCCGGCGCTTGAATGGCGATGATACCCGCCGTGCCCGGGTGAGCCGCCCGCTCAAGACGGTGCCGACCCGCGAACAGACGGCGGCTCTGGTGGCGGCGCTCGGTGATATGACCCACCCGCTGCACATTACTGCCGTGGACGAACTAGTCGCCCTTGGCCCCGATGCTGCGCCAGCCCTCAATGCTGCGCTGCATCCCGATCAACCCTGGCTGACGATCTATCGGGCCGCCGAGGCCGCCGGACGGATTGGCGATGGCCGCACCGCGAGTGCGCTGATCCAGGCCCTGAACCACCCGAATAGCAATGTGCGCTGGGGCGCGGTGCGTGCCCTTACCCAGATTGGCGATGTGCGGGCGCTGTTTGAGTTGCGGCGGGTCGCGCAGCACGACCAGGGGCGCACGACTTGGGGCGAGTCGGTCGCCGCAACGGCCCAGGCTTCCCTGAACGAGTTGGGTCGCCGTAGTGTCTGGGGCCAGAGCCTGGAGTTGATCAAGACGGCGACGGCTGCGATCTTGATGGTCGCCGCGTTGATTTTTGCCTTCAGTACCGTCAGTACGCTGCGCGCCGAAATTGATCGTTTCGGTCGCGTAATTCCTGGTCAGAACGATCTACCCCTGCTGATCTTGCCAACCGCGGTGCCCCGCTCCTCGATAGCCCCCCAGCCGACCCGTGCGGCAGCCCTGCAACCCACTGCACTTGCTGAACCAACCGCCCAAGCCCTCCAACCCACCGCCGAACTGCCCGCCCTCGCTCCCACCGGGGCTGCGCCGCTCGGCAGTGGCTTGCTGGGTCTGGTCACGCGGGATGCCAATGTGCGCCCGCTGCCGAATACCGATAATCAGCCCATCGGGCGGCTTGCCACCGGTGATGAGATCCAGTTCATCGCCCAGACCTCGAATGGTGAGTGGTTCCGGATCAGTCTGCGCTCGTCGGGTGCCCAGATCAATAGCCCTGATGGCACCGGCTGGATTAGCCAGTCCCTGGTTACGCCTCCCACCGGAACCTTGCCGATCGAGGATCCGCTGCCGCCGGTGGTGCCTACTGTCAGCCCGTAACCCTCTTGCCTGCGGTCTTGGTTGGATTAACCGGACGAATGAATACCCCCAAACCTCCATTAGCCCACGACCTCGTCGCATGAAATTGGCGTCATACCAATTACTATTGATGATGCAGCATTACCCGACCTCGCTTTAGGCTTTGTGCTGCCCTGCGGCGCAATCCAAAATCTAAAAGCTAAAACCTAAAATGGTATCAGGACATAGGGGCCTTTTGCTTGATGTGCTGCGCTGGGCCGCCCTCGGAGCGCTCTTGATCGTGGTGCTCAGCCAGATCCCGGTGCTGCATCAGATCCAGGTTGGTAGCCGTGATGCCGCGTATCTCCAGGGGTTTCATGCCGCAGAAGGTGCTGGCTCGCCTGATCTCGCTGGTGTTACCAATGCTCGCTGGAGTCGCGCCGAGGCGGCGGTGCGGTTGCCCCAAGCTGGTCTGCCCGGGACTGTCAGTTTGCGGCTGCGCCGCCCCACGCCCGCCCCCCTGATCGTGCGCCTCAATGGCACTACGCCGCTGCTCGAAGCCCAGGTTGGCCCCGAATGGGTCACGCTGACCACGCCCATCCAGGGCGGTTGGCTCAAGGCCAGCGATTTTTTTCTGACCCTTGATACCCCACCCACCACCTTGCCCGATGGGCGGGTGGTGGGCGCCCTGCTGACCGAGGTGGTCTATCAGGTTGGCCCCGGCCTGATCCTGCCCTACCCAAGTCAACTGATCTACGGGGCCTTGGTTGGGGGCATGCTGGCCCTGCTCCTGCCCTCTGCAACCATCTTCGGCCAGCCGCAACGACGCGTGATCATGCTCGCGCTGCTGCTCTATGGCTTGCTCTGGCTCTTCGGCTATCGGCTCCCGACGCCAATCACCAACTATCCCCTCTTGAATTTGCCACTCTGGGTGGTGGGTGGGCTACTCGCCCTATTGAGCCTGCGCTACGGTTCGTGGCTCAGTCTGCGCTGGCCCTGGCTGATCCGCGTGGCGGCCCCGCTTGCCGTGATTGGCCTCTGGACTGCGTTGACCCTGGTGCATGCCCAGCACCATGTCACGCTATCGCGCCCCGGGGTCGAGAACGATTTTCGGGTCTTTGCGACCCGCGAAACCCTGAGCCAGATCTTCAGTGCTGATGGTTTTTATCATCTGGGCTACCCGTTGCTGCTCTGGCTGGTGCGCCCCTTCACCGCCGACAATGCGTTTCTGGCTGGGCGGGTGATCGCTGCGCTGGCCGGAGCCGGGTTGCTTGGGGCAGGTTACTGGTTGGCCCGCAGCCTCTTAGCGCCCGGGCCGGCCCTGCTCGCCCTGATCAGCCTGGCCCTGAGTGGCCTCGTCGCCCAGTACGGGCTGTATCTGGGTAGCGATATGCCCTTCGCCGCCGCCCTCACCTTGACTGTGGCAGCCCTGTTTGCCAGTACGCGCCAGACCGGTCGGGTTGCCCCGGCCCTGGCGGCCCTGGCTGGCCTCAGTGGCGGATTTGCCTTTCTGATCCGTCATCCCGGCCTACTCCTGCTGCCTTGGGGCTTGCTGGCCTTCGGGCTCATGGCCTATCATCCTGGCTCGCCCCGCTCCTTCTGGCCCGCCCTCAGCTTTGGCAGCGCCTTTCTGCTGGCGATCAGTCCGCAACTGGTTGTCAACCTGAGCCAGACCGGCGCGCTGCTCTACAGTCAACAGGCCAAAAATATCTGGCTCGCAGTCTATGCCGACAGTGACTGGCAACGCTGGGACGAAGTGCCAAATACGATTGCCCTGAGCGAGGTCGTGCTGGCTGATCCGGCCCGCTTCCTCAATAACTGGTGGACGAATCTGGTGGCCTTTCTGGGTAGCGGGGCCGAAGACACTAGCGAATTCGGGCGAGCGCTTCAACTGCGCCTGCTCGGTTTTCCGGCGAACTGGTTGGCAATCGCCGGGTTGCTCTGGTGGCTGGCCGCCCTGGTGCGCGTGCCAGACGGGCGTAAGGGACGCAGCACGCTGCGTCCCTACGCCCCAACCGCCAATGCATCCGCTGCTGCCACACTTTTGCTGCTCATTGGGTTGTATGTTGCTGCGGTAAGTACCGCCTTTGTGCTGCCACGCTTCTTTTTGCCCCTTGCTCCTATCTATGCCGTTGCCGCCGCTTGGGCCCTGGCGCGACTGGCCGACGCACTTCGTTCAAGGGCGGATGCCGCCAGGGCCGTAGCCCACGTTGCTTCGACCAGCCCACGGACTCCCCCCTCGCCCCCGGCGGGAGAGATGATTCGCGCCGATCAGGACGGCATAGACGCGCCTCTGAGTTCCCCCTCTCCCGCAGCAGGGTTTAAGGGCGGAAAGCAAACAGGTGCAACCTCTGGCTCGGATGGCATTAGGACGGCTCAGACTCGCCTCGATGTCGCCCCTCTCCCCGCCGAGGGAGAGGGGCAGCCGCGCAGCGGCGGGGTGAGGGGCGAAGCACGCCTTGCGACGCCAGAAAACCTGCACAAAACCCAAACCTTTTCTCCCCCCTCGCTCCCGGAGGGACAGGCGGTTCGCACCAATCATGCCCCTGCCCGGCTCTTGCTTGGTATGGCTCTGGGGCTGATTATGGTACTATGGGGCGGTTACGGTGCTGGGATTCGTTACGTCTTGACCAACCAGCCCGCCGACGAAGTGGCCGCGCTTGCGCTGGTGCGTAACGTTGCCCCGCCCGAGGCTCGTTTCGCAGCGCGGATTAGTGCGCGCCTGCCGCTTGCCAAATACTCGGCCATTGCCCACCGGGTTGTGGACTGGCCAATTGGCTCCGATCTGGCCCAACCGCTCAGTCCCGCCGACCTAGAGGTGGCCCGTGCTGCCGGGGCGACCCACCTGTTGTGGGATGAAACCAGTGGACTCCCGCCGCTGGATGATCCCGCCGCCGCTCGCCTGGCTTCAACTGGGCGATACGCCATCTATCAACTCGATTGACCGTTTGATCTTGTATGCAGACAACACCGCAGACCGGCGCACTCGCTCAGGCGCAGGCCGTTAAACCATCACGGAGCCGTAGCCTCGTCCTGCCGCGCCTTTCGCGCAGCGGTCTCTACCTCATTGGCTTGGGCCTGCTGGGTCTGGCGTTGCGCCTCTGGTTCATTGCCCTGACCGATCTTGATCCCCGCTTTTCAGCCTCAGACGATGGCGACTATTTTCAGCGTGCCCTGCGCCTTGCCGTCAGCGGGGTGTACCTCGATAACTCCTGGCTGATCCGTCCGCCCGGCCACATTTTTGTCTTTGCGGGCCTGATCAAACTGGGCCTGCTGCTTGGCGATCCCGGCCTGAGTGTGGTGCTCATTCGGGGCTTCCAGGTTGCGCTTTCGCTGTTACTCATTCCGCTGGGATATGATCTGGCCCGCCGCCTGTTCAACCCGGCCACCGGCCTGATCTTCGCCACCGTCCTGGCCCTCTGGCTGCCCATGGTCGAATTGCCTTCGCTCGTCTTGAGCGAGCCGCTCTTCTTCTTTAGTCTGGTCGGCCATCTTTGGTTGCTGGTGCGTTGGCGTGATGCCTGGCAGGCCGGGCAACCTGGGGCCTGGCGCTGGTTGATCGGCGCGGGCCTGGTGCTTGGCTATGGGGCCTTGACCCGCTCGCCTGCCCTCTATGGTGCCGTCTTCAGTCTGATCCTGGTGCTCTGGGAAACTCGTTCGGCAGGATTATGGCGGCCATGGGCGCTCCGCTTTGGGATCGCGGCCCTGGCGATGCTCATCCCGATGGCGGCCATGGTGGCCCCCTGGACGCTCCGTAACTACCTGCTCTACGGCCAACTGATTCTGGTTGATAATACCGGGCCGGTCAATCTCTGGTTGGCCTTGCAAGAGCAGCGCATTGATGGTGGCAAGACGGTGCTGGCAGGCATGGATCAGGTCGAACGCCATGCCTTTGTGCGCAGCGAAACCCGACGCATCCTGAGCGAAGATCCGCTGCGGATTATGCGTAACTTCTGGCCCCACTTTAGCCATATCTGGAAGGCGCAGTTCATCGAGGACTTCTTCGTCAAGGTCAGTTTTTATGCTCGTCCCTTGCGCGAGATCTGGCTGCTTGGTGTGCTGAGCGATCTGGCCTGGTTTGGGCTATCTGCCGCTGCGGCCTTCGGCTTGAGCAGCCGCCCGCGTGAAGGGGGGTTTCGTCTGCTTGCCCTGGGTTGGGTCAGTTACACCTGTCTGACCGTGATGCTCATTCACGTCGAGCCGCGCTATCTGCTGCCGCTCTGGCTCTTTTTAGCCCTCTATGGGTCTGCTGCCTTCGCTGCGCTCCGGCATTGGTTTGGTCTGCGCCGCTGCGATCGCCCACAAGCACAACACGTTGCCCGTGACTACCTACGCTCGCCCTGGGGCCTAATGGGGCTGGCCCTGGTTACCATCTTCGTGACCCTCGTGCTGAGTTACCGCACTTATCCGCAGATTATTGCCGATGGGCTGGCCCGCGAACAGTACCGCAATGCGGCGTTACGGGCCCAGGCTGCGGGTGATCGTGCCGCCGCAATCGCTGCCTACGAACAGATGCTGACGGTAGCCCCCAATTTTGTAGACGGACGCAGCGAACTCGCCCTGCTCTACCTCGATCAAGGTGAGCTTGACCGGGCCTGGCAGGCGGTTGGTGAACGTCATACCCATCGCAGTGATGTGGTACGCGGGGCCATCGCCCGCGCCCAGGGCAACGACGAACTAGCGGTGGCCCTCTTCACCGATGCCGAAGTACGGGCCGGCGAGGATGTGCAACGGTTGGCGTTGCGCTGGCTCAATCCTGTCCCCTTAAGCCACCTGCGTCTAGGCAACGGCCTCGATTTTGGCTACCTCGATGGCTTCTCGTTTGGCGAACAGCTTGCTGCCGGGGCAACGAGTGCGACCCGTAGTTACCGTTGGCTTGGTGCCAAGGGCAGCATTGTTTTGCCCTTGCCTGCCCCTCTGACCGAAGGCACGACGGTTCGTTTCCGGGTGGCAGGTGGTCTACCCGGCGAGACGCCCCTGACGGTGCGGATTGGTGATCTGACAACCACGCTGCCGATTCGTGGCGGCGAGTGGCGGCGGTTTGCGCTTGCTCTTCCCGCCGACCTTGTGGGCCAGACCAGCTTGACCATCGAGTTTGCCGCCCCGACGTTTATTCCCTTCCAGCAAAATCCTGCCAGCGATGATGCCCGTCTCTTGAGTGTGATGATCAGTGATGTGATTGTTGAGTAGGAGTGCTGGCGCAGCTTGGAACGAGCCTACTAATCCTATGAGTCTTGCATCAACCTATCCATTTAGCGTAACAGTGGTTATGCCGGCGTTCAACGAAGCCCACGGCATTGGCGCGGTCGTGGCCCGGGTGCATGCGGCTCTGCCCGACGCCGAAATCTTGGTTGTAGATGATGCCTCGTCTGATGGAACTGCATCGGCCGCCGCCGCTGCCGGGGCTAGAGTCGAGCGCCATCCCGCGAATCGGGGCAATGGGGCGGCGGTCAAAACCGGGATACGGCGGGCCAAGGGCGACGTGATCCTGCTGATGGATGCCGACGGCCAGATGGATCCGCAATATATTCCCGCTATTCTGGGCGGCATCGCCGAAGGGTACGATATGGTTGTGGGGGCACGCACCCGCGATACGCAGGGTGATAGCCTGGCCCGTCGGCTTGGCAACCGGGCCCTTGATACCCTTGGTAGTTACCTGGTCGAAACCGAAGTCCGCGATCTGACTAGCGGCTACCGGGCAATGCGTCGCTCCGTGATCATGGAGTTCATTCACCTGCTGCCTAACCGCTACTCCTATCCAACCACCAGCACCCTTGCGCTGCTCAAAGGGGGCTACGGAGTGCAGTTCGTGACGATCGAAGGGCAGCGGCGCGGTGGAGGGCAGAGTGGCCAGAAGTTGTTCAAGAACGGGATTCGCTTCGGCTTGATCATCCTCCGCATGATCTCACTCTTTGCGCCCTTACGGGTCTATTTTCCGGTTGCCGTCGCCATGTTTCTGCTCGGCATGGTGTCGTGGCTGCTCAATATGTTGGTGCTCGAACCGCTGCGTGGCCTCTACATCCCCAACTCGGCACTGCTGCTATTTGTTGGCAGCATTATCATCTTTCTCTTTGGACTCCTCGCCGAACAGCTTGCTGCGCTGCGCTTCCAACGCCACGATCTGTGAAACTCTCCCCATGAAAAAATATCTGCCGCTCCTGTTACGCCTGCTCGGTCCCGCCCTGTTACTGATCTTCCTGATCAATGCCGATCTCGGTAAACTCTGGGCGACCCTGCTTGGGGCGCACCTCTGGCCGATCCTGCTCTCGTTACTGCTCATGCCGCCGTTTGTGATGATCAAATCCTGGCGCTGGCTCCGCCTGTTACGCGAAATGGGGATTGACCTCAAGTTCAGCACCGCCTCGGCGCTCTACACGGTGGGTCTGTTTTATGGAGCCACGACGCCGGGTCAGGCGGGTGATTTGCTGAAGGCGGTCTATTTGCGGGAACGTGGGCATCCCTTGCCTCCCGCTATGTTAAGTGTGGTGCTAGATCGATTGTTTGACCTGCTGATTATGGCGGCACTCGGGGCTTTGGGGATCTTTGCGCTGGGCCGCCTCCTTCCCAGTCGCGAACTTCAGACTGCCTTAGTCATCTTGATGGGGGTGGGCCTTGTGGTGCTGACCGTGTTTTTGGTGGCTCGCGGCCCCCGTCAATGGGCACTCACCGTGGCGATCCCGCGGCTTGCCCCTGGCTTGACCGCAACCCTCGAACGCTGGAACAACCAGTTGCGCACGCTGACTCTTAGCCCCCAACTGCTTGCCGCCGTCAGCATCGCCTCGTTAATCTCGGCCTCGTTCACCTTCTACCGGCTCTGGCTCCTGTTTGCCGCCCTCGACCTGAACCTGGTGCCGCTCTATGTGGTTGTGGGTGCCTCGGCCCTGATTGCGGTACTGCAAGTCTTGCCGATCTCGATTGCCGGGGTAGGCGTGCGTGATACCGTGCTGATTGCCGTTTTGTTGCCCTACGGCTACAGCACCGAACAAGCCCTGACCCTCTCGGCGCTCTTTTTACTGCTCAACCTGCAACACATCCTGGTGGGCTTCATCGTCTCGTTCTGGTTCCCGTTGGGGCGCACGAATGCGACGGTGCCGTCTGCCGACCAGGGCTAGCGGCGGCTGACCGACGCGAGGCAGGCGAAGCACTCGTTCTCGCAGAACCAACGCTGACGGCGGCTGACCGACGCGAGGGTCTGGGAGAGCATGGTTCTCCCAGGAGCTTAGCCCGACGCGAGGGTCTGGGAGAACATGGTTCTCCCAGGAGCTTAGCCCGACGCGAGGGTCTGGGAGAGCATGGTTCTCCCAGGAGCTTAGCCCGACGCGAGGGTCTGGGAGAGCATGGTTCTCCCAGGAGCTTAGCCCGACGCGAGGGTCTGGGAGAACATAGTTCTCCCAGGAGCTTAGCCCG
>JBLWKA010000188.1:0-3773 GCA_048381555.1 Oscillochloridaceae bacterium umkhey_bin13
CTCGGCGGGCGGCCCCACCGCAGGCAGTAGCTACCCCCCCCTTGCCACCAGTCCAGTTCCGGCAAGAGCTTTTGCCGATTGGAACAGCGTGGGGCCAGGGGAAGTTGCGCGTTCCCGCAGCTTCCCCTGGCCGGGTTACAGGCGTAGGGACGCAGCACGCTGCGTCCCTACGAAACCCCTACGCGGCAAGGAGTTGCTGGATTGCGGCTAACCCATTGAGGCTGCCCAGACCGGGGCCGGTGACGCTGAGGGCGGCGGCGGCACTGGCAAAACGGGCGGCAGCAAGTGGTTCGCCGTGTTGATAGAGGTGGATGAGCAGGGCGGCGGCAAAAACATCGCCGGCCCCGGTCGGATCGTGTTCGGCGACTGCGAAGGGCGCGATGGGGTGGGGTGTACCGTGGATAAAGAGGGTTGCCCCGGCTGCGCCGTGGGTCAGGGCGACGAGGGGGCAGTGGCGGGTGTAATAGGGCATCAACTCGGGGTAGGTGGCGACATCCTCGTGGCTGAGGGCGAGCAGATTGATGCGGCGTAAGGCGGCTGGCGCGGGCTGCCAGGGTTGGGGGCGCACCCGTGCGGGCAGGGGCAGATCCCAGCTGCGCATCCAGCCCTGGGGCGTGACGCCCAGCAGACTTGTGGGGGCCACCCAGGCGAGAGCTGCGGTCAGATCGAATTCAGCGGCAACCGGGGCGAGGTGAATCATCGGGGTGCTGGCCCAGGCTTGCGGGGCAGCAGTGAAGTCAAGGGGGGCACCCAGGGCGTGGAGCCACTGACTACGCCCGGTAGGGCCATACTGATTCGCAAAGGTGGAGAGGGTTGGCGAGGGTGTGGTAGCGACGGCGACGGCGGGGGGAAGGGCGAACTGGTCAGGGGAGCCAACCGTAAGCACAGCGGCAGCCAGGCCCAACTGGTGAGCAACGGCTGCCGCATACCGCACGGTACCCCCGGGCGCTGCACCGGTAGGGAGCAGGTCGCGGGTGATATGGCCAAGCGCCAGATAGGTCATGAACGGGCTAGGATTTGGCGGGATAGATCACAATCTTGCGATTCTCACCCTCGCCGGAGCTCTCGGTATAGATCGAGGTATCATCGCGGAGGGCGAGGTGGACAATCCGGCGCTCGTAGGCCGCCATTGGCTCAAGCATAATGGGGCGATTAGTTTGGCGCACCCGTTCGGCCATGCGGCGGGCGAGGCCTTCGAGCGATTCCTGGCGGCGTTGGCGATAATTACCCACATCCACCACGACCTGGGGCCACTTCTGGACTTTGCGGCTTACCAGTAGATTGAGCAAAAACTGTAACGAGCGCAGCGTTTCGCCACGGCGGCCAATCAAGAGGCCCATGGCTTCTTCATCGGCCCCCTCGACATGGAGGGTCACGGTCTCCTCGATATCACCCTTCTGGCCGGGCACACGGGTCAGCACCGGGGTGATATAGGCGTGGATATCCATCCGTGAAAGCAGATTCTGGAGGATATCGGCAGCGATTGATTGAAGGTCATCAGCGGGGGCCGTGCTCGAAGACGCGGCAAACGCGGGCTGATCATCGTCATCATCGTCCACAACAGTTACGCGGACGAGGGCTTCATCACCTGCATCGCCGGATTCGAGCACTGCGATGGCGACCTCATCACGATCCTTGCCGAGTTGGGCCAGCGCAAGTTCAACGGCTTCCGCAACGGTGCGTGCGCTGATCTCGATGCTCTTCATAGGGTTCCTCATCGCAGTAGTGGTACAGATAGGTCGGAGCTACTTGCGCTTGCGGGGGCGACGCGGGTTGGTGGGTGACCGTTGCTGGGAGCGCGCCTCGTTGATCGCTTCTTCAACCGGGTCAGCAGTTGCGACGGGAGCCGGTTCAGCGGCGGTAACAGCGGCGGTCGCAGGAGTTGCGGCTTCAGTGAGCGGACGCATCACACTCCAGAAATCGGCGCGGGTTGTCGTGGCGACGGCCGTGCCGGAGCTATCGGCGGAGAGCACAGCCGGGGCGGCGGCAGCAGGCGCGAGGCCAGAGGGCTTGCCATCGGGGGGCAGGAACTTCAGATAGTTTGCCAGCGAACCCCAGCCGCTCGTGAAGTACTGTTGAATAACCCCAATCACGCTACTAACTACCCAGTAGAGCACGGCCCCCTGGGGGAAGGTGAAGGCGATATAGCCGAAGATCAGGGGCATAAACATCATGGTTTGGGTCATGATCTTCTGCTGGGGATCCTGGACGCGTGGGGTTGCCATCACGGTCTGGAGCAGTTGGAACAGCACCGAGAGGGTCGGCAGCACCAGATAGATCCAGGTTGCGGGAGTGAGACCAACCTGGGCGGTCGGCCCACCGAAGGCCACCGCACCGGCATCAATCAAACCAAAGAGCTTTTGATCGAAGATGGCGGCGACGGTCGGATCAGCAAGGCGGTCGGCGGCGGCACTACTGAGGTACTGGCGGCCCATTTCGCCGCCAAACAGGTGGAACACCGCCTGGTAGACCCCGAAGAAGATCGGCAACTGCAGCAAGAGGGGCAGACAACCGCCAACCGGATTGATCTTATGATCCCGGTAGAGCTTCATCGTCTCTTCTTGCAGCTTTTGGGCATCCTTCCCGTGCTTGCGCTGCAACTCCTTGATCATGGGTTGCAGTTCCTGCATCCGACGGCTCGAGCGGATCGAACTGAGGGTGAGGGGCAGGATAATCAAGCGAGCGGCGATCGTAAAGAGCACGATCCCGAGGGCGACATTGCCAGTAATCGAAGAAAACCAGATCAGGGCAAGCTCAAGGAAGCCAACAAATCCAGACCAGATACCACCCATAGCGCAACCTCGTTAAGAAGGATTGATGAATAACAGGGCCAAGCACACTAGCCAGAAGGTGTCCCGTTAGGGATCTTGTCCTGCACTCGGCGGCCCGGAGGGGGGCGAGGCAGGGAGGGTTTGCCAGAGTTTGGCCCGGCGCAAGAGTTGTTCGACCGTCTGTTGGATGGTAGCGAAAGGTGCAGTCAGGAGGGCCGAACCACGGACGACAAAGACCAGATCAAAGCCGGGTGTGATTGAGGGAAGGGCGAGGCGCACCGCTTCACGAACGCGACGTTTGGCCCGGTTACGAGCGACGGCCGAGCCAAGTTGTTTGCCGACCACAAAGCCACAGCGAATGCGATTGCGGCGTCCCGCCACGACATTCAGGATCAACAGGGACGTGGTCAGGGTACGTCCATCGCGACGAGCGCGTCGGAACTGATCGGGGCGGCGGAGGCGATAGGCGCGCTTCATGGGGGAGAGCGTGCGATCCAAAACAGGGTACAGGGTACAGTGCTCAGCTCATTCGCACCGTTGCCCGCTGTACCCTGTCTCGTCTGCGCGTCCTATAATGATCTAACGATGGCCGCGACGACCCGCATCGCGGCGCTCATCACTGACCGTCAACTTCCAGCGACCCTTCAGGCGGCGACGGCGCAATACCTCGCGGCCATCTTTTGTTTCCATCCGGTACATGAAGCCGTGTTTACGGCGGCGTGGAATGCGCTTTGGCTGCCATGTGCGCTTCGGCATCGGTCTACTCCCTAGTCGTAAACATCCTGGGCCAATGGGGCACAGGGTCATGCTTTTTGGCAAACTCCGGCTATTATACCTGTCGCAGGGTAGTAGTGTCAAATGCGGAAAGTCCGCCTCCGGTGGTGGGATTTAGGGTGGCGTAGCCACCCTAAACCGGTTTTGCGTGCGGTGTGGGGGCGGAGCCGCCCCCACCCACGCAAAACAAGGCCTAGCCCCACGGGGGTGGACCACCCCGGGCGGTGG
>JBLWKA010000188.1:3783-9733 GCA_048381555.1 Oscillochloridaceae bacterium umkhey_bin13
CGCGCGCCCCCCCCCCCAGCGGGGGGGGCGGGGGGGGGGCCCCCCCCCCCCCCCCCCACCGCACGCAAACCATGGCCTAGCCCAACGGTGTTGCAACAGCCCTGGCTATGGGCTGGTTAACCTGGCGTACTCATTTTGCGCATACTCAGGGCGACCCGCCCGCGTTGCAGATCCACACTCAGGACCCGGACTTCGACCTGATCGCCAACCTGGATGATGTCAAGCGGGTTGTGGACAAAACGGTCGGCCAGTTCCGAGACATGCACCAGGCCGTCCTGTTTGACCCCAATATCAACAAAGGCTCCAAAGTCTACGACGTTGCGTACCGTGCCGTGCAGCCACATGCCGGGGCTGAGGTCTTCGAGTTTGAGCACATCGGCACGCAGCATGGGGGGCGGCAGGTCTTCGCGGGGGTCGCGGCCCGGGCGGGCCAGTTCGGCGATGATGTCGGCCAGCGTCGGTTCGCCGATCCCAAGTTCGCCCGCCAGCCCGGCCAGGCTCGTCGGCCCACTTTTGAGTGCGGCATTGATCCGGGCGGCCACGGCGGGCGTAGCTTCGGTGGAGTTGGTCGCAAAACGGCTCAGCAGCACCCGGGCCGCCGCGTAGCTCTCGGGGTGGACGGCGGTACGATCCAACGGATCGGGCGCATCGGGCAGCCGCAAAAAGCCCGCCGCCTGCTCGAAGGCTTTGGGGCCAAGCCCTTTGACTTTGCGCAGTTCGGCGCGACTGCGGAACGGGCCGTGGGTATCGCGGTGGGCCACCATCGCCCGCGCAACTTTGGTGTTCAGACCTGCCACATAGGTTAGCAGTTCGGCCGAGGCCGTGTTCAGGTCTACGCCCACATAGTTGACCGCACTACTCACCACGGTGCTTAAATGTTCAGCGAGCGCCTTCTGGTTCACGTCGTGCTGATACATGCCGATGCCCAGCGCCTTGGGATCGATCTTGACCAGTTCGGCCAGCGGATCTTGCAGGCGGCGTGCGATGCTCAACGTGCCACGGGCGGTCGCATCCCGCTCGGGAAACTCGACGCGGGCCGCTTCAGAGGTCGAATAGACCGATGCGCCGGCCTCGTTGACGATGATGTATTGCAGGCGCAGCCCCTTGGCTTGGGCCAGGCTGATCACCTCGGCGACCAGGGCTTCGGTTTCGCGGCTCGCGGTGCCATTGCCGATCGCAATCACCTGCACGGCCCACTGTTGACAGAGTTGTAGCAACTCGTGGCGGGCCCGTTCGGTCTGGTGCAGATAGATCACACTATCGGCCAACGGCTTGCCGGTCGGATCAACTACGGCGAGTTTGCAGCCGGTGCGAAAGCCCGGATCGATCCCCAGCACGATCCGCCCACGCAGCGGTGGTTGGAGCAGCAGGCGGCGCAGATTGGCGGCAAAGATCGTCAGGGCGTGGCGTTCGGCCCGTTCGGTCAACTCGGTGCGCAGGTCGCGCTCGATTGCCGGGGCGAGCAAACGTTTGTAGCCATCGGCGACCGCGTTGCGCACTTCCGTGTCGGCCCAGGTTGTGCCAGGCCCATAGCGCCGTTGCAGCGAGCCGATAAAGGCGGCGTGATCGGCCACCAGATTGACCCGCAGAATGTTTTCGCGCTCGCCACGGTTCAGGGCCAAAATGCGATGGGGCGGCAGACTGGCCAGCGGTTGCTGAAAATCGTAATAGAGTTGGTAGGTGCCCTTTTCGTCGGGGGTATCGGGGTTGCGGGTCGCATGCAGACTCGCACTGCGGCGGGTAGCCTCGCGCACGGCCTGGCGCACCTGGGCGGTTTCGGCGACCTGTTCGGCGATGATGTCGCGGGCACCGGCGAGGGCGGCAGCAGGATCGGGTACTTGCTCGTTCAGGAAGGGCGCGGTCAGGTTGGCGGGGGTTTGGCCCGCGGCCTTGCGTTCGAGCAGCAGTTCGGCCAGGGGCAGCAGGCCATGTTCGCGGGCGATCTGGGCGCGGGTGCGCCGCTTGGGTCGAAACGGCAGATAGAGATCTTCGAGCGTTTGGAGGGTCGTAGCCGCCTCAAGCGCCGCCGCCAGTTCAGGCGTCAGATGACCGCCCGCCTCAAGGGTAGCCCGCACCTCGACGCGACGGGCTTCGAGGCCACGCAGATAGCCGAGGCGGGCTTCGAGTTGGCGCAACTGGTCTTCATCGAGGCCCCCGGTTACCTCTTTGCGGTAGCGGGTGATGAAAGGGATGGTATCACCGGCATCAAGCAGGGCCGTGGTGCGTTCGACCTGGGCCAGGCTCAGGTTGAGTTCACGGGCGACATGGGGCAAAATCGCTTCGGTCATAGTCATAGAGGTTACGCCGCAATCAATTCAAGATCACGTTCAAAGGTTTTGCGGAACAGGCCAGCGCGACGACTAGCATCCCAGATTTCGAGTGAAGCATCACCATCGGCGCGCACATAGACCCGGACGCTGGCCCCAATTTCGACGCGCAGCGCTTGCACCTGCTGACTCTTGCCGCGTTCAAGGTACTCGGCAATCCGTAACAGGGCACTCAGGCGGGCGATGCGCTGGGGATCATCGGGTTGCAAAACGGCCTGATACGCACTCGCGTCACTCAGCCCCTTGCGATGATTGCGGACGAGTGCGCCGAGCAGGGCGACTTCGCGGTGGGTAAAGCCAAGCAAGGTCCCATTATGCACCAGATACTCGCCATGTTTATGATGGTCATAATACCCGACGGAGACCCCAATGTCGTGGAGCACGGCCGCATGGGCGAGCAGTTCGCGTTCCCAGGCCCCATAGCCGTGCAGCGGGCCAAGTTGGTCAAACAGGCTCAGACTGAGTTCGGCGACCTTCTGACAATGGGCCTCTTCGTAATGGGTTAAGCGGGCCAGATTGCGCACACTAAAGCCGCGTGGGTCGGGCAGCATGGGCAGTTCGTAACCGGCCAGAAAATGGCTATAGAAGATCCCTTCGCGCACGCCCTGGCCGCTGACCGTCAATTGGCTAAAGCCCCCGCGATCCATCAGTTGCTCGATGATCACGGCACCAGCGAGCGTAACATCAGCGCGGTCAGCCTTAAGGCCGGGGATGAGTTCGCGTTCGCGGCGGGTTTTCCGGGCGAGTTGCTCGATCGATTCGGCGAGCGCGGCGCGGCTCAAGCCATAGCCATGCACCCGATCAATCGGATAGAGCCGCGCCTTTTGATCGATGCGCGCCAGAGTTCGTACCGTCCCGCCCATGCCAACCAGGGTGTAACCGGGGGCAACCCGCAACCAATCCAGGGGTGCAAAGACCTTGTGGGCGGCTTCACGCAGGGTCTTGAGTTCGCGCTTGCTGATCGGATCGTGTTTGACATAGCGCTCGGTGAAGCGCAAGACCCCGGCTTGGGCCGAAAAGCTATGGGTAGGTCGTCCACCACTGACTGCAACCACCTGGGTCGAGCCACCGCCGGTATCAAAACTAAAGCCCTCGCGCAGACCAAGGGCATTGGCGGCCCCCAGAAAGCCATAACGGGCTTCGTCTTCGGCACTAATAATCTGCAGATCGAGCGTGGTCGCCTGGCGCAGTGCGTCCCAGAACTCGGCCTGATTCGGGGCTTCGCGGATGGCACTCGTACCGACGGCGACAATCCTGGTCACGCCGGTACTCTGGCAGAAGCGCTCGAACATCGTCAGGGCCTGCACCGCCCGGCGGATCGGCTCGGACTGAAGCAAACCAGTGGCACTAAAGCCCTCGGCAAGACGCACTGATTCGCTGACCTCATCAGTGAGGCGGAAGCAGCGTCCAGGCTCATAGGCCATCACAATCAGGCGGGTCGTATTGGAACCGAGGTCAATGATGCCGATCTTGTGCATAGGTTTGGTGGCTTGCAAACGATGCCATCTGAGCTTGGATGTGGGTTGGCGACTTTGCCTGAACCAACGCTGAAGTATCAAAGAGATTACTGCAAGATGTCGGCCACGGTAGCGACGACCTGTTCGAGTTCGGGGTAGGTGATCACCAGGGGTGGCAAGAGCCGCAGCACATTGGGGCCAGCGGGCAGGGCGAGCACACCGCGATCGAGCAGAGCCTGCAGGGTTGGTTGGACGCGGGTTTTAAGTTCAAGGCCCACCAAGAGGCCCTGGCCGCGAATTTCGCGTACCGCAGGCAGCCGCCGTTCGCGCAATTGCCCCATCAGCCAGGCCCCCTTTTCGGCGACCTGTTGGGGAATAGCTTCTTCTTGATAGACTCGCAACGCCGCCAGCGCCGCCGCACAGAGCAACGGACTCCCGCCGAAGGTCGTGCCGTGCGCCCCACCGGGCAAGGGGCCGAGGCGATCGTGCAACGCAACCGCACCCATGGGTAAACCGGCCGCAATGCTTTTGGCCATAATCAGCATATCGGGCACAACGTCTTCATGCTCGATCGCAAAGAGTTTGCCGGTGCGGCCAAAGCCGGTCTGAACCTCATCAACCAGCAGCAGAATGCCGTGCTCGTCGCAGAGTTGGCGTGCGGCCGTCAGATAGCCAGGTGGAGCGGGGCGGACGCCCCCTTCGCCCTGCACCGGCTCGAGCAACACCGCAGCGGTCTGTTCGTTGAGGGCCGCACGGAGGGCTGGCAGATCACCATACGGCACGTGGGCGAACTCGGGCACGAGGGGTGCAAACGGCTCGCGGTACTTGGCTTCCCAGGTGGCACTGAGGGCACCCATGGTACGGCCATGGAAGCCACGCATCGCAGCGATAATCCGGGTGCGCCCGGTGAGCAGGCGCGCAAACTTCAAGGCCGCCTCGACCGCTTCGGCCCCCGAGTTACAGAGGAAGATCCGGGCGGGCAGGGGCAAGGCGCTCGCTAACGCTTTGAGGTAAGCGGCGCGCTGATCATTATGAAAAATCTCGGGACAACTGAGCAGCGTCGCAGCCTGGGCCTGGATGGCCGCCACAACCGCCGGGTGGCAATGGCCCAGATTGGCGGCCCCTTGACCGGCCACGCAATCCAGGTAGACACGACCATCGGCATCGTAGAGCCGTGCGCCTTCGCCGCGCACAATTGCAACGGGGCGCTTGGGATAGAGCCCCGACGTATATTGCTGCTCGGTGGCAATAAGCGTGGTGCTGTCACTCATAAGGTATTGCTTCGGGTTAAAAAGTTCCTGTGGCGCAAGTATACCATGAAGGATGAAGGATGAAGGAGGGATGGGGGCACGCGATGCGTGACGGGATCGCGATGGCGGGCACGGGATCGTGGGGTGTGACGGGATCGTGGGGTGTGACGGGATCGTGGGGTGTGACGGGATCGTGATGGCGGACGATGATGCGATGGTGCGGATCGATCCGTCGGTGTGGAAATGTAGGGCCGAAGCATTCGCCATCCGATCTGCGTGTGCTTACCGATGATCTGGTGGCGAATGCTTCGGCCCTACGTGTCGGCACGATCGATCGTGTGGCGCGATGCGCGACGGGATCGCGTGGGCGGGCGACGGGATCGTGTTGGCGACCGATGATGCATTGGCGGGCGACGGGATCGTGTTGGCGGGCACGGGATCGTGTTGGCGGGCACGGGATGGCCCGGTGGGCGAATGGGATCGGCGCGATGCACCTTATGGTATTCTTGCCGGAGATAGACCGTCTATCACACATTCACTGCTTGTGGGGATAATCAACCAAGGAGGGTTTGATGCTCACGTTTCCCGAGTACCGTAACGAACCGTTTGGGGATTTTTCGACCTCGGAGCGCCGTGCTGCGATGCAACGGGCGCTGCGCAGTGTCAATGGGCAGTTGGGGGCGCGTTACCCGCTGATTATTGATGGCGAGCGGATCATGACCGATGAGACGATTGCGTCGCTTAATCCCGCCGAACCGAAAAAGGTCGTTGGCTATGTCGCCAAGGCGAATGCCGAACAAGCCGCCCATGCGCTTGAGGTCGCCCACGCTCGCTTTGAACAGTGGCGGCGCGTCCCGGTCGAGGCGCGGGCCAAGGTGTTGCTGCGGGCAGCGGCGATTATGCGGCGGCGCAAAGA
>JBLWKA010000189.1:0-9731 GCA_048381555.1 Oscillochloridaceae bacterium umkhey_bin13
CGGGACGGGTGTGGTAGCTGGTGAACCACGCATTCCCGACGACGTGGCAGACCTCGTTCTTCCCCTCCACGCGCGTTCCCGTCTGGTCGGTGGCGACCCACGACCCGGTGGCGAGGCCCGTCTGATGGCGGCGTCCAGCATCTCCTTAAAGGAACGCGCCTGCGCGACATTCTGGCGTCGCCTGCGTGCGATGTCATCCTCCAGCAGCCGGGCCAGGAGTCGAAGCTGAAGATCGGCATGGAGGCTCGTTAAAGCCGGCAAGAAACGCGTCATCAAGAATCGAGAGGTCAGGTTTGTCAATGCCGGCGACGGCAAAAATATCGATCGTCTCGCGGGCGATGATGCTCTCGTCAACCAGGTCCTGCACCGCCCGGTCGAGGCTTTCGAGGCGTTGCGTCGTCTGGGCGTCGAGCTTCTTGACCTGTTTGCGGATGAGTTGGTAGAGCGCGACCTCATCGAGATGTTGGCGACACGTCGGCAAGTGGGCGACCAGGGCGAACGCCTTGCTCAGCTTGTACTCGTCATCCAGGAATGCGGTGCGCAGGGCTGCATCTGCAGCCAGGGTGCCGTAGCATAGGCTCATCAGGTCGTCCAGGTCGATCAGATCGAGCGTGCGCCAGCTGGCGTAGGGCTGACCTGCCGGCAGATGGGCGCGCACGGCTCTCAGATGGATCGTGAAGAGATCCACCGCGCCCTGTATCAACTCCTCGGTCAGATCGCCCCGGCCACCGCCGGAGGTGTACTTGCGCGTCGCCGCCTTAAGTTGCTCGCTGATTCCGATGTAGTCTACGATCAGGCCGCCGGGCTTGTCATGGAATATACGGTTGACACGGGCGATGGCCTGCATCAAGGTGTGACCCTTCATCGGCTTGTCGATGTACAGTGTGTTGGCGCAGGGCGCATCGAAGCCGGTGAGCCACATATCGCAGACGATCACGATCTTGAGCGGGTCGTGTGGAGCGTCAGGCCAGAGCGCAGCATACGCTGGAAGGCGAGGTTGCGGCGCGCGAGATCGACGCCCTCGGGGGCACTGGCAAGCTGGACAGCCTGCTCGATCACCTCCATCGGCAGCTGCGCATAGCGTCGCTGGAGGTGCGCTCGCAAAAGATCGGTCAAGACAACGATATGGAGATGGCGATCCAGTTCGCCGCCGGTCTGATGGCGATAGCCGAGGCGCTTCAGGCGCTCAATGGTGGCGTTCTCGAAGAGGGCTTCGTTGGGGGTAGGCGGCATTGTTGTTCCCTCCTTCGTGCCATGATCGATTAGCGGGCTGCCAGCCAGTCGCGCACGCGCCCTTCGAGCGTGGCGATATCCTCGGGGCAGAGTTGGCGTAGGCGTGCCGCGTACTGACGCCCTGCCTGGCGGCCAAGGGTTTGTCGGCCAGCGCCTGGAGTGTCGACCAGGCGCCGCATCTGGACATACGGGTCGAAGTAGCGCTCTTTCGGATCGCGCTCGGCGCGGATCTCCCGCCAGGGCCATGTGGCGGGCAGGTCGTTGCATCCGGCCAGGGCCCAAACTTCGACCTCCTGCCAGGCGTGCTCCGCGATCAGCGTCCGGCGCTGACCTGCAAGCAGTTGCGCACAGAAGGTCTCACGCGTGTCGAGTTGCGTGCGCCGCCCCGCTTCGCCATCGCGGTCAACGCAGAGCAGGAAGAGATCAATCATGCCCTGATAGCGGTTCATAATTGTTCGCAGGGACTCTTCTTTTAAGACAGCGTTAATGCCGCGATAGACTGGATCACGGCACGTCTGAACTTTCGCTCTAGGATGCCCAAGCTCCGTAAGCATCGCTTTCACAATGGGCTCAAGGATATAGGCGTCCTGGGTCGGATCTTCGGCAATGATGAGGACGTTCACTAATCCTCCTCGTCGGTAGTGAAGGCGACCGCGTCTTCCAACCACCCCGACTCGTGGAGACGGGCCAGATCCTCCTCCTCCAGAAGACGTTGTACATCTGGGAGGTCGAGGATCGCCCGGATCTGTGAGACGGGCTTGCCTGGTAGCCGGTAGACCAGGGACGTTGTCTCGCGGGTCGCGGGCGAGACCAGGCGCAAAAGCTGGGACGAGTGGGTGGTGGCGAGAACCCGGGTTGTGCCTTTCGCGACCTGCTGCTCGATGAGTTGGAGCAGGAGGTGCAGCCGGGTAGGGTGGATGCCGTTATCAAGCTCCTCGAACAGGTAGAGCCGTGCGGGTTCAGGGCCAAGCATGGCTGCGAGCATAGCGAGAAAGCGCAGCGTACCGTCTGAGGCGCTATACGCTGTTGTCCGTCGTCCGTTAGCCTCGATCAGCAGTGCGATGATTTTCCCAGTCAGGTCTGAAGGGAACTCGAAATCTGCGGCATCCATTGGGGTCAGGGCCTGGAGCCAGCCAATCAGAGTCTCTTTCTTTGCCGGGTCGGCGCAGATCGCATAGAGCACTGAGGAGAGATTCTGCCCCTGATCACCTAAGGTTAGTTGTCCAGGAAGGGAAGGTTGCCGCATAGCGTCGGGGCTCAAGTCAAGAAAGCGCATACTGGCGAGTTCGGCGAGCAGCGCCTGTGCTATGTGCCGGATCTGCTGGTTCACTGAAGGGTTCGAACTTTCAGCAAGCTGAGCGAGAACTGGGCGCTGAGCAATAATCGTATCGTAGGTGTAATGCTCGGTGATCCCCTCAGGGTCGTTTTTCTGGCATCTGGCTTCCGGTTCAAAATCGGGCATCGTTGGTGACCAGCGCCAGCTGCCGCTCGCATCAGCCCGGCGTGTCCAGGCTTTCAGGGTAGGCAGCCTTTCACGCCGTGCGTCAACCCGAAACAGGTAGCCGCCTTCATCGTGATCCCTCAGGCGGAGCCACTCCGAAATCAGCGTCGCCGGCTTATTGTTCTGTCCGGGGTCAACCTCGATCCAGTACTCAAGCTGGGGTTGTACGCCATTGTCAAGGAGGGCTGTTACGCCAAGCGCAAAAGTTCGTGCGCCATCAAGCGCGATCTCGCGTGACCCCCCGCGGATACCACTCCAGATGCGCTCGCCACCCTCACCAAAGCGTCCGCCGATAATATCGCTGAGCGCGTAGCCACGGCCGACCCCGTGGAGGAAGCGTAGGGCGTCGCGCACGTTGCTCTTGCCCGAGGCGTTGGTGCCCACAAGCAGGGTCAGGCCGCCAAGGTTTAGCGTCGCTTGTTGGAAGCTCTTAAAGTTGGAAAGCTGAAGCTGCGTAAGCATTGCCGCCTCCTACGTCACAGCTGCCAGACGAGATTTTGATGAGATCATAGCACCTCGACCATTGTCGTCTCAACCGTCTCTACTGCCACCTCGCCCGCGAGCAGCCGTGGCAGCAGGTAGTCGCGAGTGGCGGCGAGGCTACGGTTTTCAAGTTGGTAGTTCAAAACTTGTTCATAGATGGGTTTGCATGCGGAACGGTACTTCGTACTCGATCATGCCGTTTGCGTCGCCCGTAGCTCTTGAAGCGTATCGAACGCACTCCGCATGGCACGTGCATACAATGCCGCTCTCAAGGCAAAATGATTCCGTTTGGTCACGAGTTTGAGGCATTCCAGCTTGATGTATCCATGCAATGCGGCAAAGAAATGGTTGGTTTGCGTGATTACGGTGTGGGTTGGTGAGCGTTCTAACGACGCATTCTGCTTCAACGATTTGTGATACGGTTCCACATGCCATCGTTTTCGATAGATAGTGGTGATGTCATCATACGTAAGACTGGTATTACTCGTGACAAGATACAACACACCCGTACTTCCATCTTCGTTGACGAAGACTTGTTTCACCAAAAGGAGTGGAAATGGTACTCCTTCGAGATAGACCGTACGAAGAACGTGTCGTTCGAGGTCAAGATTTCCCAGTTGAACGTAGCGACCTTGCTTTTTGTCTGCTTCACTCAACGCAATCTTTCGATTACTTTTGAGTGGCATGACAAAGTCCTTCTCCATTGTGATCTTTATAAAACGCATATTCTCAGCTGACGCAAACCAAACATCGCAAAGAACGTACATAAACGCAATACTGTTACGAACCGCCTGTTGTACCATTTCCCGAAAATAGACATTCTTTTCAATAGGTGAGCGTCGTTTTTCTTTACCATCTTTCTTCTCAGTATATATTTCGTTTTTTGCGATTAACGTAATACCAACCGGGAGCGATACCCCTTGTGCGTGATACAATGCGGTTATAAAGTTTACACCTTTGACCATGCGCTCTTTGGAATGATCGTAATGCCAGCAAATAATATCATTTTCGTCAGTATAGGGCTTTTCTGCGATACTATCGTCCAGGATTAAGACCCCATCATCGTGCTGGATCGCACGCACATGCGGCTTGACCTGCTGCCACAAGTCAGCAGATGTCCGCACCCGCCCAGCAAGCATAATGTTTGCGGGCATCACAACAGGAATTCCAACATCAGTGTAAGCAGAAGCTTTTAGCTGACTTCCGAATGGCCCGGTCTGGACATTTCCTCCACCCTGATGACAGGCATCTCCAATTGTGATTGTTTCGTACCCGATTGTCACGACAGCCCCTCCAGGTTCTCAAGAATCTTTGCCTGGAGCCGGTCGGACTCGGCGAAGAGGGCGCGCAGATCGGCGCTGAGGCGGAGCATCTGCTCCTCGAAAGGCTCGTCGTCGCCGTCGTCGGCCTGGGTGCCAACGTAGATGCCGGGGGTAAGCTTGTAGTCGTGGCTGCGGATCTCGTCGAGGGCGGCCACGCGGGCAAAGCCCGGCTCAGCGACGGGGGTGGCCTCGCGGCGGTAGCGCCGGTAGACGGCGGCGATGCGCTGGATGTCCTCGTCGCTCAGGACGCGCTGGCGGCGGCTGACCAGTTCACCCAGCTTGCGGGCATCAATGAACAGCACCTCGCCGAGCCGGCGGCGGAAGCCGTGGGTGCCGGCGCGATTCCGTGAGAGGAACCAGAGCGAGCAGGGGATGCCGGTGCCAAAGAAGAGCTTGTCGGGCAGTTGCACCACACAGTCCACCACGCCCTCATCAACAAGCACCTGGCGCGTCCAGCGCTCCTCGGTCACGCCGGCGGTCATCGCGCCGTTGGCCATCACATAGCCTGCGGTGCCGCCATCGGCCAGATGGTGCAGGAAGTGAAGCATCCACATGTAGTTGGCGTTACCGTCGGTGATCTGGGCGCGGCTATAGCCAACTTGAAGTCGGGCGTCGGTGCTGTCGATCTTGTTCGCGTCCCAGCGCTGGATGTTGAAGGGCGGGTTGGCAATCACATAGTCGGCGCGCAGGTCGGGGTGGGCGTCGTTGAGCAGCGAGTTGCCCAGCTTGATCTCGCCGTCGAGCCCGTGCAGCATCAGGTTCAAGCGGCAGAGGCGCAAGGTGGTCTCGACGCGCTCCTGGCCGTAGAACGAGAGGCTGCGGGCGTTGTAGGTCACACGGGCCGACTGGATGAACATACCACCCGAGCCGCACGCGGGATCGAACACTTTTCCCTCAGTCGGTTCAAGCATCTCCACGAGCAGGCGCACAATTGACGAGGGCGTGAAAAACTCGCCGCCACGGTTGCCTTCGGTGGAGGCAAAGTTCGAGATGAAGTACTCGTAGGTACGACCGAGGATGTCCGCCCCGTTAGGCTGACCAAACACGTCCTTGGAAAACAAGTTGATCAGCCCTGCGACCTGGTCGGGCTCGAGGTTGGAACGGGCAAAGATTGGAGGCAGGACCCCAACGAGCCTGGGGTGGGTCTCCTCAAGGAGGCGCATCGCCGTATCGATCTTGAGCTTGATATCGTCGGCGCGAGCCTCAGCACGCAGATACGCCCAGGAGCTTTCATGAGGGACGATGAAGATGTTCTGGCTCTCGTACTCGGACGGGTCAGCCAGGGTTTCGGCGTCAGCCTTGGCATCCCCGGTGTAATAATCGCTTTCAGGGTTTTCCTGGAGGGCGCGGATCTCAGTGCGGCGCTGCTCGAAGCGTAGCGAGAGGTAGCGCAAGAAGAGGAGTGGCAAGACATAGTGCTTATAGTCGCCAGGAGCGACCGTGCCGCGGAGCCGCACAGCAGCGTCCCATAGCTCGCGTTGAAATGTAAGGTCTGCCTGGAGGGTCATTGGTGACGTATTCTGGCAAATTGCCCCTGTGCTCAGCATGTTGAATGAGCATAGCCGGTGGGGGCAAGACGAACTCTAAAGCGATCAGAGAACCTGTAAGAACTCGGAAAGTATAGCATATCAAAGCCATGCGTGGCCGGGATCCAACAAAGCTTGCCGCTAAAGGCAGGCGGCTCGTCTAGCGTTTTACGGAGCAGTCAGCCAGTAAGCCACGCCACCGTGATGGGAACAGGCCCCACGGCCAGTAGCCGATGAGGTAGAGCCATCACGACAAACAGCACCGGTGCGCGTGCCGCTCGGGATCGCGGGAGCAACAGGCTGGCGCGGAGCAGGACGAGGCACCGCCGTAGCTGGAATTGCGGTAGGCAAGCTAAAGCCGGCAAGCGTAGCATACCGTTCGATCGGGTAGGAAGGTTGCGCGATCACGGAGGCTGCTGCCCACCCGCTTGTTCCAGGGGCGACGCGACTCGGGCTGCATTCCTGCGCTATGTCGGTCACTCGAACCTGATACCAGATGTCTGAGCCAACTTGCTGTGCGCTAAGGTAAACGAGCGTATCGCCGGGGCAGATCTGGCCGATGATTGTTTCCTCGGCGATACGTGGCTCACGGCGTAGATTCGCGACCCGTGTGCCTTCACCAGTAGATAGTGCTCATTTGTTACGAATAAGTAACTACGGGTCTTGATCGGAAATAACAATCTTGTTAGTCTGTTCAGCCATATGGGTGTGTGTCCGAGCCTTGACACGTGTCGTACAATCGGCTCTGGCCGCTTCGCTTATGCGATCTGCGCAATGGGCATTGAATGTACGGTTGACCAGATGAGCTACAATACCAGAGAGACAATCGCTTAAGGAGTCTGCGATGAGTCCTACGCAATCGCTTGACCAGGTGCTTCGCCTCGCTCAGGAGCTGTCGGCTGCCGATCAACTGCGCCTGATCGCACGCCTGGCGCCACAGCTGACCGCAGCGCTCGATCAGCCAGCTTTGCAAGCTGCTCAGTCAGAGCGACTGGGGCCTGATCTCGCAGATTACCGGGCGGCCATCGAACACGCCGCCAGATTGATCGCGGCGCGCACAGGTCTGCCCGTCAAAGCGGTGCTTGCTGACTGGCGCGCACAGCATGAGGGCAAGCAGGATGAAGCCAATCCGCACGACGCGTGGGTGCGTCTGGAGCTCCACTTGGGAGCCGTTGACGCAGGTCTTGCCACCGGCGCTGACAACGAGTCGATCGACGCCGATCTCGCAAGGGCCTACGCCGAGACCAACGAGCAGGCGTCGTAATGCTCCTCGACACATCGGGGTTGCTCTGTGTGCATCATCGCAGCGAAATGCAGCATGGCGATGCGCAGACCCTCTTTCGCGCCGCACCATTGCGCCTGACGCACAGCTATGTGCTGGCCGAGTTTATCGCCCTGGCCCAGGTCCGCCGACTGGATCGGGGGGCAGCGCTCGCCTTCGTATCAGAGCTTCAGGACAATCCCTTGATCCAGGTTATCTGGGTTGACGAGTTGTTGCATCGCGCCGCGATTGAGTTGCTGCACCGGCAACTGGACAAGACCTATTCGCTCTGTGATGCGATCAGCTTCTTGATCATGCACGAGCGTGGCCTTGTTGAGGCGCTGACAACGGATCGACATTTTGAGCAAGCCGGCTTCCGTCGCCTCCTTGCTGGTGCCTAGCACTCAGGCGCCGAAGAGCAATGAGACGAGCAGTGGCGCTTTGGTGCGGTCGGGCGTATGCCACCACTCGCGAAGCTGGCGGAGCGCGAAGCCGTTGGCCTCGGCGGCGCCCAGGTAGTCGCTAATGTGATGGACGAAGGCCGGGACGATGACCTCGCCCTCGTCGCGGGTGAAGTGGGCCTGGAGCCCCTGGTACTGCCGTGCCGGGTGCAGCTCGCAGAGGAAGAACTGGCCACCTGGAGCGATACAGCGGCGAGCCTCGGCGAAGATGAAGCCGAGGTCGGCGATGTGCTCCAGTACCAGGTTGCCGACGATTAGCTCGGCCCACTGGTTGGCACACGGCCAGGGTCGGGTCAGGTCGGCCACAGTGAAGGTCACGTTCGACGCCTGCACCCTGGCCTGCGCCCGCTCCAGCATGCCTTCCGAGAAATCCAGCGCCTGGACGTGCGCGCCAAACCCCGGCCAGCAGCGCAGTGTTCTTGCCGGTGCCGCAGCCAAGCTCGAGCACGCGGGCGACGCGCAGCGGCCCCAGGGTCGCCCGCGTCGCCTCCTGGTCCAGGTCGCGGGTCGGGTTGGTGTCGGTATCGTAGGTCGTCGCCCAGCTGGTGTAGGCGTCGCGGACGTTCATTGCTCCTCCTCTGTCAGCGTCGGCGGCGCTGTCAGGGCCTGCGCCAGCCCGGCGGCCCGCTCGGGCGTGTACGGCCCGGCGTCGCGCCAGAGGATGCGGCCCTGACGATCGACGAGCAGCAGCGTGATCGTTGCCGTGCTCGCAATCCCCAGCGCAGCCGTGACCCGACCGATGTCGGTGTAGACCGTCAGCGTGCGCTCGCGCACCGCCGGGTCGGGGATCGCCGCAGCCATCCCGCCGTCGATGAAGGGGCGCGCCAGGGTGTAGAGACCGCCGATCATCGGCAGCTCGTAGGCCCGTAGCTCAGGATGCGCGGCGAGCAGCGGCGCGAGGGCGGGGAACCAGGCGTCGACTAGATCCTGGTGCCAGCGCCGGAAGGCGACCAGCACGAGGTTGCGCTCCCCGCCGAGCTCGGCGGGGAGTGAGATGGTTCGCCCGTTGAGGTTACGGGCCTGGAGCCTGGGAAAGACGACGGGATCAGGTGCAGTTGGCATAGATACCTCCTTCAGTTCATCATACCGCATCAGCTCGCAGCAGACGGTCTCTATGACCACGCAAGAACTCGCTGGGCGACGGCTGATCCGCGCCGCGAAGGAGGGCGCTACCAGGGCGATACGTTCACCTTCATCTGTGCGCGGCCTACATAGCCGACCAGTCCTCGATCAGCAGGCCAGGCACCTGGGCAAAGTCGCGTGTGTTGCGCGTCACGAGGGTGGCGGCATTGGTGAGGGTGATGGCGGCGATGCGCAGATCCTGTGAGCCGATGCGGATGCGCTGCTGCCGTAGTGTCGAGAACTGCTCAAAGGCCGCTTGAGAGAAATCGAGTACCTGCCAGGTAGCGAAGTAGCGCAGGGTCTGCTGGAATGCCGCATATGCGAGGGCCTGGAGGGGCGATGTAGCGTGCCGGCGAATGATTTCCAGCCGTCCGCGGATCTGCTCTTCCACGGTGATCACCGTCACCGCGACGCTGTCATCTTCACCGAGCGCCTGGAGACGCTGCAGCACCACCGGATGGGATCGCTGCTGAAGCGAGATGTGGTCAGTATCGAGGATGTAGAGCGTCACGCAGCGTGATCCTGTGTCGCTTCAGGGGCATCTGTGGCGTCACGCTCGCGCCGATACTCGGCAATGACCGTAGCGAGCTCGTCGGCGAAGGGGTCGTCCTTGAACATCCCGGCGGTCTGGAGCCACGATCGCTCGACCGTGAAGTCGATGGAAATGACTTTAGCATCATGGAGCTGCGCAGTAAACGAGCGACGGAGCGCACTCACCGCCTCTGCCTCTGTGCCGCCCTGTGCGGTGATACCAGGCCAACCGATCAGTGAGGCAGTGACCTTGCCTTCTGGCTTATGCTCAATCAGTACATGCATTTTCAT
>JBLWKA010000190.1:0-9609 GCA_048381555.1 Oscillochloridaceae bacterium umkhey_bin13
TTATTAACCCAAAAACACCCGGGTACCACCAGGAAAATTTAGCCCCTGGGCTGGGGTGTGGCAAGGTGGGCCTCTGGCGGTGGGGTTTGGGGTGGCTACGCCACCCCAAACCGGTTTTGTGTGCGGTGTGGCGGCTTCGCCGCCACACCGCACACAAACCATGGGCTTGCCCAATGACGTTGCAACAGCCCTGTTTGCCCACGCGATCCCGACACCCGGGCCTCACCCGTCGCGCCGGATCACCACCAGGGTCACATCGTCAAAGGCCGGTTGACCCCGCGCATGATGGGCCAATTCGGCCAGAATGCGCTCGACGATCACGGTCGCTGGCTCGTGACGCAGTTTGACCGCCAGTTCCCGCAAGCGTGCGACCCCGAACTCGCGCAATTCGTCGTCTACGGCCTCGCTGACCCCATCGGTGTAACAGACGAGCAGATCGCCCGGTTCCAGAGTCACTTCAGCCTGGCCGAGCCGAATCTCTTCGAGTACCCCGAGCGCAATGCCGGGGGTGCGCAATTCGCTGGTAGCACCATCATGGGATCGGATCAACAGGGGAGGATTGTGGCCCGCCACGGTGTAGCACAGCCGCCCATTTGCCGGATCGAGCACGCCATAAAACAGGGTCACAAACATGCCCGATTCCGAGTCCCGGTTGATCCAGCGATTCGCCCGTTCCATGGCCTCGGCTGGCGGTGAGCCATCAAGCGCGGCGGCCCGCACCAACGAACGGGACAGGGCCATAAACATCGCCGCTGGCACACCTTTATCACTGACATCGGCGATCACAAAACCCAGATCCGCAGTTCGCATCCCGCGCCGAGGTGGCTCGGCCGGCTCGGGCAACGCAAGTTGCCGCCGACCGACTTCGCGGGCGATGATGACCTCGTCTTTGTGGACCGGCAGATGCCAGAAATCGAAGAAGTCCCCGCCAACCAGGCGCGCCGCCTGCCAGGCCGAGGCGATCTGCCAGCCCACCAAAACGGGCGGTGCGGCTGGCAACAAGGCGGTCTGGATCTCGCGGGCAACCTTGAGTTCCTGTTCCAGGCGGGCAGCCAGTTCGGCTTCCTGAGCCAGTAAGAGACTTTCGAGCGCCGTCGCAACCTGAGCGGCGGCACCGACACAGAGGTTGGTCTGACGGGCATCAAGGCGCAAGGTTGGCGTATCATAGTCCAAAATCAGCGCCCCAAGCAGGCCCGCCCGGCCCAATAACGGCAGGGCCGCTAAACTCCCGCTGGCTTGCCCATCCAGCACCTGCGGCCATTGATCGGCCCGGCCATGGGCCGCATCAAGACTCAGCAAACGTGGCCCAGCAGGCACACCCGCCGCCCAGATCCGGCCCAACAACGGGGCCTGGGCCAGACCAAAGGGTTGGTCAAGCAGAAGTTCACGCTGCTCGCGGGCCAAGCCATAGGCCGCCGCCAGGGTAAACTGTTCGGCTTCACGCTCCCAGAGCAGCAGGTAACAACGGGCTGCGCCCAACAGGAGCGGCGGCAAGCGCACCGTCGTTGCCATCAACTCATCCAGGCTATTGGCCCGCCCAACGTTTTCGGCCATTTGCAGCAGCGCATTGAGGGTCCAGGCCTCTTCTTGCTGGGCACGATAGATATTGGCACTATCAATTGCGATCGCAATCTGATCAGCCAGCGTACGCATCACAAACAGATCATCGGCATCAAAGGCGTCAATCTCATCACTCTGCACATCAAGCACGCCTACAATCTGTTCGCCGACCCGGAGCGGCACCGCCAATTCGGAGTGGGTCGTCCCACTATCGCGGATGTAGCGGGGATCTTGGCGCACATCACCCACCAGCACCGGCTGACCACTGGCCGCAGCACTGCCCACCAAGCCCTGGCCGATGATCAACGGCAGGGATAGGACCTGTTCGAGTTGGGCGCCCACTGCGCTCGAAGCCCGGAAGCGGATGTGGGGACTGGTCGGGTCGAGCGTAAAGATATGCACCGGATGGTAGCCAAAGCGCTCACGGATCAGGCGTACCACCGAAGGGAGCAGCAGATCGAGATCAAGGATGGCGGTAATCCGTTCACTGACCTGCTGAATCGCCTGTAATTGCACGGCCCGCCGGTTCGCATCATCGAAGGCTCGGGCACGCGTGATCACTACCGCCGCCTGATCAGCAATCAGCGACAGTAAACGCAGATCGCTCGCCGTAAACGCATCGGGTTCGTAACTCTGCACCGAGATCGAGCCGATCACGTGGTCACCGGCAATCAGTGGCACATAGATCCCCGAACGGGGCGGGCGTTCACTCTGATAACGCGGGCGCGCCGGCAGGCGATCCATCTCCTCAAGAAAATCCTCGACCAGCAAGGCCCGCCCAGTCTGACGCATCCAGCCAATCAAGCCATCATTTGCTCCCAGATCAACCGTTAAGGCTGGCAGGCGCACCCGATCCTGCACCCGTACCACCAGAGTGTAGCGGTCGCCATCAAACAGGCCCAGATGAAACGACGAGGTATCAACAATCTTGCCTGCCTCGCGGTAGATCAGTTCGCACAGCGTATCAACCTTCAATTCGCTGCGAATAATCGCCCGACTTACCTCGTTCAGCATTGCCAGTTCGCGTACCGAACGACGCTGGCTCGCCAGATTGAGCGTCGCCCGCCGCACTGCAGCCGCAGCGGCCACCAGCGCAAAGCCAAACAGCAAAAAGTAGCCACTCCCAAGCTGGTTGTAGACTGCGGCCCCGAGCAGGGCCAGGGGCAGGGGCGCAACCTCGGCGGCCAGCGCGGGCATCCAACTACCCCGCCACCAACCGGCCAGACTGCCACTCCCGCCCTGAATCAGTTCGCGCCCCACCCGCGCCGCCAGGGTCAGGCTTGTCAGAGTGATCAGGGTGGCGAGCAACAAGGCCAGGGGATCGAAGCTCGCTGGATCATTGTGGGGCTGACCCGTCGCTAGCGTGGCCAGACCCGCCCCAGCGAGCAACCCAATCGCCCGCACCCCGCCCCGCATAACCGGGCGTGCCCCTAACACATAAAAACTGGCGGGACGGCCATAAATGAAGGCCAGCAGCGCCCCCGAAATCATGCCTTCGATCAGAGCAACGATGGCTCCGGCTTGCGGCCCAAGCGCCAGACTCGCTGCCACCAGCACAATCCCGGCCAGACTGTACACATCAGCGGTGGGCAAGCGAAAACTGAGCGCATCAACCGCGAGGGCCAGGGCACCAAAAAGCACCATGGCCGCAAAGGGTACCGCTGGGCCAGGACTCAGCCAGATCCAAACTAGACTGAGGCCACCCAACCCCAGGGCATACAGCGTTAACAGGCGTTCGCGGCTCACGCACGTCCCTGGCCGAACGCATGCCGTGCCTCTTCGACCGAGGCATGGATGGCGAAGACCTGGGTAAAGCCGGTCAGGGTGAACACCTCGGCCACTTGGGGTTGCAGCGCTGCCAGGCGAAGTTCGCCCCCGAGGGTCATCAACTCTTTGCGAATCAGCAACAGCGCCCGCAGACCACTCGACGAAAGGAACGAGACCGCACTCAGGTCAAGCAGGATATAGCGTGCCCCTTCGTTGATCTGCTCGTGGATGCGACGATTGAGTTGCGGGGCGGTCACGGCATCTACGCGCCCAGTGATTGGCATCGTTACGACCACATCACTCGGCGTACTGGTAATCTGCTTGATCATCGTAAGCACATTGCCGCCCTGGGGGTTAAAATCGAAACGCACTTCGTCCATCAGACGGGTGATCAGATAGAGACCCAGCCCACCAACCTGGCGATCCTCCAGCGGTGAGGCAATATCAGGGGTTGGCACGCTCTGGGGATCAAACTGACGGCCAAAATCACGCAGCGACACCACAAAACGATCCTGTTCGCACGTCCAGCTTACTGTCAGATCGCCCGGATGGTCGGGATCATAGGCGTGCTGTATCACATTCGTGGCAGCTTCATCAACCGCAAGTTGGACCTGCCAGGTGGCACGTTCATCGAGTCCGGCCAGGGCGGCGGCTTCGGTGATGAAAGCGCTAATCTGGGCCAGCGCTTCGAGATCGGCCGTAAGAGTAATGCTGTCCATAGTGCGTCTGCGGCTGCGGCTAATCGGCGAGGGTTAGAACGAACCGACAGCCTCAACCGTGCTACCATAAATCTCGAAGAGCGAGGTGAAGCCCGTCAGATCAAACACCTCTTTGATCCGCAGGGGCAGGTTGGCAATCCGAATATCACCGCCCTCGGGGTCGGTCAATTTCCAATCCCGCGCCCGCTTCCGGGCCTCGATGAACACCCGCAAACCTGGACTACTCACATATTCGAGTTTGGCAAAATCTAGCACAATCCGATAGCGCCCCTCGTCGAAAAGGGCCTCGATTGCCTGCTTGAGTTGCGGTGCGGACGCGGCATCAATTCGACCCGAAACCTCTAGCAGATCAACCCGATGAAAGCGGCGGTGTTCAACTTGCATAACAACGCTCCTCAGCGACCCTTACAGCCCGACAAACTGCGCGAATTATAGCATACACAACCCCTATGCCGTTGGCCCAGGATCTGATTCAGTGGCATCACCTTCAACCAGGGCCAGCATCCGCACTACCAGCGCCCGGTCAAGCTCATCCAGGTTGTGGGTCAGCGGGGCTAGCCGGCGTTCCCCCGCCCAGAGCTTCTCGACCGCTCGGCGCAAGCGCCAGCCTTTGCGCTCAAGATCGTCGAGGGTCTGCTCGATCGCCGCCCGATCCGCCGCATCCCCCCGGGCCACCGCCGCAACCCCGGCCAGGAACGGCTCGAACTGGCGCACGGCCTCATCGGCCCGCTGCTGGTCATCACCGCCAGTACTGACCACCCCCGCCGCCACCAAGCGCTCTAAGACCAGTTCGCGCTCGGCCACTGCCAGGGCATCAAGTGCAAACTGAAGCCCGGCCACATCGCCGCGTTCGAGCGCCCCGCGCACTGCTGGCGGCAACCCTGCCAACAGGTCTGGCGTTAGCCCGCTATGCGCATCTTCGGCCGCAAACTGATGGCGCTCGGCAAACTCGGTCAGGCCCATTTGGGCAAACAGCCGCGCCGCTTCAGCTAGGTAGGGCTGGGCCAGATCGGGCCGCCCTTTGCGCCGCAAGGCCCACCCGTAGTTGCCAATCTGGGCCGCAGCGGTGTACTGTTCACCAACCGACCAGTACAACTTGACTGCTCGATTGAGCAACTCGGTCGCCTGGGGCAGTTCGCCCTGCTCGATCAAGGCCCGTCCCTGTTCAATCAGGGCGTCGGCTGCTTGTTTGGGGTTCTGTGCTTCTGTCATTTTAATGAACCTCTTGGTTGCGGACGCAACACGCTGTGTCCCTACGCTTTGCGGCCCGTGTTACCAATTTGCCGCCGCTTTGGTCGGTCGGTTGGCAATTGCGCCAGGTGCTGGCCAAGCTGTTCCAGGCTCGCCAGATTATGCACTGGCAAAAAATCGTCTACGAAGGGGAGGGCCGCCTGCAGGCCGACGGTCAGCGGGGCATAGCCTGGTCGGCCCAGCAATGGATTAAGCCAGATCAGCCGGTGGCAGGAGCGTTGCAGTCGATCCATTTCGCGGGCCAACAGTTCAGGCTCACCCCGATCCCAGCCATCACTGATCAACAGCACCACCGGCCCACTGCCCAGGACGCGGCGGCCCCAGGCATAATTGAACTGCTTGATCGCCGCCCCGATCCGCGTGCCTCCGCTCCAATCACACACCTGCTGACTGACTGCGTCAAGCGCCGCATCAAGATCGGCGTGGCGCAACTGGCGCGTAATGCGGGTCAGGCGCGTCCCAAACACAAAACTCTCGACCTGACCCAGCCCAGCCCGCAAGGCATGGGCAAACTGGATCAACAGCCGAGCGTAGCGTTCCATGCTGCCACTAATATCACAGATCAGCACCACCGGGCGGCGCACCGGGCGAGGCTGGCGGCGCGCTAAACGCAGAGGTTCGCCGCCAGTGCGCCGCGCTGCCCGCAAGGTACGGCGCAGATCAAGTTGGCGGCCACGTGGGGCCACCTGCTGACGCCGACTCGGGCGGGTTGTCACCTGCCAGGGCATCCGCCGGATCAACTCCTTGCAGGCTGCCAACTCTTCCCAGCTACACTGGGCAAAATCCTTCTGCCGCAACACCTCATCGTAACTGAAGGCCAAGCGCAGTTCAGGTTGGTGGGCCTCGGACTCAGGCGGGGATGGCGCATCCGTCTCTGCCGGGCGATGGGGCAGGCGCAACTGGCGTTGGCGCGCCGCAATCAGGGGCAAAGCCTGCTCCAGTTGATCAGGAGCCAGCGGTGCATTGGTTCCCGCCTGCCAGAACAGGGCAAACGCCAGTTCAAACATCGCCAGATCTTCGTGGCGACGCACCAGCGTACAGCGCAAAGCGGCCCGAAACTGTTCGCGCTCCGTAATCGTCACCTGGCTCAACGCATCCAACCCGGTCAAGACCTGTCCAGGGCCAACTGCAACCCCGGTGGCGTGCAACAGGGCCGCAAAGGCGGTTACATAATTGGTGAGTTGACCTAATGCCATTGTAGATTATGCCATACTGTCAAGCTCACCATCAGGTTTGCATGTGAAGCGCCATATATTCGCGCAAAACCCGGTTGATATGTGCTGAGTAATCATGTCCCTGATGCTTAAACCAACTCAGCACATCAGAGTCAAGCTCAACTGCGTTGGGAAGCACAAGTTTAGCGCGCTTAAAAAAATCTTCTGTTAGGGGCGGAATGTCAGAGTAATCAATTTCGTCATCATCCATATTCGCCAAACGCTCCCAATCGGTTCGTGATGTATGCTTCATATCGTTTTCGCTCATGCTTGTTTGCCTTTCGCGCCGAAATAATGCGAATAGTGTCGCCATTCCGCTCTGTCCAGACAACCACGATAACAAGCGGGTTCATAAAGCCAATACTGACCCAACGATCTTCGCCATACGCTAAGCGATCATCGCGATCAGTTAAGAGCGGCCCCTCAAAGACGTTGGTTGCATCAGCAAAATCAAGCTTATGGTGTTGGATGTTGCGTTCATTTTTTGCATCATCCCATTCGAAATGCATGGCATATTATCCTAAGCTCGGTTGCGTCCTGTTACTGTAGCATATCTTTAGCGCATATGCCATGCGGTACGATTTTAGCCAACTAACATCTTCTCAGCGACTTGTTGCCCCAATTCGACCGCAAAATTGGTGCCACGATCCCAGGGATAGACCTGGCTCATGCTGGCCCAAAACAGTCCGTCGAGTGGGGTTGCCAGGGGCGGAATGCTGCTGCTGTGGCCGACGGGCACAATCGGCTGGGCATAGCGTTCGCGGTGCAGCCAGCAATCACGGACCCACGAGAGATCGAAGGCCGGGTTGACCAGTTTGAGCGAGGGCAAAAAGCGGGCCAGTAACTCTTCTTTGCTCAGCTGGAAATACTCGTGGTCGGGGTCAAGGTAATCACCAAGATAGAGCAGATGGTCGCCGCCGTAGTGGCTGGGCGCAATAAAATTGGTATGCTCGACCAAGGCCAGATAGGGAAACTGGTCTTTGGGCATGTTCAACCAATAGATCCCGTCGGTCAGCGGGCGAGTCAGCGCAACGGTCATCACAACTGCGCCCATCGAACGCAAGCGGCTGAGTTGGCCGAGATAGCTAGAGGGCAATTGGGGCGCGAGTTTGGCCAGCATGCCTGGTGCCCCCGTGACCAGCAACTGGTCGTAGTGTTCGGCGGGCAAGCCCGGCGCAATCACTTCCCAGCCTCCGCCAAGTTGGCGTAACGCCGACACCGGGGTACGCAAACGCACCGCCACACCCTGCGCCCGAACCGCGGCCTGCAGCGCATCACAAAAGGCCTGGAAGCCGCCACTAAAATAGCCCAACTTAAAGCTCCGCGCCCGCAAGCGCGCCCACAGCCAGGCCATGTTGACCTCATCGGCGTGGGAGCCAAACTTGCCTTCGAGCAGCGGCCGCCAGAGGGTTTGATAGACCCGTTGGCCGGCCCAGCGCGAGGTCCACTTGGCGGCGGTCGTGCGTTCGAGCCGTTGCCAATTGCGGGTGACGTACTTCAGATAGAAGGCCACCGCCCCAAAACGCACCCGATCCAGCGGGGGCAAGGCCGGGAAACGCAGCACCTGCAACGGGCCGTTCAGATCATAGCCGCGCCCTTGCCACCACTGGGCCGTCACCTGGCTCTGGAAGAAGAGCCGGTCACCAAACCCAATCGTGCGCGCCAGCGCAATAATCGCCTTGTCGGTCTCGAAGATATGGTGATAAAACCGTTCGAGTGGCCACTCCCAGCGTTCATCGCGGAAGCCCGAGGCCAGCCCGCCCACGAGTGAAGCCGCTTCGAAGATCGTCACCTGCTGTCCGGCCCGAACCAATTCATAGGCCGCCGTCATACCGGCAACGCCGGCCCCAATCACAGCAACACGCCTCATGGTAGCACCTGGGGGGCAAGTTCGTCGGAATCGGTTTCGCTGGCCCGCTGGGCTTTGAGCGCCGCAGCCCGTTCCAGATCCTGCCAACCAATGCTCTGACGAAGCATATAGAACGCACCAAGCAAAGTAATCGGTAACCAGAGCGCAATATGCAATACCACCGTAAAGCCCGTTGCCAGGGCCTGGGGCACGCCAAACTGCATCAGGACAGCAATCCCAGGGGCGTGGAAGGTGCCCACATAGCCCGGGGTCGAAGGAATCGTCGTAAACAGATTCACCACGGCCGCCATCAGCATCAAGACTGCAAAGCCAAGATTCAGGTCAAAGGCACGCATCACACACCAATAGGTGAGGGTCTCGATCAACCAGATCAGCACCGAGAGCCCAAAGCTCGTCATAAGTTCACGCGGGCTACGCAGGGCTTGCAACCCAACCACAAAACGGTCAAACAAGCCCCGGAGCGGCGGGCGCAGCCGGGCGGGCACTACATGTTCAACCACCCAGCTATAGACCTGGCTCAGCCGGGCGGGACGCGCCGCCAGCAGCATAAAGACTAGCAGCGCCACCAGAAAGACTGTCCCAAAACTAAGGACAAAGACCTGAAAACCGGGAGGTAACGGAGCCAGCGGCAGCGTCACCACAATAAACAGTAACAAGATCAAGCCATCAAAAAGCCGTTCAAGCACCACCGTCGCCAGCGAGGCGCTCATCGGAATCGCCTCGTTACGACGCAACACATAACTACGCAACACCTCGCCTGCGCGGGCTGGGTAGACATTATTGCCCATATAGCCAATCACAACGGTCGGAAACAGCCGCCGTACCGGCAGTACCGCCAGATGGATGAGCATCGCCCGCCAGCGCATGGTGCGCAGCCAGACCCCCACAAAATAGACGGCCACTGCTGGCAACAACCACCAATAATTGGCGGTGCGCACAATCTGCCAGAAGAGCCCCAGGTCCAGGCCGCGCATTGCAACGGCAAGGAAGATGGCGCTGATGGCCAAACCGACCCAGAACTTCCAGCTACGCAACCGTTCCTCCCACCCTGTAGGTAGCATCAATGACGCCGTATCTTACCCTGCGGGGTAGTGGTTGTCAACGCGTTGAATCAGCAGTGGGGGGGGGGGGGGGGGCGCCCCACCCCCGGGTTGGTTCGGGGGGCGCCCCTTTTTGCCCGGCCCCCCCGCCCCCGCGGGGGGGCGCCCCCCCCCCCCCCCGGGGGCCG
>JBLWKA010000191.1:0-9603 GCA_048381555.1 Oscillochloridaceae bacterium umkhey_bin13
CTGCGGCTGGGGCGGTGGGCGGTTCGGCTCACCGGCTGGCGACTGCTCCGCCAACATCTCCGGCTCGGCCAGCCAGTCGCGGAGCTGGAGCCCGGCGCCGGCCCCATTGGTGGTGGACTCAGGCATAACAAACCCTCCCTGACGAACGAACGCTGCTGGTTACAGGCGATGCAGCGATCGTCGCACAGGGAGGGCGCGGGGGCATCGGTGAGGATGGATGATGTGCTTATGCAGGCACGGCAGGCTGCTTGAAAAGCTTCGCTCCATCAGGGAAACGGATCCGAACTCCTCGTTGAGATTGTTGAAGTGTGCTGTGCGAGAAGGGTATAATAGCGGTGGTACAGTGCTATGGCTAGATGGGCCGTGAGGCCGGCTTGGGCGGTACATGTTACCTACGCTCGAAAAAGAGAACAAACATCCGTATGACCTATGAGCAAACCATCATAGCTGCAGTGCAACGGATATTACCTGACACACCGCAGGCCATAGTGCTTCAACTAACCAAGGTATTGGTTGACACCTTGGCAGGCAAGACGTCTCAAATATCAGATCCAGGCCTGGTAGAAGCACTGAGTAACTTACAAGGAAAACGTCTCGAAGTTCCTCAGGGTGACATTTCGATTGGCAATATCGATGGGCACGGCATCGCTATTGGCCATCATGCTACGGCACAGACAGCGACGGGAACGAATATTTTACAGGTCAGCGGAGGAAGCATTGCGATTGTTATCAATCAATCTCCTCCTAGAATTTCGCCTCCTCCGCCCTTCATGGCTCCCACACCACCACCTGACTTTGTACCTCGACCTCAAGAGTTCAACCAACTCCTCCAGTACCTACTCAATGAGCAGCGTGGTATCACCGTTGCGTCGACGGTTTGTCTTATGGGAGCAGGTGGCTTTGGCAAAACTACTCTGGCGCAAATTCTTTGCCATGACCAACGAGTGCGGGCTGCGTTTCCCGATGGTGTTCTCTGGATAACATTGGGCGAAAACCCGCGAGATCTTGCTGGAATCATCGCGGATCTTATCGAGATCCTAACCGACCAGCGTCCTGGCTTTATTGGCATAGACGCAACTACAGCACGCCTAGCCGAGGCATTGGGCAACAGAGTCCTGCTATTGGTGATTGACGATGTGTGGGACAATGTCCATCTCAGACCCTTCCTGCAAGGCGGCTCTCGTTGTATTCGCCTGATCACGACACGGGATCGGAGCATCTTGCCCTATGGCACTCGCCAAGTCGACGTTGATACAATGCAGGACAACGAGGCATTGGCATTGTTAAGTACAGGAATAGTGAAGGTTGAGGTGAACCAGCATAAGCTGCGGACTTTGGTCGCGCGGTTGGGTGAATGGCCCTTGCTGCTCAGACTAGCTAACGGCTTCTTGCGCAAGAGGGTACAGCATGGCGAAGCTCTGATGGCTGCAGTGGCATCACTCGACGAGCGGCTTGATCGATACGGACTTATAGCCTTTGATACACGAAATCCGACCGAGCGTAATCAAGCAGTGGCAGCGACACTCGGCGCGAGCTTTGATCTACTAGCAATGGAGGAGAGGATACGCTATGCTGAACTGGCGATTTTTCCTGAAGATGTAGACATCCCTCTCGCCACACTTGCCCGACTATGGGGCTCGACAGGAGGTTATGATGCGCTGGATACCGAGGAGTTGTGTGAGCGGTTGAGCGACCTGTCGCTACTACTACACTATGACCTAACGGCGAGAAGTATTCGGCTGCACGATGTTATACGTCGCTTCCTGCAACACTCGCATGCTAGCCAATTGGTTGCTTGGCACGTCATGTTGCTTGATGCTCACCGACCTATAAGCGGTGACTGGGCTGAAATGCCTATCGACGAGCCGTATATGTGGCAGCATTTGGCTGAGCATTTGCTCGATGCTGGAAAGGACGAAGAGTTCGTTCATTTGGCGCTATCACACGATACATTTCTTGATTTTATGGAGGGAGATGTAGAGTTGAAGAAACGGCTAGATCAAATGGCACCAGAAAAACGCGAATATACGGAGAGAGCCCTTGTTTATCACTTGGTAAAAGCCGGAGATCTTGAGAGATTAGATAAACTTCGTAGATATATTAGAATAATCAAAACTTCTAAATAGCTACATCACCTGATCAGCATAGCTCTGTATCAATGCACCGAGAGGCAGCACCATGCCCTTCACCCACGGCCACGCGCTCATCATCGGGGTCGGCAGCTACCAGCACGAGCCTGGTCTGAATGTGCCGATCACTGCCGCCGATGCGCAGGCGGTTGCGACGGTCCTGCGCGATTCGCAGTACTGCGGCTACCCTGAGGCGCAGGTGACGCAGCTCTCCAACGCCGGCGCGACGCGCGATGGTATCCTCGCAGCACTCACGGATCTTGCCACGCGCACGAAGCCTGACGATACGGTGCTGCTCTTCTATAGTGGCCACGGCGAGTATAGCGCCGATGGCGTTTACCAGCTGACGACCCACAACACGCGGCTGGCGCAGCGCAAGGTCGTGGCGGGCACGGGCATCAGCCAGCCCGAGTTGCTCGATAAGCTTCGTGCAATACCTGCCAAACGGCTCATCCTGCTGATCAACGCCTGCCACGCCGGCGAACTCTCGCCTGTCCTTGGTGACAGCGACCAGCCTTTCACCGGCCAGCCATTGCCGCAGCAGGCAGCTGATGCAGTGCTCGCCACCGGCAGCGGGCGGATCATTATGACCGCCTGCCGCGAGAATCAGGTCTCGTACATCGGCCCCGGCCAGATCACCATCTTCGCCCAGGCCCTGACCGATGGGCTGCGCGGGCAGGGTCTGAGCGGGCGGGCCGGGTATATCAGCGCCTTCGACCTCTATACCCACCTCTACTTCGCCGTCGGTGAAGCGGTTGAAAAACAGGTGTCCGCCGCACTGCGGCAGCGCTATGGCAAAACCCAGGAACCGGAACTCACGGTGCTGAAGGGCGTTGGCCCCTTCGCGATGGCGCTCTACCGCGGGGCCACGACGCTCGGCGACTTCCCGGCCGACCATATGCCGCCGGACGACACCGCGCTGCGTGAGGTGACCCCGTCCCGTAGCCAGTGGGCCTTTCAGCAGTCGATCAGCGGTACTGGCGCTGCTGGTATTGGCGGCTCAGCCACCAACAGCCCGGTGATCACGGGCAATCATAACACCGTGATCAGTTCTGGCCGTGATACCATTCAGGCCGGCGGCAATGTCACCCAAGTCGGCGGCAATTACGTCGGTGGCGACGAGATCAACGTCGGCGATGTCAGCGGTACGGGGATCGCCATCGGCCGCAATGCCCAGGCCCATGTGCAGCAAGGCGGCGATCAGGAAGCGTTCGCCCGTGCGTTTGCCCAGATCTACGCGGCTATCAAGGCGCGCCCGGAAGACCCGGATATCGACAAAGAGGAAGTGACCAATACCGTCAAGAGCATCCAGCAGGAGGCGCAGAAGGGTGAGCAGGCGAACGAGAACAAGCTGACCCGCTGGCTGCGCAATCTCGCTGGCATGGCCGAGGATATCTTCGACGTCACCGTAGCTGCGCTGACCGGGCCGCAGGCCGCCTTCGCGACCGTGGCACGCAAGGTGGCGGCGAAAGCGAAGCGGGAGCGAGAGCAGGGGTAGCGGTATGGGTGAGGAGACATTGAGCAGCGAGCATATCCAGACAGGAAATATTGCTGGCGTTGGCATTGCCATTGGACATGGGGCCAGCGTGCATATTTATGGCGATATTCACTACTATCCGATTGTCTTGCGCACCCCCCTTCGCGAAGTGTTCGATCCGTTGATTGAGGATCGTGTGCGGCTGTTTGGCGGACGTACCGCGATCCTCGAACGATTGATACAACACGTCAAGGAGCAGACGGGTGGCTACAGGGTTCTTACGGCACCGGCTGGCTTCGGCAAGACGGCCCTTATGGCCAAGCTTATTCACGGCACCCCCGCCGCGTTCGCTTATCACTTTTTCACCAATGATCCTCGTGTCCCCGATGGCATGAGCGAGAGCTTTTTTCTGTGCAACGTCGTCCAGCAGATGGCTGAGTGGCACGGCCACAAGGAGGAGTTGCCTGAGAAGCTGAACGAGCTGCGTGCGCTCTACCAGCATTTTCTCGACATCCCCCTTGATCGTACACGTATTCTCGTACTTGATGGCATGGATGAGGTGACAACCTGGAAGCTAGCTCCCTACGTGAGCCGTCGCCTACCCAATCAACTGTACATTATCCTGACCGTTCGTGATGTTGGCCAGAACTGGATGTCCGAGTATCAACTACCGGCTGAGCAGGTTACCCATCTACCGCTTGGAGGCCTGGATCGTGAGGAGGTCAGAGCTGTATTCCGTGCAGCCGGGAGCGCCGGCGAACGACTGGCCGCAGATGATAGCATCGTTGATATGCTTGTGCAGCGAGCTGCATATCAGGAAGATGCGGCGCTCGGGGCCGACCCACTCTACGTGCATGTGCTCGCAGAGGATGTTCAAGTCGGCCAGTTGACCCAGGCAAATCTTGTTGATCAGCCGTACGGGCTCAGCGCTTACCTGGAACGTTGGTGGCAAGAGATCAAGCTACAGGCTGGAGATCGCCCGACCAAGGATTTGTTCGCAACCCTGACGGTAACGTTGGGACCGATTAGCCGCACGGATCTAGAGTGTATCAACCCAACCCTGGTAGATGATTGGTCGAATGATTACTTCGCCGATGTGCTGCGCCAGGTGCGACGCTTTGTGATTGGCGATGAGCAACGGGGCTACTCGCTGGTGCATCCCCGACTTGCGCAGTACCTTCGTCTCAATGCCAAGATAAAGGTCGAACCATGCATGGATCGGCTGCTGGACTACTGCGCCCGCTGGTCCGAGCATCACAGTCGTTACGCACTTATGTACTATACTCAACATCTCGAAGAAGCTCAACGGTACGCAGATATCGTATCTCTGTGTAAGGATCTTCGCTATCTTTCACACAAGACTCACTACCTTACTGCACTTGATACTGAACAAGATCTGAATCTGGCTATGCAGTATGCTAATGATGATGTGCAATTACACCGACTCCTGCGAAGTTTCGCCAGCATTGCACACCTGGTCGCTGCTTGTGACCACCTGGATGATGTACAGACCACACTCTACTGTCGTTTTGTTCATGACTCGCATCTCGTAGAACTCGTACAACCTTTTGTGCAGTACCTAAAATCGCCCTATCTTAGGCCTCTCCAACCATTGCCTGATTCTGCGAATCTGAGTTGCATTCGCACGCTGATTGGCCATACGAACTGGGTTAACGGCTGTGCTCTAAGCGCATCTGGTAAGGTCGCACTGTCCGCTGCGCAAGATGGTACGCTTAAGGTGTGGAATATTACCAACGGTACATGCTTGCGAACCTTGATCGGGCATCGTGACGCGGTCAATGCATGTGCATTGAGTGCAGACGGTACACTGGCTCTCTCGGCATCATCTGATCAGAATCTCAAGGTGTGGGATACGCATAGTGGTGAAGTACGCCATACGTTGGCCGGACATACCGGACGGGTCTTTGCCTGCGCACTGAGTGCTGATGGCAAAATTGCGCTCTCTGCTGCTGAGGACGAGACACTAAAGGTATGGGACGCGATGAATGGGCATTGCCTTCACACGTTGTATGATCACATGGGGTGGGTTCTTGGCTGTGCGTTGAGCGCGAATGGACGCCTGGCACTCTCTGGTTCACACGGTACGATCCTGAAGCTGTGGGATGCCGCTAGCGGTCATGAGATCCGTATGTTAATCGGCCATACGGATTATGTTGCCGGTTGTGCATTGAGTGCCGATGGAACCCTGGCGCTCTCAGCTTCGCGGGATACGACCCTGAAGCTGTGGGACACAGCCAGTGGAGCGGTGCGCTACACACTGACCGGCCATACTGCCCGGGTGCGTGGCTGTTCTTTCAGTGCTGATGGTAGACTCGCGCTCTCGGCTTCCGACGATAAGACTCTAAAGGTATGGGATACCAGAGAAGGCATGGAGCTCAACACCCTGGTTGGTCACACGGCTGAGGTTTTGGATTGTGCCCTGAACAGTGACGGCACGTTGGCCTTGTCTGCTTCAGAGGATATGACCCTCAGAGTGTGGTATACCGATACCGTACAGCACACGTTGATCCAGCGTAGACATAACGATGCGGTTTGGAGTTGTGCCATTAGCAATGACGGACAGTATGCGCTCTCGGCTTCGCTAGATGGCACCTTGAAGGTTTGGGGTACGATGACTGGTGAGGTGCTATCCACCCTCACTGGTCACAGTGGAGGAGTCAGGGACTGCGCATTGAGCGGGGATGGGACTCTGGCCCTCTCCACGTCAGATGACGGGACAATGCGTGTGTGGGATGTTTTCAGCGGTCGACAACGGCTCTGTTTGCAGGTCGATCCTACCTCAGTCCTGGCCTGTGCGCTCAGCTGCGATGGATCACGCGCCCTCACAGCGGCATATGATGGAACGATCAAGCTATGGGATCCTATCAGCGGTGCTCAGCTTCAAGCGATCTCTGGTCATCCGGCCTGGGTCTTTGGCTGCACCTTAAACTCAGACGGTCAACGAGCTCTTTCAGCCTCAGCCGATCATACCCTGCGGGTCTGGGATACAACCAGCGGCCAATGCCTGCACATCCTGACTGGCCATGAAGACACGGTGAGAAGCTGCGCCCTCAGTACTGATGGCACCCTGGCCTTTTCAGCGTCTGATGACACGACCTTGCGGCTTTGGAATACCATCAGTGGACAAGCCATCAGTACTTTGATGGGGCACCGATCCAGCGTGCGGGGTTGCGCTCTGAGCGCTAACGGGAAACGTGCCGCTTCAGTTTCAACGGATCGAACCCTACGGCTATGGGATACACCTAGCCGAACATGCTTGAGCACACTCTACGTTGGATCACCTCTGCTTAGCTGTGCGATCAGCGCCGCTGGGCAGATCGTGGTTGCAGGCGATACTCAGGGGGGGGTGTATATGGTTCAGTTAGTTGACAGGTAAGGCTTGAGTTACGTGGATCCTGGGATGCCAAGGAGATGTAGTACGATGTTCTTGCACTTTGCAATCAAGTTGGGTCTTTGGGATTTCCCGTGGAAAACGTCTGTGCTCTTGCCTACTTCTACCGCATCAGAGAGCCATGCGTGAAAGTGGTGCTGAGGCGAATTGGCTGAAAAGAACGGATGAACTCGTTTGTGCTTCCTGATGCGGCATGACGAGTTTGTCAATCACGGGAAGTCCTGAAGAGCCATCAAGTTGTACAGACATGACATTAGGGAAGCGGAAATACTTTATCCATCCTGATAGGCTACTTTCTGAACGATGTAGGGTTTCCTGATGAGGTAAAGGTTGCATAGCTGGATGGAGAAAGGGGTGTTTTAGACGAGCCGCTTCCCTTAACCAAAAGCTCCCGCTATAATCCAGGTAGTCTGCTGATGCTGTTCAAATTTGCCTCCCAGTTCCAGTTGTTGCATAAACTTTGCAACAACCTTTGCATTGACTCCAAAATCATCTTCATACTGAACTTGAAGTTCAAAACGCTTTAAGTTGTGGTTTAGGCGGCCATTAGCAATAGCTTGCCATGCGGGCTCGTGATTAAACCAAGCCATATGATTTGGAATCTTACAACTAGTGTTACCGTGGTATTCGGCTTGGTATAAAATACGAGACTGTTGTGAGCCTGAGGCACCAGTTGCTAGTTCAATGCCAGCGGGAGTATTGAGCGATGCCGCAAAATCCTTTGACCAACCCTGAGCACATTTCACTTCCAGGGAAACAACTCCTAGTGCTTCTAGCAAGCGCACTGCTTCACTAAACTTGCGCTCAAAAGTACGGCGGTGAAACTGTGCAGCAGGGTAATAGACTGAGGAAACAACCGGGTCGCCAATGTAGAGCACATTCTTTCGCGGATGACCTGGGGGAAAACGTAGTAAGTTGGCGATAGTGTATGGCACGCAAAGCAGATTGTCATTCTCTTCGTATATGGCATCAATATTTTCTATCTCGATCATTTGCCGATCTGAGTATGGAAGTTGTAGGAAGTGCGCCGTGTACAGCGTATTATTATCCTTTGATTGATCCATCAGTGTTATTCCTTAGATCTGTGTGGTTCAGAACCGACAAAACTGTCTGCTAGCGCACTGTGGCATTATTCTGAGTACTTCTTGGCGATCCTCCCCAGTTCATCAAGATAGCCTTGACGTTCCTCATCAGAGATGCTTTTGTTATTAACTTGGCTCTGAAGATACTCATACCTAGCACGATCTTCGGGTGACATGGCATTGCGCAGTTTGTTAATATCTGGTTTTTCTATAGTGTTACGTTTTTTGTAGATACCTTCTAAGTCTGGCTTCTTCATTTTTGTAATGTCATTTCCGCTATCGAAGATCATGAAGGCAGTCCACCCGATACCTTCAGTAATCGTGAATGCAACACCAGCATTTATAAGATTGCCTAAGCCAGGAACTATACCGAGAAGTCCTTTGGCGACAAGAGGACCTGCTGACATAGCCAGCAACTGCAAACCTACGGTTGTTAGGGCCTTTCTTTCTAGCTTTTGTCCGAATAATTTACCGAGTGACAGAATCATGGTTATATTTATCGCTGCAAGAAACGGAATATCGGCCCCAAACATCGCAATATTTGCCATAACCCCAGAGAGTGCAGCAGCGCCGGTAGCACTGGCGTGGATAATAATTGCCGCTTGATTTCTTCGCGGATCCATACCACCCTTCCTGAATCTGACCTTTCGCGAGTGTCCAGAGGAGTATCGCATTTTCTCGCGACGGTTTAGTTGGTTGACCTCATGGCCTGATACTACTGTGACTTTCCTTGACCACCGGACAGCCGCTGTGTCTGCCAGATAGGCTTACACGATTTAGAGTAAAGTGGCCCGAATGTATTTGATATCAGGTAAACCCCGTTCAAGAAAAATGTCAAACCCCTCTCAGCACTGTCGAAAGGTCAACTGAATAGCCTTAGAGATATCGGTTTCGAGATTGTTACTCGCACACTCGTGGTGATGATTCGGTATCCGCCAGTGCGAGTATGCGAGCGGGTTGAAAACAGGGGGCATTATACTAATTCCAATGCGGAATGCACGATTGGCCCAGCCCCACACCTCCCCGCGCACCCGCTGACCAGCGCCCTGGGTCGAGCGGTGGATCTGTCGGATCTGTGCCGAACCATGTCGACCCGGCCATTGAGATTGGTATTATACGATCATCATTAGAAGAGGGAGGTTATAGCGTCTGCTACCCAATCCCAACTGTCTACGCCAAAGAAACCCATTATAGTAACAGCAGAGGCTGCCGCTCCAAGAGAGGTTGAGGCGTCAGGCAGATCAATCCTAACAATTTCATCATTCCGCACTATCAGGACTACACGCTTATCACAAGAATCGCATTGCAACATAGTTGAACCAACCACCTCAAGCGTTCCGATCTGCTTACAATACGGACACCGCAGCTTGTGATTCACTCACCTTACGCACCCCGGAACTGAACGATATGCTATCATCTAAACTATGACAAACGATGAACTTTTTGACCTCTATAGTGATTACCTCATTAGCTCCTTCGGTCAAACGACGGCAACAGGGTTGT
>JBLWKA010000192.1:0-9424 GCA_048381555.1 Oscillochloridaceae bacterium umkhey_bin13
CGGCCCCCCCCGGGGCCCCCCCCCAAACCCCGCGGGGGGGGGCGCGCCCCCGCCGGGGGGGGCGGGCGCCCCCGGGGGGGCACAAAAAAAAAAACCGGGGGGGGGGGGGCCGCCCCCCCCCCCACCCCGGTTTACCTACCCTACGACGACTTCTCAGACCCGCCTGGGGGCGGATTATCAAGATCAAGGGTATTGATGAAATTGCGGAAGATCGACATCGAATCGTCGTTCAGATCCGCTTCGGGCTCGCTGCTTGGTTCTGCGGATGGTTCACCGATCGTTGGTTCAGTCGTTGCTTCGCCCTGCTCATCCTCATCAAAGAGCACACCGGCCTGATCCAGCACCCGCGCCGCCACGAAGATCGGAACCTCGGTGCGGACTGCGACGGCAATCGCATCGCTCGGGCGGGCATCAACCTCGACCGTTCGCCCGTGCTGCTCGATCACAATCCGGGCAAAGAAGGTGTTATCCTGGATGTCGTTGATGAAGATGTGGGCAATTTGACCGCCCAGGTCGCCGATCAGCGCCTTCAGCAGATCGTGAGTCATCGGGCGTTGGGGTTCGTGACCTTGGATCGCCATCGCAATCGCGTCGGCCTCGAACGGTCCAATCCAGATCGGAAGGTAGCGTTTGCTGTCGGTTTCACGCAGCACGACCACCCGATGCTGCGTGAGCAGGCTCACACGGATGCTGTCTACCACAACGCGGATCATCTGGTGGCCTTTCGCTACGAGGATGGGGCACCAAAGAGCAGGGTACGGCACGCCAGTGCCTAGCTGAATCTTACCACGCGCTAAAAGGATACGTCAAGGAACGGTTTAACTTCCGACTAGACAAGATGGGCGGCTCGTTTTGGAGCGGGTAGATCCTCGCCAATGAAGTGGACGGCACTGCGGGCTGCTTCGAGAATCGTGAGCAGGCCACTGCCAGGATGAACGGCCCCGCCGATCCAGTAGAGCCCACTGGCCCCGTGGTGGCGAATGTGGGGGCGCAGTGGCCCAAGTTGGGTCCAGCTATGCACCAGGTTAAAGACCGCCCCCAAATGGGTCTGATGCTCATCACGCCAGGTCTCGGCAGTATAACAGTGTTCGGTCACAATGTGGCGCTCGACATCTTCGAAGCCGAGTTTGCTCATCTGCTTCAGGATGCGGGCGCGGTAGGGTTCCTTCATGGTGGCCCAATCCACCGGGTAGCGCAGGTTGGGGATCGGCACCAGCACAAACAGGGTGCTATGCCCTGGTGGGGCATTGCCGGGATCAACAATCGTTGGGTTGCACACATAGAACGACGGGTCTTCCTCATCGAGCACGGCACTGTTGGCCCAGAGCGGGTCTTCACGGCGGATGTTGGCCGAGAGATAGAGCTGGTGGTGGGGCAGATCGTCCCAGCGCCGGTCAACCCCCAGGTAGAGCATAAACGTCGAGCAGGAAAACTCTTTTTTGGCAAGCCAGGCGTCGGTATAGCGACCCCGGGCATGGGCCGGCAATAAGTTCTGGACGGCGTGCCCAAAGTCGGCATTGACCACCACCGCGTCAGCTTTGATCTGTTCGCCGTCGGCCATCACCAGACCGGTCGCTTTGCCGTTTTCGACGATCACCTGCCGCACCGGTCGGCCCAGATGGATGGGTACCCCCAGATCCTGGGCGGCGCGGGCCAACCCCTGGGCTAGCGCCCGGAAGCCGCCTTCGGGGTGCCAGATCCCGTAGTGGAACTCGAGGAAGGTCACCAAACTAAAGACACTCGAACATGCAGTGGGGTGCATGCCCAGGTACTTGGCCTGATAGCCCATCGCATAGACCAGCCGCTCGTCGGGGAAGAAGCGCTCGAAATGCTGGTACAGGGTCTCCCAGGGTCGGAATGGCAGGGCCGCCGCGATCTCGTTGGGCTTTAGGTAGCCCAGGGGCGAGCGGACCGGCGAGCCAAGATAGGGGCCATAGCCGATCACATCTTTGCGCAGATGTTCGGCGTACCAGCGCTCGAAGGCATTGGGCAGCGCCGGATCAAAGGCCGCCAATTGGCGCTTGAAGGCCGGTAGATCCGAGGTCAGGTCAATAAAACTGTCATCCCAAAACTTGATCCGGGTATTGGGATCAAGCTGGATCAATTTGACATAGTCATAGAAATTCAGCCCACATTCCCCAAACAACTCCTCGTAGACCCGCGGGACTTGCAGGATGGTGGGGCCAGTATCGAACCCATAGTCGCCGAGGGTAAAACCCCGCATGCGCCCGCCCACTCGCTCGGCGGCTTCATAGATTTCGACATCGTAGCCAGCAGCGGCGAGCCGCATTGCGGTCGCCATGCCGCCTGGCCCCGCGCCGACGACAACAATCTTCTGTGACATGATCCCTCCGGGGATGTGTGTAATGTTATACGAACCCTGATTCAGTATAACAGGGTTTAAGGACGTGTCCCTGCTTAACGCATCGCGTCATCTTGACAGTACTTAGATGTTTTTGGTATACTTTTTATAACGCACTGTGTAACGAATGGTTTTGCTCAACTGCCCTGGGTTTCCACGCGGGCGGAGACTACTGCACATGCCAGGTCTGCTGATCGTTGCTGATCGTGGTGTCGCCCTGAATCGGGGTTGGCTGTGATCGGTCGCCGTGCCGCCGCTGGGCTGCTGGCTGGGCTGGGCCTGGCTGGCTTGGGGTTGTATGCCAACCGGCGCCTCCTGCTTGAGCGTGCGCTTGGACTGCGTCCCGCTGAGTATGCCGTGCGCCTGCAAGCCGATCTGGCTGTGCAGATGCCCGATGGGGTGATCCTCTATGCTGATCTGATCTCGCCCCAGGCCCCAGGCACCTTTCCAACTATTCTGATTCGCACACCTTATGGGCGTCCCTCGGAACGTGCTCCGGCAGCTGTCAGTGGCTTGATCAAGGTCGCAACCCGTTTTGCCGAGCGCGGTTACCACGTGCTGGTGCAGAGTGTGCGCGGTCGCTTCGGCTCGCAGGGGATCTTCGAGCCGTTTGTGAACGAGGCCGCTGATGGTTTGGCAACCCTGGCCTGGATCGCCCAACAATCCTGGTTCGACGGGAACCTGGGGATGTGGGGGGCCAGTTATGTTGGCTATACTCAGTGGGCTGTGGCTGCCGAGGCCCCGCCCTTCCTAAAGGCAATTGTCCCGATCAATACGACCGCTCGCTTTTCACGCACCCATTATCCTGGTGGCTCCTTCGCCTACGAGTCGACCCTGCGCTGGTGTCATTACCTCCATACTACGACTGGCGTCGGCGCGCCTGTTGGCCTGCCCACTGTCCTTCAGTTGCTCGATCCGCGCCGCGAGGCAGCCCTGCGCAGCGCGCTGGCGACCACACCTTTTGCGGCAGCCGATCAGGCGGCGTTCGGTGCCCCTGCGGCCCCGTTCCGCCAATGGCTGAGCGATCCTGATCCCGATGGCCCGTACTGGCGACGGGTTGATCATCACCGCAACCTGAACCAGGTTGCGGCCGCAGTGCATCTGGTGGCGGTCTGGCACGATCTGTTCCTGGCCGAACAACTTGCCGATTATACCGATCTGCTTGCGGCCCATAAAACCCCTTGCCTTACCGTGGTTCCCGGCCATCATACCGCCGTAACCTCCACGATCACTGGTTTGCGCGAGGGTCTCTGGTGGTTCGATGCTCATCTGAAGGGCCAGCGTGATCTGCTCAAACGGCGGCCAGTCAGTCTACACCTGCAAGCGACCCACGAACGACACGTGATGGATTTCTGGCCGCCCCCGGCCCGCCCAACCAGTCTGTTCCTGCAGCCTGCGGGTGGTCTGGCGCTCGAACCGCAGCCCGCAGGTGGGCGTACCAGCTATCGTTACGATCCCCACCAACCGACCCCGGCGATCGGTGGCCCGGTGCTCAGTCCTGCCGGGGGCGAGCGCGATCAACGCCCGCTCGAAGCTCGTGCTGACCTGATCTGTTTTACCTCCGACCCGCTCGAAGCCGACCTCGACCTGATTGGTTATCCGCACATCGACCTGTTTGTGCGCTCCTCGCAACCATATTTCGATCTGGTGGGTCGACTCTGTGCCGTGACCCCTGCGGGCCAGAGCATCAATCGGAGCGAAGGAATCTTGCGGGTCGCCCCCGGCATGGGCGAGGTTCAGGCCGATGGCTGCCTGCGCCTGACGGTTGACCTGGCCCCTATCGCCGCCCGCTTTCATACCGGCCAGCGTCTGCGCTTGCAGATCGCGAGTGCCGCCCATCCGCGTTGGGCCGCCAATAGCGGCGACGGTCGGCCCCTGTCGGCCGGTGCGCCCGCTGGCCCGCCCAGCGAACAGACGATCTTTCACGACCAAGCGCATCCCTCGGCTCTGGTGTTGCCGGTTGTCTCGGATGAGACCCGGCGCATGATGGCCGCTGATACCCCCGTGCTGGCGGGTCTTCCCGACCGCCCCACGGTATTTACGGGCTAATTGGCCCACCCTTACCCGTCCGGGAAGACCCTAAGCCGGCGGTATTCCCGCCCCACAGGAGGCCTCGACAATGGAGTACGAGCACAGCGACGAGATTAAGATGCTCCGCCAGACCGTGCGTGAGTTCGTGGACAAGGAGATTCGCCCGATTGCCCGTGAGATTGACGAGCACGAGCGGGTGCCGATCGAGACCTTCAAGAAGGCTGGGCAGCTTGGGTTGCTCGGTGTGCCCTTCCCCGAGAAGTATGGTGGGCTCGATATGGGCATTACCGGCTACTGTGTGCTGATGGAGGAGCTTAACCGGGCCTGTGCGAGCCACGCGACGATCATTGGTGCCCACGCCCAGCTTGCGGCGATGAGTGTCTTCATCGGGGGCAACGAGGCCCAGAAGGACAAGTATCTGCGTGGGATGATCGAAGGCCGCCTGGTTGGGGCCTGGGCCTTGACCGAGCCCAATGCCGGTAGCGACGCCGCCCATATCTCGACCACCGCCGAACTCCAGGGCGACGAGTGGGTGATCAACGGTCAGAAGATGTGGATCACCAATGGTAGCTTCGCCGATGTGATTATCGTTCACGCCGTGACCGATAAGTCCAAGGGTGCCCGCGGTGGTGTGACCGCCTTCATTGTCGAGAAGGACTATCCCGGCTTCAAGGTGGGCAAGGTCGAAGAGAAGATGGGCCTCAAGGCCTCGCATACCTCCAGCCTCTTCTTCGAGGATATGCGTGTTCCGGCCGAGAATGTGCTGGGTGGGGTCGGTCACGGCTTCCAGGTGGCCATGAAGACCCTCGACATTGGTCGTTGTGGGCTTGGGGGCAGCAGCGTCGGCTCGGCCAAAGAAGCCTTCGAACTGAGCCGCAAGTATGCGATCGAGCGTGTTCAGTTCGGTCGGCCGATTGCCGAGTTCCAGGCCATCCAGTTTAAACTGGCCGAAATGGCAGTCAAGATCTACACCATGGAGCAGATCGCCTACGATTGTGCCAAGAAGGTGGACGAGGGCAAGCCCGCTACCCTCGAAAGCAGTATCGTCAAGCTCTACTGCACCGAAATGGCCAGCCAGGTGATTGATGAGGCCATCCAGATCTATGGAGGCATGGGCTTCTCGCGTGAGGTGCCGCTGGAGCGGATGTACCGCGATGCTCGCGTGACCCGGATCTTCGAGGGTACCAACGAAATCCAGAAGAGTGTGATTGCCACCGAACTGCTCAAGCAGGTCGGCTATCGCATCCATCGCCACGAGGGCGTCTACGCCACACCGAAGAAGAACCCGTCCTAGGCCACGTGGCGGGTGTGGCGGGTGTGACGGAACGTCGATACCGCTGGCGAATGATGGCGGACACGGTGCGGATCCGTAGGGGCAGCGGGCAGCCCGCGTGGCTGCCCCTGCGGATCTGCACCGTTCGCCCCTGCGGATCCGGGCAAAACCGATACCGGCAACCGGCCATGCAGCCAGTCTCGCTCAACTGGCTTAACCGATCTGTGCCAAGACGGCCTCGGCCTGGTGGCGCACCCGCATAACTTGGCCCCCATCACGCAACGCCGCCTGGGCCAACCGTGCCGCCTCGGCCTGATCACCTTTGGCGAGTAACACTGCCGCCAACACGGCCCCGGTCGCGGCCGCTTCGTAGCCATGCAGTTCGTTGGTGATCAAGCCCTGGGCCTGGTGCAGCAAATCCTGGGCGGTTGCGGGATCCTGGTTGCGCAGGGCGAGACGTGCCCGGATGCGCAAGCTGCGGATCACGAGCCAGTCCGAATCGGGGTCGGCCTGTACCGCCGCATCAAGCGCCGCCGCACAGTCGGCCCAGGCCCCCCTGGCCTCGTGCAACAGGGCCATGCTCAGGTACGATACGGCTAGTGACCCCTGATGCCCCACCTCCAGCCGCAACGCCAGCCCTTCCCGCAACCACGCCTCGGCCTCGTTCAGGCGGCCCGCATCAAGCGCGACCAACCCTAAATTGTCGAGCGAGCCAGCCACGCCCAGCCGATCGCCAATCGCCCGACTCGCCGCCAGACTCTCGCGGTGGCGCTGTTCAGCCCGGGCTAATGCGCCCTTGCGCCGCAAGGCGTAGCCCTGCTTATCCAGACTAAAGGCATAAGCCCAGCGGTAGCCCATCGTCCGATACAGATCCAGCACCTCTTCCCAAAGCTGGATCGCTCGATCCAGTTCGGCGCGCATCCCGGCCAGTTCGGCGAGCGCATCAAGGTTACTGGCAATCCCCCGCTGATCGCCTATTAGCCGACAGAGGGCCAGACTCTCGCTAAAGAGGGCTTCGGCTTCCAGGGCGGTCGGGGCCGCATGGGCCAGCGTATTCAGGGCAAAAGCCAGGCTCCAACGGTCGCCACTGGCCCGCAAATGCTCGACCTGAGCGCGGAGCCGTTCAGCCGACACGACTTGCCCGCCAGTCGCAACCTGGGCATTGGCTAACAGTTCGGCAAAGGCCGTTTCGCGGCGTGATCCAAGCCGCTCGCTCAACTCAAGGCTCCAGCGCAAAATCGCCCGCGCCGTCTCGAAACGATAGAGCCGCAGCGCAAACCAGCCCCAGCGGGCCAGCAGATTGATCAGCACGATCTGCATCAATCCATCGGGATCGGACTGGTTCGCCAGCGCCGTTGCGGCCCGGCCAAAACTATCTTCGCCCTCCTCGTGCAGACTCGCCAGTTCATAAAACAGGAACAGACTCTCGAGGGCCTGGGCCAGGAGCGCCCATTGCCCGGTGCCAAGGGCGTGGCCCCATGCCATGCGCAAGTTATCGAGATCTGCGGCCAGGGTTGCCAGCGCCTCCGGCTGCCCTGCTCCCTTTAAATTGGCTTCCTGACGGCGCAGCAGTTCAAGGTAGTAACGGGCATGGGCGGCGCGAGCGGCGGCATGGGCCTGGGGCGCAGCCGTGAGTTGCTCGGTGGCATACTGGCGCAACAGTTCGTGCAGATCGTAGCGGCCCGCGCCGGTGAGACGTAACAGCGACCGATCAACCAGCGCCGCAAGAATCGGTTCGGGAACCGTCGTCGCGAGCACTGCCGCTGCTGCCGCCCGGGTAAAGCCTCCGCAGAAGACTGCCAACTGGCAAAACGCCTGCTGGTGGGTCGGACTCAACAGTTGCCAAGAATGGGTGAAGACCGCTCGCAAGCCACGGTGCCGTTCGGGGAGCCCGCGGGCACCATCACCTAAAAAGTCCAGATCCTGGGCAATCGCCTGGGCAATCTGCTCCAGCGGCATGATCCGGCTCCAACTGGCCGCTAACTCGATGGCGAGCGGCGTGCCTGCCAGCAGGCGACAGATCCGCACGACCGTGGTCATCTCGGCTTCGTTCATGTCGCGCCCGCCCGTCGCCCGCCGCACCCCATGCAAGAACAGTTGCACCGCATCGGCCTTCCGTGCCGCAGCGGGATCGGCAGGCAAGGCCAACCCTGTCACTGCGAGCGGCCATTCGCCCAACAGGCCCAACCGTTCCCGCGACGTGAGCATCACCCGCAGTTGTGGTGCCGCCTCAAGCAACTCTTCGATCTGGCTCGCCCCATTTGCCAACTGCTCGAGATTATCGAGCACGAGTAACATCGTGCGTGGTCGCAGATAGTCATACAGCAGATCACTGACCCGTTCGCGCCGAAACAGATCGAGCCCTATCGCATCGGCAATTGCGGCATGGATCAAGTCGGGGTCGCGCACCGGGGCCAGGGCCACAAACGCTACCCCGTCGGCAAACGTGGGGGCCACCTGCTGCGCTGCCGCAATTGCCAGGCGCGTCTTGCCGATCCCGCCTGGCCCAAGCAGGGTAAGCAACCGACAGGCCGGATCGGCCAATAAAGCCGTGATCTGAGCCAACTCGTCGCTGCGCCCCACAAAGGGTGTCGCTGGACTCGGCAGGCGCAGGGTCACGGGCGGCTGTCCGCCAACCTGCACTGCCGCCGCTGCCGCTGCCCCAACCAGCGGTGTAGGCATACCTTCCTGCTCCGCCTGGAAAGCCTGCGCCGTGTTAGGGGTTACCGCCGCCTGCGCTGCTGCTGGCGCGGGGAGATTGAGCCGTGGCCCAGCGAGGGCTGCCTGTGCCTGCTGGATTGTACCCGCCCGGATCGCCACATGCAGCCGCCGAGTCGCCTCGTCTGGCTCGCTACCCAATTCCTCGGCCAGGATGCGCGCACACTCCTCGTACTGGCGCAACGCGGCGCTGCGCTGACCCAGCGCGGCATAGCTGCGCATCAAGGCCCGGTGGGACGGTTCGTGCAACGGGTCAAGCGTGACTCGGCGGCGTGCCAGGCTCGCCGCTTCGGCATAGTCCGCCTGCGCTTCGTGGATCGTCACCAAATCATCAAGGGCCAGCGCAAACTCCTGGCGCAGCGCCTCGGCCTCGAAGAAGTGCCACTCGGCAAAGGGCGCACTGTCACGCAGATCAAGCCCGGCCAGCAGATCACCGCGATACAGGGCCACTGCTGCCTGAAGGGGCGCGGCCTGCCCGGGATGGGCGCGGGCGCTGGCCAGGTGTGCGCGAAACGCAGCGACATCCAGATCAAGTATGACGGTGCTGCCCAGCGCAATTCCATTGCGATCACTGGCGACGGTGCCCGCCCCCAGCGCCGTATTCAGCGCCCAGACCGCCTGGCGCAACGCCGCCGCCGAGCGTTCGGCGGGCAGATCGGGCCACAGCAGATCGGCCAGGGCTTCGCGCCCGTGCCGTCGCCCGGTCAAGGCCAGATAGGCCAGCAAGGCCACAGCCTTCTGGCGATCCAGGCGTACCGGTGCAGGATCGCAGATGATCTCGGGCGGGCCCAGCAGGGCCAGACACACATGCGGCATACCAAACCTCTCTGGCCGTCATTATAGCGCGTTGGTTTAGGTTGGGTAATCCGCCGTTCCGCCGATGTGGGGAGGTGCCGGGGCGCGGCCGAACCGCCGGGGCGCGGCCGAACCGCCGGGGCGCGGCCGAACCGCCGGGGCGCGGCCGAACCGCCGGGGCGCGGCCGAACCGCCGGGGCGCGGCCGAACCGCCGGGGCGCGGACGAACCGCCGGGGCGCGGCCG
>JBLWKA010000193.1:0-9278 GCA_048381555.1 Oscillochloridaceae bacterium umkhey_bin13
CCGCGCCCGGCGCGGCCCCGCGCGCCGCCGCCACCCCACACCGAGGTGGCCTGGGTGGGGGCTCCACCCCCCCCAACACACACGCCAACCTAGGGCGTGCCCAATACAAAGCCGTTGCATCAGCCCTGAAGAGATTGGATGTTGGAGGTTGGGTTGCGGTATAACATGCATGTGGTAGATTCGCAGCACGGACGCGGCACGCTGCGTCCCTACGAATATGGATACTGCCCACATTGTGATTCAGACCCTGGGCGGGTTACAGCTACGCCAGCACGGGCAACCACTGGGAACCCTGGCCTCGCGCAAAGCCGAAGCCCTGCTCGTCTATTTGGCGATGACGGGGCGCGCCCAACCGCGTGACCATTTGGCAACCTTGCTCTGGGACGAACTGCCCAGTGCGCGGGCACGGGGCAACCTGAGTGTGCTGCTTAGTAGTTTGCGCCCGCCGCTTGGCGCAGCCCTGATCAGTGATCGTCACCAGGTTGCGCTGGCCGCCGGGGCGGTCTGGTGTGATGCCGTGGTTTTTTTGGCCCAGGCCCAGCCTGTGCTGGCTCAGGCTGACACATCCCACCCCCTGAGCACGGTGGATCTCGCGGCTGCCCGTCAGGCCCTGCACCTCTATCAGGGCGAGTTTTTGCATGGCTTTGCCTTGCGCGACGGGGCCGACTTCGAGACCTGGGTGCAACGCGAACAGACCCGCCTGCATGATCTGGCCGTGCAACTCCACCAACGTTGTGCCAGTACGCTCCTGAGCCTGAACCAGGCGGTGGCAGGTTTGCCCCATGCACGGGCTTTGCTCGAACTGGATCCCTTTCACGAAGCCGGCCACGACCTGCTTGTGCGTTTACTCGCCGCGACCGGGCAACGGGCGGCGGCGCTGGCCCACTACGAACATTACTGCGATCTGCTGGCGACCGAATTTGGGGCGACCCCGTCGCCCCAATTGCTGGCGACCTATGCGAGCATGCATGCTCCTACGCCGAGCCTGCCCAGACCTGATCAGGCTCAGGTAAGCGAGCCACGGCTGCGGGGTGCGCCGCCGCCGTTGACCAGTTTTATTGGGCGCCAGGCCGAATTAGCCCGGCTCAGGCAATGGTTGAGTGCCCCGCAGCGGCGTCTGGTGAGCATTGTTGGGCCGGGTGGCACTGGCAAGACGCGCCTCGCCTGGGAGGCCGCGACCCAACTGTTGCCCCAGTTTCGTGATGGGGCGGTATTTGTGGCCTTGGCCGCCCTGGAACAACCGGCGCTTCTGGCGACAACAATTGCCGATGCCGCTGGTCTACGCCTAAGTGGCCCGGAACCGGTGGCCGATCAGCTTGCCAGTGCGCTCCAATACCAGGAGTTGCTGCTGGTGCTCGATAATTACGAGCACCTGGTTGCGGCCGCGACTGATGGTACCGATGATCCCGTGAGCTACCTGGCAACGCTGCTGGCGACGGCGCCCGACCTCCGCATCATCGTCACCTCGCGTGAGCGGTTAGGGTTGGCTGCCGAACATCTGCTTGATCTTGATGGACTGGCGTACCCGCCAGCCAGTCCAGCCCTGGATCCTGCGGCCTTAGGCCAGTTTAGTTCGGTGGCGCTCTTGTTAGAGCGGGCCAGCGCGATCCAACCCACCCTGAGCCTGGAAGCCTCGGCACCTGCCATTCAGCAGATCTGTGCCCTGGTTGCCGGCTTGCCGCTGGGTCTCGAACTGGCAGCGGGCCTGGTTCGGGTCTATTCACTCAGCCAGATTGCGGACGTGATCACGCGTGATGCCGACAGTCTGGCGACCCGCCAGCGTGATGTGCCATTGCGCCACCGCAGCCTCCGCCACGTCTTTGCCCATTCGTGGCACCTTTTAGGCCCTGAAGAACGCAGCTTGCTCAGGCGGATCGCCGTATTTCGGGGTGGTTTTACTGCCGAAGCCGCCACCCGGCTTGGTGGTGAGGCCAAGCTTGGCAGCCTGATCCAGTTGTTGGGCAACCTGATTGACAAATCACTCGTGCGGCGTGACGACAGCGGGCGCTACCATTTGCACGAACTCGTGCGTCAATACGCCGCCGAGCAATTGGCTGCCACTCCAACCGAAGCCATGGCGGTGCAACAGCACCATCTGGCCTACTATGCCGCCTGGGCCGAGACCTTGACCCCCGCCCTGAACCAGACCGGGCGGGCGGCGGCTCTGCGCGAGGTCACCGCTGAACGGGACAATCTGCGCGCCGCATGGCGTTATGCCACGGATCAGCGTGATGGCCCCGCTCTAGCACGCCTGATCATCGCCCTGGCCGCCTATGATGATGCCCAGGGGCACTTCCAACTCAGTTACGATGCACTCGCCAGCGCCACGGCGGGGCTTGCCCTACAGGCCGAAGGACTGGCCGCCTTATTGAACTGGCAGGCCCTGTTTGCCGAACGGTTGGGCCAGTATGATCAGAGCGTCAGTCTGGCCGAACGGGCTTTGGCCCACGCCGAGGCCAAGGCCAACACGAGTGAAGCAAGCCGTGCTCTGATCTTCATGGGGCGGGCACGGGAATTTCAGGGGCAATTGACCGAGGCGATCAGCCTGACCGAACGCGCTTTAGCCCTGGCCCGGGCCAACCATGATCTGTACATCGAAGCCCTGGCCCTCCACACCTTGGGCAGCCACTACGAAGGACAAGGCGCGTATCCGCAGGCCCATCACTATATCGCCCAGAGCCTAGTCTTGCGGCGCAAACTTGGCGATTTGCGTGGCCTGGCCTTCGGGCTGAACAACATGGGTGTGGTGCTCGAAATGCAAGCCGACTATCCCGCCGCCATCGCCCATTACCTTGAGAGCCAGACCCTCTTCCGTGAATTGGGCGATTGTTGGGCGGTCACGCTGCCCCTTGGCAATCTGGGCGATGTGGCGCGTAGCACGGGTGACCTAGTAGCGGCCGAACGTTATTATCAGCAAGCGCTTAGCCTGGCCCACAACCTGGGAATTCTTCCCCAGATCTTGGTGCAACTGGTCAAGATGGCCCAACTCTGGGCGCGGATGGGACGCTCGGCTGCGGCGGCCCGGCTGCTCGCCCCGACGCTGGCCCATCCGGCCAACCCGGCTTCGTTTCGGGAAGCCGCGAGTCGCCTGCTGGCCGAACTGGCGATCCAACTCCCCGCTGCGACGCTGGCCCAGCTTCTAGAGGAAGGGCGCACCGTAGGCGTTGCCGGAGCGATCAGCGAAGCTTTACGCTCCACTGCCGGGTGCGGGATCGTAGCCGATTTACTTTAGTGTCGCGTAAAACTCTTCCTGAAGCGCCCGGAAACTCTTGCCGTAGACCCCCATGTAGTCGGCTGAACCGGGGGCACGCCCGCGCCCGCTCAGATAGGCTCGGTTCAGCTTGTCCCAGCCATAGGTGCGGGCCAAATAATCCACAAAGCCCGCCCACATATCGTAGGCCACATCACTGCCGTTTCGCCCCATCGAGGCTAAGCCGCCAGCATAACCGGCCTGATACAGTTCGCGGGCGCGGGAGTGGAACGAACCAGCTTCGTGGAGCGTCAGCCAGTACTCGCCCGTGATCCAGCAGGCCATGCCTTCGAGCAGGATCGTATCGGAACGTGACTGCGCATCTTTGCCATAGGCTTCGGCCTGCAAGGCGTGAGCCAGTTCGTGAACCAAGATCACGAGTGCCTTATGCTGATCCTCATCCGAGCGGTAGTAGATCCGCACATTGGTATCGCCGTAGGTGTAGGCGACTCCACGGGTACCCCGCCCCGGGGCCTGGCTCGGGTGATAAATCCCCACCGAGACCCGCTCGCTCAGCGTGACCGCAAAACGCTTCTGGATATAACTTAAGGCGTGCTCGGCCTTGATCGCCATTTCGGCGACCTCGTTGGTACTATAGGTGCTGCGGCCTACATAAAAATCGAGCCGCCGTCCCGCCGTGACAAACTGGCCGGGCAAGGCAGGCCCACGCCCCGGCAAAAACGCCGTCGGGGCCACCTTCATGGCGACACTCTCATTAAACTCGCGGCGTGCGAGGGTGGGGGTTGGTGGGATGGGTGTAGCCGTTACCAGGGGCAGCTCGGTTGGTGCCAGTTCGGGGCTTGGAATAGGATCAAGATCCTCGGCAACGAGTGCGGCGACCGGGAGGGCTGTCGCAGAGGGGGGCGCTGGGGTGGCGGCTCCTAGTAGTAACAGTAGCGTCGTTAAGCCTGCCAGACAGGCCAGCGCAACCAGGGCGCTAGAGGTACGCGACACGTAGCATTGCTCCTCGGGTACAGTTCGGGGTACCCGCTTGAATATGTCCTTTCCATGTACCACGCATGACCTGACGTGTCAAATCTTAGCCTCCTTCCATCAGGGCCTGAGCAACGTCCGTTGGCCCGGCGGCTCAAGCCGTGGGCTACTGAATACCCTTAGACAAAGTGTCAGGTGTCAGCTAGATCGCATCAGGACGCGGTACGCATCGTCAAACTGTAAAGCAGCGAACCATGCCTTATGTCAAAAGTCATCCTTGTAATGGCGGCAAGATCTATCTCTGGCTCTATCCTTTGGCACTGAAGGCTGCGGCATGCACGCGGTATGCTGTGACCAGAACTCGCGCAGCGGCGCATAGCAATAGGAATGAGGGAGGACGACCATGAACGAGCAGCTTAAACCAAACCATAGCCTGAGCAGCGACCCAGGCAAACTACGCGGCGAGTTGGTGGCAGGGGGCGTCTTGATCGCCATCGGGGGACTTCTGCTCCTCATCAATACCCAGATCGTGACCCTGGGCGTCTCGTTCCTGCTGATGCTGGGCGCGATCTTCGCAGTCGCTGGGATTGCGAGTCGCGTGGCTGGCTGGTTTATTCCAGCAGGGATCGTAAGCGGGATCGGTCTGGGGGCGCTGCTGATCGAAGGGGGACTGGTGGTTGGCGAGAATGCCGAAGGCGGGGTCTTTTTACTGGCCTTTGCGCTCGGGTGGTTGAGCATCACCGCGCTGACCAAACTGTTTACCGGGATCTGGATCAAGTGGCCGCTTATTCCGGCGGCGGTGATGGGGGTGATTGGCGTCCCGTTACTGCTGGGTGGTGTGGCCCAGACCACGCTCGAAGTTACCTTGACGGCGCTGGGATACATCTGGCCGTTGGCCCTGATTGGCGGCGGGCTCTGGCTTATTATGGCCCAACGGCGTAAGTAGCGGTGGGGTTGAGGTCTGGGGTGGCGTAGCCACCCCAGACCGTTTTTTTGCATGTGGTGTGGCGGCTTACGCTCCCTTTTTTGTGGTTGCGTTCGCGGGTCAGTTTTGGTAGCATGACCCGGCTATGCAACAGAATCCTGAACCACGCACAACCGTGCGCCCCGCTCAAGCTTTGATGGATGCAGCCAGGACCCGCTTGCCGCGCCTGGTTGCGGTGTTCGCTTTTATTGTATTGCTGACCGCCTGTAGTACCAGCCCGCTGCTGGGCGCGGTCGAAGCCAGTGCGACCAGTTTTGCACCTGCCGAAACCAGTCTGCCCCTGACGCTTTCGTATGCGATTGGGCGTAATGCTACGGTAGATATTTATGTGCTCGATCAGGCCGGGACACGCTATGACCTGCGCCGTGAGCAGGATCGCCCAGCCAGTAACGAGCCGTATGTGTTGCGGTTCGATGGCACCGTGCCCACCGATGATCCGATTGTCCTGCGCCGCATGTTGCCACCCGGCGAGTATCAATTGGTCGTGGCGGCGCTGGATCAGGACGGTCAACGGGCCGAGCGCAGCCTGCCGCTGACGATCACCGGTGGCGAACTGCCCATGCCCGACATCCTTAATTTGACCGTCTCGCCCCAAACGATTTCGCCCAATGCCGACGCAATTGACGACATTGCCGAGTTTACCTACCGCCTGCCGATCACGGCTACGGTTGATATTAATGTCACCGCCCCGAATGGCGAGGTCATTCCGGTCGTCACCCGCGAACAAGAAGGCCCCTTCGAGCAGCACCACGTCTGGAATGGCAAGCGCCCAAATGGCTCATTGTTACCAGCCGGGGTCTACACTTATACCGTGCGGGTCGCCGATGAATTGGGCAATGTGGTACAACGTCAGGGCCAGATCGAGCTGGCTGATGTGGGCCAACCCGAAGCGCGGATCGTCTCGGCCTATATCGCGCCGCAACGGGTGATGCTGGGCGAAGTGATCACGGTTACGGTACGGGTGCGCAATACCGGCACCGTGCCGATCCGCACCTACGGGCCACCGAGTGGCTTCGAATATAGCACCGATACCGTCTTTTCGTCGGTCGAAGGCGGACGTTATACCGCCCAGGCCGGTGGCTTCTGGCGGGTGGGGATGGACTGGGACGCCAATAGTGGCGGCGGAGCGTTGCGCTACCCCTTCCGCTGGGCCTTGTCCGACAAACCACCTGAAGAGTGGTCTACGCCGTTTGTCGAAGACTTTTTGCAGCCCGGTGAAGAGGTCGAGATCATCGGGCGGGTGCAGATCTTGCGCCGCGAAACCCGCATGGGCTTCTATGTCGGCTTGATCCAGGATGGCGTCGGCTTCTTCCAGGATCGGACTGGCCGTACCATTATTGAAGTAGGCTTCTAATGACGCTTGCCGATATGCTGCGCACCGCGCTCGAGAACCTTGGACGGCGCAAGGTTCGCACCGTGTTGACCTCGACCGGGGTGATCGTTGGCATCCTCACGATTGTGACCATGGTATCGTTGGGGGTTGGCGTGCAACGCGAGGTGCGAGCCCAATTTGCGGCCTTCGGCCTCGAAAATGTATTTGTCAATCCGGGTCTGGGCCAGAGTAACGACGACTTTTTTACTCAGTTCGGTGCCCGGCAGCGGGCCCAGCCGATCACCCCCGAGGTAGTTGAAGCGTGGCGGGCGCTGCCGAATGTGCGCAGGGTCACCCCCCAACTTACCCTTAACGAAGTGAATGCCCTGGTGGCCTGGCCCGGCGGACGCCAGACCCGGGTGCGCATCAGCGGCCAGGAGAACTTCGCCAACCCGTTTCGGGCTGCCCCCCAGGCCCTGGCGGGCACGCTTGGCCCAGTTGAACGCCCTGGTGAGATTGTGGTTGCTGCCGCAGCCTTGCCCGAGGGTCTGCAACCTGAAGCCATCGTGGGCCAGGATTTAACGATTGAACTGCGCAGCCCACGGGGCGAAAACGAACAGTTTGTCTTGCGCGTGATCGGGGTCAGTGACGGCCCCAACAACGAGATCCAGGCCGCGCTTGAGGATATGGCTGCTATGAAGGCCTGGTGGTTCAATACCCCTGACTACCTGACGACCCAGGGCTTCGATCTGGTGGTGATCCAGGCCGCCGACGTAGGAGCGGCAGCGGGCCTGGTGCGCAGCCTGCGCAACGAAGGCTACCAGGTGCAATCGCTCGAATTGATCCTCGACCAGGCTAACCGGGTCTTTGCCGTGATCAACGTGATGCTGGCCTCGGTGGGCGGATTGGCCCTGTTTGTCGCCAGTCTGGGTATCGTCAATACTATGATTATGGCGATCTACGAGCGCACCCGCGAAATCGGTACCCTCAAAGCAATTGGGGCCTCGCGGGGCGACATTCGTGGTCTGTTTATGATCGAAGCGGGCCTGATTGGGCTACTTGGGGGCGTCGTGGGCATTTTCGGCGGCTGGCTGGTAGGGATCTTGCTTAACCGCGTGATTGGCTGGTACATTGCCCGCGAACAACTGCCGATTGAAGCGACCTTTTTTGTCACCCCATGGTGGCTCGCCCTGGCCGCCCTGGCCTTCGCCGCTCTGGTAGGCATCGTCGCCGGGCTCTATCCGGCCGCCCGCGCCGCCCGGCTTGATCCCCTCGTTGCGTTACGCTACGAATGAGCATGTTTTGCGTTTGGGTGAAAGAATAGGATGAAATACACGGACTATGGCACACCCAATCAGCGCCTTCTGGAGACAACTCGATCCGGTAAATAGTGATGTGATCGTAGGGTGCTATACCCCTGTGACGCTTGGTCAATTGGCGCAAGGGCTGAGTCGGATGGTCTTTGCCGCCGCTGGAGGCACGCTCTTGCTGAGTCAGGGCGAGCAGTCACGGGCCTGGGAGGATGTCGCGCTGCGTGATGTGGCCGCTCCCGTCCAACGGCTCAGTCTGCCTGCGGCCCCCATGCCTGGGGTTGGCTTTGCGCTAATTGGCCTGGGCAATGACCTCGGCTATGGGTTGGTGGCAATCCCCACCGACGAAGGCGCAGTGCTTGATGAAGCCAGTCGGCTCTATGATGCCCGTTGGAGCCTGAGCCCCGACCTGGTGGCGAATCTGTTTGCGCTCGTTGCGGCCAGCATGGCCCAGGTCCAAAGCCTGCCCACGTTACGCTTCCCGCGGGTGGCCGAAACGCTTGGCATTGTGGCTGATACGCTCGACTTCGCAGCCCGTCAACACTCGATGTTGAATGTGAGCAACAAAGCCCTGAACGACCGCTTGCGCCATCAAGAAGACCAGACCCGGATGATCGTCCACGATATGCGGGCACCACTGCATACGTTGCTGATCAGCCTGCGGGCCTTGCAACGCCAACGCTTCGACCCTGAGGGGCAGCGGGAACTGTTAGAAGTTGCCAGCGAAAGTGCGACCTACCTGCTCAACCTGACCGAGACCATGCTTGATTCGGCGCGGCTCGAAACCAGTGCCTGGGCGCTCAAGCGTCAACCGTTGCGCCTGCATACGCTCGTTGAAGCGGTGTGCGAGCCGCTTGAACTGGCGGCCCGGCCTGATCAGGCCCGTCTGCGTCGCTTGGTGAGCGAAGAGTTGCCGCCGATTTGGGCCGATCGCACCCTGATCGAACGGGTGTTGACCAACCTGGTAACGAACGCGATCAAATATACGCCAGTCCAGGGCGAAATTAGCGTTAGTGCGCGCATGATCCACGACGATCATAGCATCGAGATCAGTGTAAGCGATACTGGTCAGGGCATCCCGCCGGAGGCCCAGGCCCATCTGTTTGAGCGTTTCTATCAGGCTAACGAGAGTGACCGCCGCCGGGGCACGGGTCTCGGCCTCTATTTTTGTCGCCTGGCAATCGAAGCCCATGGCGGTAGCATCGCGGTACAGAGTGCAGTTGGGTTCGGGAGTACCTTCACGATTCTATTGCCAATCACGAGTGAAGGGTAGGGAGGGACGCAGCACGCTGCGTCCCTCCCTACCCTTCCGTGCCCCTCCGGCTTACACACCTAGGGCTTCGATCACCAGACGAGCGGCAGCACCACCCGAGTACTGCTGCTGCTGACCGGTGATCAGGCGGCCGTCACGCACCACCTGCCGACGCACCTCCTCGTTGCGTCGGAGCCACGCAACACAGGTGTCGAGGAGGGAGCGTACACTCATAA
>JBLWKA010000194.1:0-9086 GCA_048381555.1 Oscillochloridaceae bacterium umkhey_bin13
CCACTATCTCCACGACCGCATGGTCACGCCTGCAACAACGCCTACCTTAGCCGAGCGCGTTGCCCAACGGGCGGGTATCGCCGTGCCATCGGCAGCCTGATCCAGCGGTTTTGGAGAGGATACGTTTTGAGGATGCCTACACCAATCCCAATCCCCACCCCGATTGGGTTAGCGCTTGCAAGTCCTAAGGTAATTGCAGCTGCAGCTTGGGCTATATCACGCTCGAACTCTGCTATCGTCTTGGCCATGCCCAGGAAATAGGCTGTATTACGTAGTAGATCAGTTCCAGAACCACCTAAACGTTCAACCTGGTCGCCGACTCCGCCAGCAATGATAAAACTGCCACTACGTACATTGGGACGTTGGGCAAGATAACCAGTGCCACGCCAATCACCCCAACGCAATTCCCGGTCATGCACAAATATCGTGCGACCTTCATCGAGCCGCGCACTAATTGCTCGCTCTACCCAGGAGGGTAGCTGCAGTCTAGGGAAGGTTGTGGCGCGATTTTCAGGGGTAATGACATAGGCCGTTTGGCCTTGCATCAGCGCAGTATTCAGCACTCTGACCGTCGAGAGGCTACGGATGCCAAGCCGTTCAAAAATCTCGTGTTCTAAGTTGGAGGCGCGCTTGCTCCAGAGGCTATCCCAAGTCTCACGGTCAGCGGCTGAAGCCCCAATGTTGACGCCGCGGATGCGCCCGAACGGGAGATCCATCGCATACGTAGCGCCCAGAACCTCGACCGGTGTACCCGTACTAAAAAAATAGTTCCGTTTGTAGCCCAGACGAAACATGGCAAAGCCGCCAATAGTCCCAGGGATTTGACGGATGCTAATCTGACGCGCTGTTGTTTCGAGGGTTGTAGCGAATTCCAAGTAGTAGTGTTGCATGACGAGATTGAGCGTCTCGGCAATGATCGCTTCGCTCATAATCTCAGGGCTATCTCCGCGAATTGCCCCAGTGGCATCAATGGGAAGGGCTTCAAGCGCGGTGCGTAGGCGCTGCTCACCCTCTGCCACAGCACGCAGACTGCCCGTGCCAACCGAGATTGCATAGACGATCATGTCACCGACGCCATGATTATTCCCTATGATGTTTGTTTGCCCATCACCATGGCGAATAGTCATGCGATGAAAACGACTCGTATCAAGGGCACCCGCAGTCGTAGAGCGGCCCACCTCTTGCCCATTGACACGCATAACTGGTACCATGCGCGTCGCTACCGGAGCTTGCAAAATCGAAGCGCTCAGACGTTCCTCATCGAGACTACTGGCCGCTTCATACGCGATACTCACTCGGCTCCCAAACACCACTGGTAACGGTGCTGTATACGCAATGAGTGGTCGTGATGAGGTGCTCGAAACGAGGAGTTCATAAGTAACTTCCCAACGTAACTCCGAGGGAATAACCGCAAAGCTGGTAGGTGGGTCAGAAGCAAGGCGTCGAAAGGGAAGTTGTGTCGGCAGGGTCGAATCCGTGACGGCTACAATCTCTGGGGTACGCCGTAATTGGTGCGTCGTAACGGTAGGGTTGGCTGCAAAATAGGCATCAACCTCGGCTAAGGACTGCATGTACATCAGGTGACCTAACGGGAGGTCTGTCCCTGGATCAAGCGGAGTGTCTGGATTAGGAACAAAGAGCGATGAACGAAAAGACTGTAATTCATGATCAATTTCGGAATGCGCGATCAAAGCTTCCAAGAGCGCAGCGGTATTGATCGTACTCTCTAATGCAGGCGCGGGTTCGGGTCTACGGTAAGCCTTAATGGCAGGCGCTAACGGTATCCATGCGGCACTTCGGGTGAGTGATGGAGACGAAAGGGGATGGTTTTGCTGTGTAGCTGCAACGCGACTACGCTGAACCAAAGGCAGGAAGCTAAAGAAACGCTGCTCGGGGAAAAACTCAACCCATGTGTGGCTGACAAGGAACTGACCATCGTCCGTAATGGTTGGATTGAAAACCGTAGGGAAAATGGCGGCAACTTGTTCCAGGGTTTCAACACCACCGACAAGATCTAATGCTTGCTGTCGATCTAGTACGATCGTGCCAGTAATGTAACGAGTTGGGTATCCACTCACACGGAGGAGCGCCGCGAGCAAACTAGCGGTATCAATATCGTTGGCTCGCCGTTCCCACAGCGCTCCGATGGCACCTTTTTTACTGCCTAGATAGGGATCAAAAGTAATTGAATTCTGCACAAACTGATAGATACGAAGAGGATCATAGCCAAGTTCGGCTGCTAAGGCGCGAATTTCAGGATCAAATGGCGCGTCAATACTTGGTAGTACATCAGCCCACCCCGGTGTATCACGATTAACGCTCCCAACTTCGGTTAGGGTAGGGGTAGTCGCCAGCCTCGTCACCACCGTGGGCATATCATCAATGTCGTTTAGGGGTATGGGTTCACTCTGCTCGGCTTGACCTAAGAGGGTGCGTGTGGTTGCCCGCAGATCTTCAATTGTTGTGGTACTCATCACACCAATCAACAGTTCTCGTTCAGCCTGAGCTACCTGATCGCGCAAGGTTGACAAGTGCAATTGATGTTCATTTACCATCGCAGGCGTCAAACTGGCTGGCGGATGGCTGTTCTGCCGGGCGTAAGCCAACACGTTATAGAGTGCTTGCAGTTCTCCTGGACGCAACTCAGGCTTATCGGCCACGATGTCGAGCTGAATCAGAGCTTCTAGATAGCGGGCCGCAGCAAGTTCATCAAGGGTGGGCTCAAAAGATGTATCGGGTGTGATCGGAGTTGGGGCGACAGCAAGCGCTGGATTAGGCGGCGGGAGTATTCCCAGGCATATGCTGAGCAACAGCGCCAAACTGACCCACAAGCGAACGATCGGCTTCGTAGACATTGTCGCAACTCCTGTGATCAGAGGGCGTGTTTGGGGTAGTTACGCCCCAAACACGCTTGAGTTGGTGCCGGTTTGGCAGCTGAACCGCTAAACCGGCACAAAAGAGTTCTCTCCAAGCCCCCAACGAGGGCCGCAAGGCCAGGAACTTAGCGCCGTATCAGGGGTAGGTAAACCGGGAAGCTCGTGCTCAACTGCAGATCGATGGATTCGACATCAGTGCCGGTGGTAGCTACGCTCACCTCGCGGCTGGTCGCACCTAGCCCGCTACCCGCCGGGGGAATGAAGCGCAAGCGATAGTTGCCCGCAGGCAGACCAGGACTAGTGGTATAACTTCCGTCGGCATTCGTGGTCGCAGTCGCAAGGATCGGGTCGTCTGCGGCCAGCGTGGCCTGGGCGCGTACCTCAATGCGTACCCCGGCAAGGCCATTGCCGGCTGCATCGCGTACCCGTCCACTGATCTGGCTGCCAGCCACGAGACTTGCGTTGATATTCTCAACCGGCGTTGGTGCCGTAACGGTGATCGGATCGGCGCTGGCAAGATCGGGCTTGTTGTTGTAGCAGACTGCGAGTAGCCGTCCAAGTTGGGGCCGGAAGCAGACCCGGTAGGTGCCACTAGGCAGGGCTGGCGTAATGTAGCGCCCATCAGCGCCCACACTTGCCGTGCGTACCAGTTGATTGGCCGCGTTATACACTTGCACCAGCGTGCCTTCAACACTGAAGCCAGTGGGGGCGTTCACCTGACCAGAGATGGCGCTGCCTACGACTAAGACCGCATTGATGTTGGCAACAGTGCCTGTGCCTTGAACTTGCACCGGATCGGCGCTTTGCAGATCAGGCTTGTTGTTGTAGACGAGCGGCGCGTACTGGGCCGACGCTCCAAATGGCCAGAACCATAGATAATAGCTGCCATCAGCCAAACCAGGGGTGGTATAGCGTCCATCGCTGCCCGTCGTGGCACTGTTCACAAAGCGACGATTCGCGTCATAGATAAAGACCGAGACGTCAGGCAGCCCGGCTCCGGTGCTATTGGTCACCCGCCCACTGATGCGTCCTCCGAGGGCCAGCTGGGTATCAACCAAGGTGAAGGCGTCCGCCGTAATCTCGAACGGTCCCAATATTCTCCGCGCAAAAGCAGTGTTCGCCCCGGATGAAGATGGCTCTAGTTCAAGCAAGTAGCGCCCTGGTGCTACCACTGCCGAGGTAAAGATCCCCGCATCAGTACTCGACGTAGCGCTAGAGGTCGCATTTGAGCCGTCAAGGTTCTGTACCGAGGCCAAGATGCCACTCAGTGGGTTGCCATCACCATCGGTCACGGTACCGCGGAAGGCCCCGCCCGGATCTAACACGGCGTTGATGCCACCGACATCGGTCGCTGCGATCACAATTGGTGCAGCATGATCTTTACCGGCATAACCAGGGCGAAGCCTCGTATTGGATGCAGAACTACCAATGAACTCGACCCGATAGGTTCCAGGGGGCAAGCCCGTAGTGCGGTAAATACCAGTCGAAATCGTGCTGAAGCTGTCGGAGAATCGGGCATCCGTTGATTGAACGCGCACGCGCACAGACGAGATGCCGCGGCCAGTATCGCTTGCGCTGACACAACCACTAATCCGCGCCCCGCGGACCAAGACCGCATTGATATTGCTGGTGGTATTTGGCGCCGTTACCGTAACCAGATCTGCGTTACCTCGATTCGGCTGGTTATTGTAGTACTGAGGGATATAGCCCTCGGAAGTGAATAACGGGCGAAACTCAATCTCATATTCGCCAGCCGTTAGGTTGTCGATGCGATAGGTACCATCCTCGTTGGTAGAGGTAATCCTGAAGCCTGGCCCGTAGGCAAAAATGACTACACCGCTTAACCCCTGGCCTTCGGTATTCGTAACCCTGCCAGTGATGCTGCCCTTGCCGCCACGACTCATCTGGGCATCTATATTCGGTGTGACCGTTGCGGCAGTCAGCGTAATTGGGGTTGCCTGGGTCAGATTGGTTTGGGCGTTGTAATAGACATCGTTGTAGGCACTTAGTTCAAAACCAACTTTATAGCTACCTGGCCTGAGGCCCCGTGAGATAAAGGTGCCATCAGTTCCAGTGCTAGCAACCAGACCAAGCGACTGATTGGTCAACGCATCATAGGCGTAGACCGAAACGTTACGCAGCCCAGCACCATCACTATCTGTCACCCGTCCACTAAATTGCGCCCCACGTACGAGTTGGAAATTGACATTGGGGTTGCTACTGGCAGCATCAACCGTTAGTTGCTGCGAACTCTGGTTGAAGAAGGGGAGTGCTGTCGCATTACTTGAAGCGCGGATGTCAGTTGCCACCACATACGTGCCAGGTGGCAGGCTCGTGATCCGGTAATTGCCTTCGGAATTCGTGCTCCCGCTCATTGCAAAAACACGCGCACCATTGACCACGCGATAAGCATCGATCCGCACCCCACTTATCGGCTCGTTATTTACGGTAGTCACCGTACCGCTGATGATTGCCGGGGCGACCAGAGCCGCATTGATATTGTTGACCGTCGCTCCTTCAGCCACGACGACGCGATCAGCAAACTCGGCATCCCATTTGCCATCATAGAACTGCACAATCGGGTTGTCTGTACGGGGCTGGAAGCGCAAACTATAACTTCCCGCCGCCAGATTGGTGATGGTGTAGGCCCCTGTCGCATCCGTATTCACCGACTCAGTGTTGGGGCCATCCGCTGTGACTCTGACCCGGTTGACCGGCTCACCAGTCGCTGCCGCCGTTACCACCCCACGGATGGTTGCCGTCCCTGGCGGAAGTGCTGCGCAGCGATCATCCTCTGCTGCGAGACTCGCCCCAGGCTGCACCAGCGGTGCGCCGAGATCCAGCATCGCCGTTGTCCCTGGCTGTAGGGAGATCGCTTCAATCGCAAAGGTATGATCGGTGGCATCATACGCCCGCACCTGGTAACTGCCCTCTTCCTGCACAAAGAAGTGGTACATGCCAGCTGCATCTGTGGTTGTAACCTGAAGCAGCGCATCCTCTTGTGTTAAGCTGACGAGCAACCCTGCTTGGGGTAGTCCGTTGGGCACAGCTGAACCCATCAACAAGGCGGGGCGTAGTGAACGAGGAGGATTTGCCTCCAGGGTAGGTTGGGGTGGCGCTGCTTGCGAATTGGGTATATGTGGCAAGAGCGCCGTCACCAGGAGCAGCACACAGCCGGCGATGACCAGCCGGAGCGTAGAGAACGTGAGCGTAGATCTTTGCATTGCCTTCTCCTTATCACAAGCACAAAGCGATAGATGCACATACGTTAAGCCGGGCCGCAATGTTGTCGCGTGTTCGCACTTGCTCAAGCGGGGCGTTGCACAGACGAGATCCGCGCAACGCCCCGCCGTTAGGTCAGGTTAGGGAATTACCCGGTAATGCAGGATCACAACCTTCCCGCTACTCACGCCGGTAAATTCGACTTTGTAATCACCTGGGGGCGGGACAACGAAGAACTCAACTAACGTACCTGACTGGTTCGTGCGTCCGCTGTCCTCGAACGTCCGGCCATCTGGACTGGTGATACGCCATCGAACTTGCTCATTCGCACGAAAATTGAAGATAAAGTACGCAAAAATGAAGTTGCCATTGTCAGCGGAAACAGGTATGCAGTCGGTGTAAAAGAATTCAGGCTCATCAACTACCGTCAAATCAGTCAAATCGAAGAAGCCTACGCCACCATCGCCGACCCAATCCGGAATCCCATCACAGTTTGCCGGTGCAGGTGCGGGCGCGGGTGCGGGAGCCGGTGCAGGTGCGGGAGCCGGTGCAGGTGCGGGAGCCGGCTCAGGTGCGGGAGCCGGTGCGGGAGCCGGCAGCGGAGTCGCTAGCTCGCCACGCTCACGCAGCACTTCGCTGACGAGCATGCCGAGTACTACGGTAGTTGCGTCCTGCAACTCGAAACGACGGCGCTCGAAGTATTGCACCGTCAGCATTTTGCCCTCGATCTCGGTTTCGTAGGCATCGGTGATCGGGAAGCCGAAGCGCACGAGGCCGCCGTTGTTCTGCCAGTAGTTGGCAAAGGCACCACACACGCGGTGGCCTGTTTCGGCAAAGGCGAGGCAATCGGGATTGGCGGCCTCTCCAGACCCGAATTGCCAGGGCATGCCCTGCTGTGCCAGGCGTTCGACGCCCAACCGCCCAGCAGTTACGGCACCGTTACTCTGAATTTCGAGGCGATCACGCTCGAACCACTGCACTTGCAGGGTCTGGCCCTCGACATCCTCGACGCGCTGCGCAGTAATCGGCAAGCCAAAGACAGTAAGGCCGCCGTTGCGCTCCCAATACTCGCGGATCGGCCCACGAATGCACTGATTGGTCTCGGCAAAACAGCGTTCTGCGGTCTGGGCTTGGATCGGCTGCGCAGGGATTACACCGACGATGGTCAGTCCGACGAGCAGGGCGACGACGAGGCGAACAATGACGCTGGCATGAGACATAGCCTGAACTCCTGGTACAACTAGTGCGATAACCACAAGGCGAAAAATGCGCCTATGATTAAGTAGCCAAAAGCCCCCGGTCGCGCTTGCGCAATCGGGGGCTTTTCAGATGACAGTTTTGTCATCTTGTGGTGATACTTAGTCGCTATGTTAGCTATAATCTAGCTCATGATCTAGCTTACCCAAGGCAAGGATTCCATATGACTGCGCAACCAAACGCCTATCTCACCGAGGCGGAATATCTTGAGCGGGAGCGGGTGAGTCTTGTTAAACATGAATATTATGCTGGCGAGATCTTTACCCTGGTCAACCCAACGATCATCATTGAAATCCTGTCCCCCTCAACCGAACGCTATGATCGCGGTGTCAAATTCCAGAACTATCGAACCATTCCGAGCCTCAAAGAGTATCTTTTGGTCTCACAGCAGAGCTACCGCATCGAACGTTTTCTGCGCACCGAGGATCACGCCTGGATCTTCACTGACGCCGTTGGGCCTGAAGCCACGCTGACCCTTGCGTCGATCCAGGTTGGGTTGGCCCTCGCTGATGTCTATGAACTGGTTGTGTTGCCGCCGCTCTCCCCGGCTGATGAACGCTGATCACTATTTCCCCCCAAGTTCGCCCAATAAACCTCGCGCTCGTTCCATCAAGGGGTGCTGCGGCCCGTAGGCGCTGCTGAGCAAGGGTTCCAGTAGGCGCAATTCGCTCAGCGCTGCCGCCCGTTCGCCTAAGGCGATCAGTGGTTCGACCGCGTTCAAGCGCCCAAGCAGGGTCGTCGGGTGGCGCTCGCCCAAGGTGTCGGTCAGGCTCACCACGGCCTGACGCTGGATTTCACGCGCTTCGTTCAGGTCGCCGAGCGCGAGCAATGCCCGCCCGAGGTTGATCTTGGCGGTCGCCACCCGCGGGTCGTTTGGCCCAAAGATGCGACTGGCGGCCTCGATTAGTGGGCGCAGTTGCGCGGCGGCCTCTTGGTGGAACTGCATTCTGATCAGCAGGAGCGCCAGATTGTTGCGCGCCGCCAGCGTGGTATTGTGTTCCGGGCCGCCCTTGCGCAGCGCCAAGTTAAGTGCTTGCTCGTAATGATAGCGGGCGTCGGCATACTCGCCCTGTTCGCGCAGCAACTCACCCAGGTTGTTGTGGCTCTCGGCGAGGGCCAGGTCGTCCGGGGCCAGGATGCGCTGTCGAATGGCGAGCGCCTGTTCGTACAGCGGACGCGCCGCTGCACGGTCGCCTAGCAAGCGTTGCCATTCGGCCAGATTGGCGATCACCTCGGCCCCCAATACGCTTTCGAGTTGGGCCTGGCTTGCCAGCGCGTCATAGGCCCGTTGGGCGTAGGCGCGGCTGCTGTGCAGGTCGCCGATCAGTTCAAACAGGAAGGGCATGCTGTTGAGCAGTTCCGGCGCGGGTTGGGGGTTGCGTGCATCCAGGCGGGCCATGTGCGGCAAGAGTAAGGGCACTTCAGCCGGTTGTTGGTTCAGGTAGACCTGTTCGCTGCGTGTGATCAGGGCCTGGGCCAGCGCATCGCGGTGCGTCGCCTCACTGACGGTGACTTCGCTAAAGGCGGCGACGAGTCGATGCACGCGCAGCAAGCCGCTGTCGCTGCGTAACAGCCCCAGGTCGCGCAGCCGCCGCACCGCCAGTCGCGCCGCACTCGCCGTACTGCTGGTCGCCGCCGCTAACAGGTCGCCGTCAAACGGTTCACCGGGCGCGACCCAGCCCACCGTGCCGAGCATGGCACGCGCCAAGGCATCAGCCGGTAACTGCGGAT
>JBLWKA010000195.1:0-5601 GCA_048381555.1 Oscillochloridaceae bacterium umkhey_bin13
CCCATGTGGCTGCCCAGGGCAGCCACACGGGCTGCCCCTACGATCCATGCACATAGACCAGCGGCACGTACACCTGATAGGTTTCAGGTGGCAGGAGCCTCCGTTGCGGTGGTATGGGCGTCGTCGCGCCCTCCGTATCAGGGCTTACGAGACTGAGGGCGGTGACACCATACAAGACCAGCCGATCCAGGAAAAACACCCGCGTCATGCCCTCCATGGCGGGATCCAAGACGAAGGTGCCCCGGGCAACGATCAAGTTGGCGTCAGGCACGGGCCGTTCGGCAATGAGGTAGTAGGGCACCACAAGGGGGCCACTGCCACTTTCACGTTGTACGGTCACATTGATCATGACGACTTCGTCATTGAGCACGATATCCAGCAGATCTAACCGACCGCTGGCTGGGGGCGGCTCTTCGCCAAGCACAGCCGCCTGTAACACCACGCTGCGCTCGCCCGCGCCGTCATCGCTCGTCATGCGCAAGCTTCCGCTGTAGACCCCCGGATCGTTTGCCAACAAAACGATGCTGAGCGTACAGGCTTGAGCAGGGTCGAGCATGAAGGGCAATTCGCCACATGTGCTGGTGTCGAGCGCGAAGGCCTCGCCATCAAGGGTAAGGGTACTTACGGTGAGGGTGGCCGCCCCCTGGTTTTGGAGAGTCACGGCTTGTGCGGGTTGGTTCGGGCCGGGCGGGCCATCAAAGCGGAGCGTCGGCGGATCGAGGTGCGCACTCGGGGCTGGGTCTGCCGTCCCGATTCCGACCAGTTCGACCTGTTGCGGGCCGCGTGGGTCGTCGCTGTGCAGCAGGAGCGTGCCGCTATAGCTGCTCGATTCGCTTGGCGTAAAGGTCAAGCTCAGGCTGCAACTGGCACCCGGATCGAGTTGGATTGGCACAGCGGGGCAGGTGCCCTCAGCATTGCCAAACGCTGGTTCAGCGAGTTCGAGCGCGGTTAGGGTCAAGGGGTAATCGCCGGAATTGCTCAGAATCAGACTCCGCGAGACGCTGGTAGTCGCGGTCGCCTGGCTCCCAAAATGGATCCGGCTCTGATCAAGGGTCAGGGCAGGGGCCAGCCCAACCCCACTGAGCGGTACCTCGTAGATCGCGCCGGGCAGATCAGTCGTGACCTGCAACGCACCGGTGCCGGTTCCGGTCTCCTGGGGCGTGAAACTCACCAGTGCCGTACAACTGTTGCCTGCTGCCATGCTGGCAGGGAAGGTCGCGGGACAATTGCCGCGATCGTATGCAAATGGCCCGTTAACGCTGAGCGCCTCGATCATCAAGGGGGCTGTGCCCGGATTGGTGATCGTGATCGCCCGCGTTGGGCTGCTGCTTCCCACTAGTTGCGGTGCGAACCTGAAGCTGGTTGGGCCAAAGCCAAGCGCTGGCGTTACCCCCCGCCCATCCAAACTGACCTGATGGGGCGAACCGGGGGCGTTGCTCGTAATCGTCAGGCTGCCCGCACTGCGGATCGCCCGGATTGGTTCAAACCCCAGTTCCACCGTACAACTGCTGGCTGGGGCCAGGATCGTAGGCAGGGTCGTGGGGCAGGAACCGCCGCTGCGCTGAAACGGCCCACTAAGATGAAGTGCATCAAGTTGGAGCATCAGATCACCCTGGTTGGTGATCGTCACCGTTTGGCTGGCACTCAGGGTACGGGCGCGCTGATCGCCGAAGGCCGGGGTTTGCGGCGTTAAGCCAATCGCGGGTTGGGCTGGCGGGAGGATCGTCACCTGATGGCTTGCCAGCGCACCGAGGCCAAGTTGACCCATCGCCTCAAGCTGCACAAGCAACTGCGGGGCGGGATCGCCAACAGTAAGCGTAGGTAGCATAAAGCTCAGTTGGGCCTCACGGGTACCTGGGGCAACTTCGAGGCTCCCGCTCAACAGGATTTCGGGATTATCGGCGTGACTGACCTGAAACGGCAGGTTCAACGGGGTCGCAGCGGCCAAGTTCAGGCGCAGTGGCAGGCTGACCGTTTCGCCAGCACGCCAACTCGACGTCGCACTCAGGAACGTGACGGTACGCACGCGGCGGGCGGCCTCTTCGACGGCAGCCCCGGCATTCAGGATCCCCGCACCGCACCGATCCACACAGTCGCTCTCGGGTGGAAAAGGCGTGGCGGTCACCTGAAGGATGCGTTTGATCTCGTCGGAACTCAGGCCAGGATTGACCGAACGCAACAGGGCTACCACCCCGGCCACATGGGGCGCGGCCATACTGGTTCCCTGATAAAACCCGTAACTATCGCCTACGGGGCGCTGCAGGCCCTGGTCAAGTGGTGCGTAGATTGCGCCGTCGCTCGCCCGCACCCCCCCAGGCGCGGCCAGACTCACCAGACTGCCAAAGTTGCTATAGGGGGCACGCTCGCCACTGCGGCCGGTTGCGGCCACCGCGATCACCCCGCTACAATTGGCAGGCTGGGTTGTACTCACATCACGGTTGTAGTTGCCTGCGGCAACCACTACCACGGCCCCCTGATTGATCGCACTGCTGATCGCACTCTGGAGTACCGGATTGCATTGGGCTTGCCCTCCAAGGCTCAAATTGAGCACCTGGGCCGGATTGGGGTTCGTCGTCGTGGCAAACACAGGCTCGCCTACGGCCCAGCGAATCCCGTCGGCAATATCCGAAATATAGCCGCCACACTTGCCGAGAACCCGCACATGCAGCAGCAGGGCATCCCAGGTGACCCCAACACTACCCTGGCCGTTATTGGCTCTTGCCCCCACAATCCCAGCCACGTGGGTGCCGTGCCAGCTACTATTGGTCACGGGGCAACCCGCAAAACGACCGCCAGCGGACTCGGCGGCAGTAATAAAATCGCCCTCGTCGGTGGGATTGGGGTCGCGGCTATCACCATCACCAGCCTGCAAACTATCCGTGAGCAGATCATAGCCAGGATTGCCTGCGGGCGTACGTCCGATCAGTTCGCTATGATTCAGCCTCACGCCAGTATCAAGTACCGCCACCACCACATTCGGAGAGCCGGTAGTGATCATCCAGGCCGCCGGCAGATTGATCCCATAGCGCCCCGGGCCAAGCGGCTGGAGCGGCCAGCCAAAGCTCGCGTACCCGGGATCGTCTGGCGTAAGCGTGGTTTGGAGGCGACTATCGGGAACGGCGAATTGCACCGCCGGATCTTGGCTGAGGCGTGCGGCCATGGCGGCGACCTCGTGCTGGGACTGGAGCTGATCGAGGCGCAAGACCAGTTCGCCCGAAGCGGTCGTCCGCATCAGGTGCAGCGGCGTGGCAATCGTGCGACTGAGGCGCGACAGCAGCGGTTGCACACTATTGGTTGTTAGCGTATCGGAAGCCGAAGCATGCAAGCGCACCAACAGTTGATCGGTTGGCAACGCCTGATCAGTGGGCGGCGGGCTCGAACGGGCCGTAACTGGCGGCAGTGCCAGCAGGGTGAACAAGAGCGTGAAACTGAGTAGCGCCAGGGTGGCGCGGAAAGCAGGTTTGTGGTGTTGCATAATACGTATAGAACGCTAAAGACGGGTAAAATAATGCAGCGAACGGGCGGGTAAAAGCCCTGTACGCATGATTATAAAGGACGTATACTTCCAATATATGGAACTTCAACCAAAAGCTGCCCCCCGCGAGGCCGAGTTTCCTGGGGGTGATCCCGCCGAAGTCGCGCCGCTCTTACGCGCCCTGGCTGCCGAACGGATGGCACGCCATGTGGCCGAGGTGCTGCATTCGGCCAATATGGCCCTGACCCGGAGTCTTGATCCCCGCAAGGTGATGGAGGCTTTGCTTGATCATCTGGCCAGTCTGGTACCCTATGATAGTGGCTGCGTGGTCTTGTTTGAAGGTGAGAACCGTTTAGCGGTGCGGGCCGCCCGGGGCTACGAACGCTTTGGCGTCGCTGACGGCCAGCCCTTTACGGTCGTCGCGCTGACCGACGCCCCGGCCTACCAGACCGTGATCGAGCGACGGCGCAGCTTTATGGTGATTGATACGCAAGTGGCCGTGCGCTGGAATCCGCTCTCGGGTTTAGCTCATGTGCGTAGTTGGTTTGGGGTTCCGTTGATTGCGGGCGAAGAAGTGTTGGGACTGTTCTGTTTAGATAAAACCGAACCCGCCTTCTTCACGCCAGAGCATGTCAACCAGGCTGAACTGTTGGCAACCCCAGCGGCAATCGCTTTGCAAAATGCGCGCCTGTTTAGTGAAGTTGCGGCCGGCCGTGAACGCATGCGGGCGCTTTCCGAGCGTCTGGTTGCGGTGCAAGAGACCGAACGCGCCCATCTGGCACGTGAGCTGCACGACGAGATCGGTCAGATGCTGACTAGTCTGAGTCTGGCCTTGACGGTGAGCGAGCGCATGCCCCCTGAAATGTTGCGCGAGCGGATTGGCCAGATCCAGCGCCAGATCAACCAACTCACGACCCAGGTGCGCACCCTTTCGCTCAATTTGCGTCCGGCGATGCTTGACGATCTGGGTCTTTTGCCTGCCCTGATCTGGTTCACCCGTCGTTACAGTGATCAAACCGGCATTCAGATTCAGTTGCAACAGACCGGGCTTGATCGGGCGTTGCCACCCGGCATTGCCGCAACTCTCTATCGGGTTGTGCAAGAGGCCCTGACCAACGTGGCGCGCCATGCCAAAGTGCAACGGGCAATCGTCCAAGTCTGGTCAACCAGTCATCTGCTCGTGGCCCAAATTGTTGATGAAGGCTGTGGTTTTGTGGTTGACGCGGCGCTCACTGATCAAAGTTCGAGTGGCTTGATTGGCATGCAAGAACGGGTGCGCCTGGCTGGTGGCACCCTGACGGTCGAATCAGCCCCCGGAACTGGCACCCGCGTACTTGCCGAGCTTCCGTTGCCCCCCATGGAGGACCCTGGATGAGTCCGCTCTCGATTGTGCTGGCTGATGATCATGCGGTGGTGCGAGCCGGTCTGCGTGCCTTGATTGCGCAGGAATTGGCCGATGCAAAAGTAGAAGAGGCTGGCAATGGCCCCGAGGCGCTGGCGCTGGTCGAGCGGGTTCAGCCTAATCTGCTTGTCGTTGATCTGATGATGCCGGGCCTCAGTGGCCTTGAAGTGGCCCGCCAAGCCCGTCAGACCGCCCCGGCCACCCGCATTGTCATTCTCTCGATGCATGCCGACGAGTCCTATGTGCGCGAGGCGTTGCGCCTGGGGGTGACGGCCTACGTTTTGAAAGAAGCCCTTTCGGGCGATTTTATTTATGCACTGCGCCAGGCGGCGAGTGGGCGGCGTTACCTTAGCCCGCCACTCTCGGAACGGGCACTCGACGCCTATGCCAGTCAGACCGCCGAGAGTAGTCTGGATCTGTACGAGACCCTGACGGCCCGCGAGCGCGAAATTCTGTATCTGGCGGCCCAGGGCATGACCAGCGCCGAGATCGCCGAACGGCTGATGATCGGGGTGCGCACCGTAGACAGTCACCGGGCCAGTATGATGCGCAAACTCGGCTTGCATACGCCGCTTGATCTGATCCGCTACGCGGTGCGGCGGGGCATTGTGAGTCTGGATGCGTAGGGGGTAGGTTTTGATCGCGGTGGGGGGGGGGGGGGGGGGCGCCCGCCCCCCCCCCCCCCCGCCCGCGCCCGCCCGCCCGACATCTCCCGGGTTGGGCC
>JBLWKA010000195.1:5611-8743 GCA_048381555.1 Oscillochloridaceae bacterium umkhey_bin13
GACCCCCACCGGGGGGGTGGCCCGCGGGGGGGGGGGGGGCGGTGGGGGGGGGGGGGGGGGTGTGTGGGGGGGGGGGGGGGGGGGGGGGTGGGGGGGGGGGGGGGGGGGTGGGGCGCCCCCCCCCCCCCCCCCCACCGCGATCAGATGCGCTCAGGACTACGTCAAAGTCGGTTTGCACGCCCGTACTGTGGGCGTAAACGCCTCGGCTATGGCAAGCGAAGGCCACCTGCGTGGCCTGTCCAGCCCGCGTAGGCGGGCTTTGCAACGGTAGCCGGGGGCTTCAGCCCGACGGCAGCGCACGTACCGACGGAAGATGCAATTGCCCTAGATGCGCTTGCGACATTGATCACAAAGTGGGCATTTACTGGTATCATAGCTGCGAGATAAAGATGTAGGCGAGGAGCATAACTATGGAGCCGATCCGCTCGCAGGTGCAAGATTGGATGACCAAGCAGCCGATCACGATCAGCCCCGAGAGCTCAGCGGTCGAAGCCTACGAGCGCATGCGCGCCCATAAGGTTCACCGTCTGCCAGTGATTGACCCCCAGGGCCACCTGGTTGGCATTATTACCCGCAGCGACATTGAGGGTGTGGTGAGTTTCCAGCGCACCGAACAGGGCTGGCACGAGGCCCGCTTTGCGCTCGCCGGAACCACCGTCGCCGAAGTGATGACCGGTGATCCGATCACCGTCACGGCGACAACCTCGATGCGCCAGGCGACCCAATTGTTACTTGACCATCACTTGAGTGGCCTACCCGTGGTTGACGGTACCCAGTTGGTAGGCATCCTGAGCGAGAGTGACGTGTTTCGGATGGTTGTGAGGCTGTGTGATGATTAAGAGGGAAAGAGGGTAGCTGGGGGTTCTCTGAACCCCCAGCTACCCTCTTACCTAATCTCGACCAGCAATTCGTTCAGCACCACGGTCTGACCGGGCTGGACGTTTAACGGGCCGACGGTTCCCGCCCGTGGAGCCACAATCTCGTTCTCCATCTTCATGGCTTCGAGCACCAACACGGGTTGGCCCAACTCGACTGGTTGGCCGGGTTGCACCAGGATGCGCCGGATGATCCCAGGAATCGGGGCCTTGATTCGTCCATCGCGACTGATCGGACGTACCACCCCGGCTTCCAGATCGCGTACGTGAAGACTGTGGCGGCCCTGGGGCGATTGGAGCCAGCGCAGCTCGCGGTCGAGTTGGAGTTCGTAGGGCCGTGTTTCGACCAGCGCCCAGTTGATCGCCTCGGGGGGCTGACCGAAGCGCAAGGCGACCCGTAAGGGTTCGCCGTTGACGAGCACGGTGGCAAACCCATCATCCCCGGGCGGGCCACTCACCTCGACCTCGAACTCCTGGCCGTCAATGGTTACAAGGAGTTTGTTCATTGGGGGAGTCTCCGGCTATCGCGGTGCCAGCCGCTGGTGAAGGATGTGGGTGTCGCGGGCTGACCAGCCTGGGATCGCGCCTGGAAGGCGAGGGCGACGACGGCGGCCAGGTCACGCAGATTTTCGCCTGGCGGGGCGGCATCCATCAACCGCACCCGGCTGAACTCGGTGCTATACTCACCCGAGACAAATTCGGGATGGGCCACCAGCAGGCGCAACAGCCCCAGGTTGGTCTGTACGCCACTGATCTGGCATTCCTGGAGGGCTCGGTGCATGCGGTTCAGACATTCTTCGCGGGTGGCCCCCCAGACTACCAGTTTGGCGAGCAACGAGTCGTAGCGTACGGGCACTTCGGCCCCGGCATAGACATAACTGTCTATGCGGATATTTGGGCCACCTGGAATGCGGAAACCCGTGATGGTACCCGGGCTGGGCAGATAGCCGTGCCAGGGATCTTCGGCGTTGATCCGGCAGAAGATCGCATGGCCGCGCAGATGCACCTGCTCTTGGTCGTAGCCTAGGAGTTGGCCCGCCGCGATGCGTAACTGCTCGCGCACCACATCAATCCGGGTGATCATTTCGGTCACCAGATGTTCGACCTGGAGCCGTGGCTTGACTTCGGTGAAGAGATGGTTGCCGTCACCATCAACCACAAACTCGATCGTGCAGGCCCCTTTGCAACCAAAGAGCCGGGCCACGTCAAGTGCGGTGGCCCAGATCGCTTCGCGTTGGGGCTGGGTCAACCCCGGTGCCGGGGCCTCTTCGACGACTTTGCGGGTATTGCGCTGGATCGAGCCGTCGCGGTCGCCCATATGGATCAGGTTGCCGTGCTGATCACCCAGGATCGGGACTTCGATATACCGTGAGGGTAAGACCGCCGCTTCGAGGTAGACGTGCGGATCGCCGTAGACATTATGGGCGGCGGCCGAGGCACGGAGTACGACGTCGGGCAGTTCCGCCGCCTTACGGGCAATCAGGGTACCGCGCCCACGCCCGCCCGCCCGCGCTTTGACCAGCAACGGGTAGCCAACTTCTTCGGCGGCTTTAAGCAGCACCGGAACCTCGTCGGGAGTGAAGGTGCGCGACGAAGGTTTGGTGGTAGCGATGCCGGCCGCTCGCACCCGTTCGAGCGCACTAACCTTATCAATCACACTGGCCAGAACCTCGGGGCCTGGCCCCACCACAACAATGCCGGCCTCGGCACAAGCCTGGGCAAAGCCCAGGTGTTCGGAGATCAGGCCATACCCTGGATGGACGGCCGCAACTCCCGCAGCTTTGGCGACGGCCAGCATCTCGTCGGGATCACGGTAGCCGAGTGGCGACGTGAGCGGGCGGGCCTCATCGGCCAGGCGTACGTGCAGGGCACCCATATCGCCTGGTTCGTAGACGGCCACGGTGGGAATGCCGAGATCGCGGCATGTGCGGGCGATGCGCACCGCAATTTCACCACGATTGGCGATTAAGACTTTGTTGAACATACGGTTGCTTTGGGTTTTTGGCCGCCGGTCACGTGCTGCGCACCTGACCGGCGGGGGGATTCTGGGAGAACCATGTTCTCCCAGACCCTCACGTTGGTGAACAAGACGTTGCCTTGCGGGAAGCGCGTTCCCCGGCGTGTCGGGTGGCGAACAGGTGCCTTGCGGGAAGCGCGTTCCCCGGCGTGTCGGGTGGCGAACAGGTGCCTTGCGGGAAGCGCGTTCCCCGGCGTGTCGGGTGGCGAACAGGTGCCTTGCGGGAAGCGCGTTCCCCGG
>JBLWKA010000196.1:0-8523 GCA_048381555.1 Oscillochloridaceae bacterium umkhey_bin13
TCCCACTTCACCGCCGAATCAATGGCAAGAAGAGTTGTTGGGTCGCCGCTGCCACACAGACCGGCGCACTCACTGGCCCCAACACACTCGCGCTATAGGCTTGCACCGCATAACAGTTTTGGCTCCCGGCAACGGCTTGCGCATCCACAAAGTCAGTGTTGGCACTGGCCCCAATCAACTCGAACGAACCATTGGGGCTGGCGCTGCGCAAGACCTGATAGCCGAGCGGAAACTCGGCGGGAGCCGGTTGCCAACTGAGGGACACGGCGACCCCATCCAGCGCCAGCCCTGCCGCACTGATCGTCGGCGCACTTGGGCGGCCAATCAGCACACTCGCCTGATCATTGGCCGGGTTCTGATTGGCCGCGCCGGTTACTTCGGCGTACAGCGGCAACTCACTCCCGTCGCTCTCGACCGTGAACAACACCGTTTCGCTTGCGCCAAAGGCCAGTGCTTCGGCCAACGGACGCGCCGCCACCAGCGTGCTGCTGCCCGGCGTGCCCCGGTAGAGGCTCACGACCAGCGCGTTGCTAGGATTGCGGCCGAGGTTGCGCACCTGGGCCTGTACCTGCACCAACGTACCCGCCTGCGGTAGCGTCGGGCTGGCGGTTAGTTCAAGCAGGGCCGGGTCCGCTGTGGCTTCGAACGTGATCAGTTCGGGCGGACTGGCAGCGGCGCTTAAGGCCATAGGGCCGCTTCCCAACAATTGGGTCGCCACCGTCGTCGCCTCGCCACGGGTCATCTGCACAATCAAGGCCTGGCGGGTCAGCGGATCAATCGCCAAGCTGCCTTGCCACTGCTCACGGGTATCGTTGCTCAGGGGGAGAGGCGCACCGAAGTTCAGGCCCGTGTTGGCCTGAGCCAACGCCAATTGGCCGGGTGCGGCGTCAGCATCCTGCCCAAATTGGCGCAGCAGCAACAGGCTCTCGTCGCCCTGGCGGGCCAGTACCGGGCGCTCGCCGTAGATCAGGCTGCCATCAGCCGCCCGCAACGGGTTCGCATCCAGACTCGTGAAGACTGAGCGCGCCGTCCAGACCACGCCATTGGTGCCCAGAATCGGGGTCGTGCCATCTTCTTCAGGGTCGCGCACCAGGAAAGCCAGGCGCAAGCCCTCAGGGCCAGCACTGATCGTCGGCGAGTCAACCCCAGCGGGCAGGCTGCTTGTGTTGATCGGCAGCCAACTCGTTTCCGGGCGACCCCTGACGACCATGCGGCGGTCGTCAGCCGTTTGCAGATCGGCATCGGCATCATGCACCCAAACCAGATAGGGCGTACCGCTCGGCCCGTAGGCCGCCGCCACGTCACCATTCAGGCCCGCGCCGCCATTGAGCAGCGTGAGCGCACCGAATTGGGCCGTGGTCGGGTTGAACAGGCGCACCGCAATCTGTTGATCAGCGCGGGTGGCCGCATCACCATCGCCATCGCGCACCCAGGCCAGCAAGGCGCTATTGGCATGACCGGCCAGCGTGGGCAAGCCATCGGCCAGTGCGTCGTCAGTCAAACGCGTCGGCGTGCTCCAGGCCCCATCGCGCCACAGGCTAAAAAACAGTTCCTGGTGATTGAGCATCGCAGCCAGATCATCGCCCAGCGCCGCAGCCTCGTTCGCGCTGAGCGTATTTTCGACCCAGACCGCCAACGGCAGGTTGCCAGCCCCCACAAAGGCCAGCGCCGGAGAACTCGCCGCCCGCTCGGTACTGCTGAGCGTGACCGGGCTGCCCCATACGCCCGCCGCCGTGCGCAGCCGCACCACAATCTGGCTGCGCTCCGTGCCGGGGGCCTGCTCGACAAAGGCGACCATGGCTTGCCCGTCGGCGGCGGTTGCGACAATCGGTTCGGCGAGCAGTTCGCCCAAAGCGGGTGGGCTGGTCGCCGCTGGCGCTGCCAGATCGGTGAGGCACTGGTCAACCACCGGCAAAGGAATCGTCTCCGACAGCGTTGGCAGCAACGGCGGCTTGATCCAGGCTCGTACCTCGTAGTACAGTTGCAAACACAAGTCGGGCGTATTCAAGCCGGGCTGGTTGCCAATCAGATTGGTGCTCAGCACAATGCTCACCCGCTCGCGGCTGAACAGTTCGGCCGCAATCCGGCTAGCTCCGGCCAGCAGGTGTACATCAAGCCCCTGGGTGCGCTGTTTCTCGAAATACGGCTCGATCACCATGGCCGCCGCCGGTCGAAACGGGGCGACACAGCCCGCAATCAGCACACCGGCCTCATTGGAGCCCCCGATCCGTGCAAATACCACACCCAGCAGACTGGGGAGCGGGAAGAGCGGGATGGGTTTTTTTGGCTCCAGGCCAACCTTGCCGCCCACATTCGCAAACTGCACCAAAAACTGCTGCTGGTCCCAGCGCTCCGGCCCAAAACTGAGCGGCTGGCTGACACAGGTGCTATTCGCATTTTTGGCGACCACAGTCAGCGGGTCACGCCCATTCGGGCCAAGCAGTCGGTTATTGAGGAGGTAGACTTCGTTGATCGACTCGAACGAGTTGATCGTCGTGCGCCCTTCCAGATCGATCACGCCCTTGGTCTGGATCGCCAGATTGAGCCGGTTGTTCAAGACGCCGAAGATCGGCAGATCCGGCGTGGCATAGCTCCAGGGCAAGGCTCCCGGCACATGGATCAGGCTGAGCTTGAATTCGTACTGCCGTGCCACCGGGTTAAAGCGTATGTCGCTATAGGGATCCGGTTGCACGCCGGGGCGTTTAATTGGATTCGGCAGCACATCAATCGGAAAACGCGGCGCACAATTGACCTCTTTGCCATCAACTACCGGCGTGACAGTCATACTGGACATTTGGGTTGGGCTGGAACGGGCGGGCAGCGTGCCCACATCAAAGGGCAAAACAAACGGTGGTGGCACTGGGCGTTCGCTGCCCAGGATGGGCCGCCCCTCGGGATCAAAAAAGCGAAAGATCACCCGCTCGGCCGGGCGACTGGTCTGCGGATGGGCCTGAAACGTGACCATGGTCTGCACACCATTGATGTAGGTGCCAAAACGATCCTGCGCCAGGCGCTCACGCAAGATCTGATCAACCAAGTTCAGCACCGTCTTATTCGTGGTCAGGGCCGGGCCAATAACCCGCGCTCCGGCATAGGGCGACGGGCGGCTCGGCACGTCGGGCGGGCGCACCCCAACCTCGCTGCTGACCCAGACCGCCGGAGCCTGGACACACAACTGACTCGCTCGGAGCAGGCTACTCAGATCGGTCGCCACGCCGGGCCGCAAGGCGATCACGCCACCGGCGACGGGTTGGCTCAACTGACCACTCACGGCGTAACGATAAACGCCTGGGGCCAGGTTGTTCAACTGAGCGGCGCCACTCTGGTTGATTGGCACGCTGTAGGCCAGGGTTTGATCAGGCCCAAACAGCTGCAACTGAGCCGCGGAGCCAGCGAGCAACGCACTGCTGACCTGCACCTGGGCACCCGGCATTGGCTCAACCGTCAGCGTGGCACAGGTCAGCGCGGCCCCTGCCAGCCCGCGTGGCAGCACACAGATCTGCACCGGGCCAGGGGCCAGATCCGGCGGAATGATCAACTCGGCGCGATAGCTGCGATCCGCCCCCAGTTGGGCTTCGGCCCCGACTATGGTGCGCCCGTTCAGCACCGTGGCGATCAAGATCCCGCCCGCGCCCAACGGAGCCTGACCCGCTGCAATGATCGTCTGGCCCGCCGACCCCCGGTTGGGACTCAGGCTCAGGCTGGGTCGCGGCGCACCCGGCGGCGCAAAGGGCTGCAAGGCGGGCGCATCCGGGGCGGGGGTGGCCCCAATTTCGGTCGCCCCGCTATCGCATTGGCGCCCAGCGGGCCGAGGTAGCCCACGTTGGTCTGTGGCTGGACAACCCGTGATCGGGGCTGCATCCAGCGCCGGACTGCTCACATTCGGCAGATGGGTCAGGGTCGGCCCGCCATGCTCGCGCAAGTCACCGGGCACCAGATCGGCAAAATTGCGATCCGCCAAGCCCGCAAAGGCGCAACTACCATCATCGGCCAGGTTAGCGCCCTGCGACTGCAAGGGCGAACTAAAATCCTCGAAACTACAATTGCCACCTGTGCGCGGAGCGGCCAGCAGCAGCGCTTGCACCAGCACTTCGCCACTAGGCGCGGCCAGATTGGCCCCACGCTGGGCCAGATTATTGACCAGCGAAAGGTGACGCAGGCTCGTGCTTGCCGTTGAGTGATAGAGCCCACCGCCTGCCAGACTGGCCTCGTTGCCACTCAGGGTCGTATTCAGCAGGGTGTGATCACGTCCGGCGCTGATCCACAACCCGCCGCCGAGCTCGGCACCATTGGCGTACAGGGTCGAGTCAACGATCTGCACCTGGCCTTCGGGGCCAAAATGGGCCACGCCACCACCCAAACGGCCCCGGTTCCCCGCCAGCGTCGTCTGCGCAATCAGCAAGCGACCCTCGTTGTAGATCCCGCCGCCGCCCGCGCCATTCAGACGAAAAAAACTAGCCTGATTGGCCTCAAACAAACTTGTACTCAGACTGACCTCGGCGGGTGGGTCGCCGCCAATAAACAGCCCACCGCCCTGGAAAGCCACATTTTCGGTTAGACTGCTCGCCGTAATCGTCGCGCCGCCGCCCAGCATCGCCACGCCGCCGCCCGCCCCATTGATCGCGACATTCGCGTGCAAGGTCGTGCTCTGGATCGTCAGGCTGCCTAAACTGGCGATGGCCCCACCATCACGGGCCTGGTTCGCCTCTAGGGAACTCGTTTCGATAATCAAGGCCCCATCACGGCTATAGATCGCACCGCCCTGAGCCGGAGCCAGATTGCCGCGCAGTTCGCTGGCGCTGATCTGCACACTGCCGCCAAAATTGGCGATGGCCCCACCGACCCCATCGTCAGCAATGGCCTGATTGCCGGTCACACTCATTTCGAGCAGGCGCAGCGTGCCCCGATTAAGGATCGCGCCGCCACTCGGGGCCGTCCCGGCGACCAGCCGTAAGCCGACCAAGGTCAGGGTCGCCCCGGCCTCGACCGCAAAGAGCCGATTGGCCTCACTGCCACTCAGGGTAATCCGATCCGCGCCGTCAATGGTTACGCTGCGACCGGTAGCAATCGTCAGTTCGCCTGGATTGATCGTCACGGGATCTGGCCCACAAGCGAAGGTTACGGCATCAGCTTGGGCCAGCGCCGCCGCGAGGCCGTCCGCATCGCACTGCGTGACCGTTAGTGCGCCCCCTTCTGCCCGCACATACGGGGGTTGGGCCGTCAACGGGGCCAACAGAGCCATGATCAGCAACAGGGCCAGCCAAGAACGTGACATAGCGCACCTCGGGATAGCCCCGCGCCAAGCGAGGCGGACGGCGGCCAGTGGGCCAACGTCCACCTACGGTAGCGCAGACCATTCCCGAGCGCATGGGGCCAGCGTCCCGAGTCAACGGGAAGATTGGGATGCGTCCCTACCCTAACGTAACCCGGTTGCGTCCAGCCTGCTTGCTGGCCTCAAGTTGCTGGCTGGCGCGCTCAAGCAAGGTCGTGGGCGTATCTTCGGGCAGTGCCGCGGTCGCCCCAAGTGAGAGCGTGACCGCAATTGGGCCTGCGGGCGAGCGCAGCGCCGAACTGGCGACGAGACTACGCAGATGCTCGGCAATGATGCGCAACTGCTCGGCCTGCACATGGCGCACAATCAGCGCAAACTGATGATCCGCCCAGCGGCCTACGGTATCCGAACCGTGCAGATGATTGTCCATAGTGGCACCGACCATGCGTACAATCACATCGCCAACTTCCTGGCCGTAATCTGCATAAACCTGTTCAAGGTGATCGATCTCGATCATCAGCAGGCCAAAACCCCAGTTGTAACGCTGAAACAGGTTGAGCGCACTCTCAATTTGGGCTTCCATATAGCGCCGATTGCCCAATTCGGTAAGCGGATCGACCAAGGCGAGTTGGCGCAACTGGCGCAACTCGGTCTGTGACATCGTTTCGCTCGTCGCATCACTAAAGGTCTCAACCGCGCCCCAGACCACGCCAGCCGCATCAACTAGCGGTCGTGTGCGCACCCGCACCGGCATGCGGTAGCCGTCCCGATGGATCAGCGAAGCCAGGGTTTCGTGGGGCGCATGGTCACTCAAGGCCGCCGACAACGGGCAGCCGTTAAAGCACATCAGGCAGCCCTTCGCATCAACGTGTTCAAGCAGATTATGCCAACACGCCCGCCCAACCACCTCGCTGGCCGCATAACCAGTGATCCGCTCGGCCCCGCGGTTCCAAAAGATGATGCGACGTTTGCGATCAACGACGTAGACCCCATCGGAGATCTCGTCAATAACCTGATTGAGGATTGCGGTGGGTAGCGTATCCATGGCTGGTTCCTATTAGCGATGCTGACGAAAGCGGGAACGGCCGTGTTCGGCGCACAACGCGCCACGTATACACGTACGCATGTCAAGTATACGCAGGCTGTCGTCTGCTAAATAGCATAGTTGATGGCATAGGGCGATGGACTCGTATCGTACCAAATAAGTCACGCTGTGCGCCATACAGCCATCCTGTGCGCGCGGGCTTCCCACCCGCATCCAGCCTGATCGGGCGAGACGCCCGTGCGCCCAGCAGTGTTACTTATGCACTACTGCCGTTTTATTTTAGGTGTCAAGTGGGCTACGCACCGCACCCGGTCCGCGTTGCAGGACATGGGTATAGATCATGGTTGTCTGCACATCGGCGTGCCCCAGCAACTCCTGCACCGTGCGAATATCGTAGCCCGCTTCAAGCAAGTGGGTAGCAAAACTATGGCGGAAGGTGTGGCATGTGACGCGTTTGGGCAGTTGAAGTTGCTGTGCCGCGCGACGCACCGCCTTCTGCAGCACGCTTTCATCAAGGTGATGGCGTCTGATCGTTCCCGAGCGTGGATCGGTTGAGCGTTGGGAGGCCGGAAAGAGATACTGCCAGCCAAATTCGCGTGCTGCATTGGGCAACTTGCGTTCAAGTGCAAAGGGTAACTCGACTTCGCCAAAGCCTTCGCGCAGATCGCATTGATGGATGCTCTGAACGTGGGCGATTTGCGTTCGCAAGGCTGCATGGAGTTGATCAGGGAGCAGTGTCACACGATCTTTGGCTCCTTTGCCCTGGCGTACCATCAACTGACGCTGAGCGAAGTCCAGATCTTTGACCCGTAAGCGGAGACACTCAAGCAAGCGCAAGCCACTGCCATACAGAAGACTCGCCATCAGATGGTGCGTACCCGACAATGCCGCAAGCACCGCCCGCGCCTCGTCACGACTCAGTACCGTGGGCAAATATTCAGGGCGCTTCGCATAGGCAATCGTCAGATCTTCGCTCAACGGTTGCAGCAGCACCTCGCGATAGAGGAAGAGCAGCGCACTCAGGGCCTGGTTCTGCGTCGAAGCCGCAACCTCACGTTCCACCGCAAGATGAGTCAGAAACGCGCTCACGTCAGCGGCTCCAAGCTCACGGGGATGGCGCGTGCCATGAAAGAAGATAAAGCGGCGGATCCATCCAACATAGGCTTCTTCGGTACGCAGCGCATAATGTTTGCGACGCAGCGCAGCCCGCACTTGATCAAGCAGTTTGGGGGGATGGCTTGGTTCAGACATGCCCAGGAGCTTTCGGTATTCAAGAAGTTGTCATGATCTCTACCGTCTGAATGGCAGAAAAGATACGGCAGGATACGCAGCAATATATGGGCTACACTGATCCGCAGCGTACGCAGGAGTGAGATAGGTGGCCGAATCACCGCGTAGCATGGATCATCGGGGTGTAGGTAGCAATACCGCTGTGTAGCACAGGCAGGGCGGGTCATAGGTTGCATGACCGCCGCGTAGTACGTATCATTGGGGTGTAGGTAGCATCATCGCCGCGTAGCATGGATCATTGGGGTGTAGGTAGCATCATCGCCGTCTACTTCATGTTAGCCGCCGCACCCCGCCCCGCTTTTTAGATGGGTGCGTGCTGACGGCACTGCCCGCTGTGGCGCGTTCGGGGATGGTGGTTCCGTGCTGCGTCCGCAGACGTCAGTCCTGTGCCCGCCCGTGCTGTGCCCGTCTGCAGACCGTGGTCGCGTGCCGGGGCCGTGCTGTGCCACGTCCGCAGACCGTGGTCGTGTGCCGGGGCCGTGCCAGTGGGACGCGAATCGTATGCCAGGCTGTGCCGGGGACGGCAATCGCGTGCAGCGGGAGTCGCGTGCTGAAGCCGTGCCGGGGACGGCAATCGCGTGCAGCGCCAGTCGCGTGCCCGCCCGTGCCGGGGACGGTGAGCGTATGCCCGGCCCTTGACTGCCGACCGGCCGTGCTGTTCCAGTTTGCTCGCGTCTAACAACGCCTTGCACCTGACGCCGTGCAGCTCACGATAACCGCGCCAACCGGGGATGACCGAGGTGCTTTTTCGTATGTGCCAGTCGATCCGATGGCGCAGGTGAAGGCGAGCGTTAGGCTGCACGAAACACGTCTTTCCAACTCGCACCAGGAATACCAATGCCGGGCGGAATCTTCGACTCCTCGAAAACACGCGTTGCCCCGGTCTTCGACGCACTTGCCGCGTCGAAGTCCCAGT
>JBLWKA010000197.1:0-8269 GCA_048381555.1 Oscillochloridaceae bacterium umkhey_bin13
CACCAACAACTTCAGGCGACGAAACCAGCGCTGGAATTGGAAGTTCTGGCCCAATCTTCGGGTACTGGGGTGAGTACAGGCGAGACGAGTAGTAGTTTTTTAGCACCGGGTGGGCAACTCGAACGGGCCGAAGCCTTTATTGCCGCCGAACTGGCTGCTGGGCGACGGGTCAGTCCGGTGACGCTCACGATTGGTGGCAATGATATGGTTGCGGTGATTCGGCCCGGCAGTACCGTGGCGGTCACGCCAACCCTGACTACCTTTCATACCAATTTGGTGCAGATCCTTGATCGCCTGACCGCTGCTCTAACGGTTGATGGCGAGCGTACCGGTGAACTGGTGATTGCGACCTACTATAATCCCTACCCTGGACTCAAACAGGTTTTCCCGCAACTCAATGCTGACCCTGATACCGACCTGCCGCGCCTCAACCAGATTATTTTGGACGAAGCTGCCGCACGTTGTATTCGCGTCGCTCAGCTCTACGAAGCCTTTCCGCGTGAGGCGAATGCCAGTACGCTCGGCCAATTGATCTTCGTGCGCTTCCCCTACGATTTTAATCTGAGCCAACTTGAACAGAACTTCGATTTCCATCCCCGCGAAGCCGGTCATCGGTTAATCGCTACGACCTTTTTAGCAGCCGAGGGTGGTTGCCAACTCTATCTGCCGTTGGTGGCACGCTAGTTGCGATGTGATCGCTACCTGGCCCATCATGTGGCGTCGTAGGCGGCTCCGTGCTACAATGCCATAGCTTTGCCTATGGGGGTCTACCATGCCCAGCTATGCCGAAGATGTGGCCCAACTGGTGCCAGCGTCGGATGATCATGCCTTGCTGCGGGGGATCTTGTTCGGGGTCGCGATCGGTGCGGTTGCGGTCAGCCTTGTCCTGCTTGGCCGGGCAATCGAGGCCCGTAAGCGGGATCGCCAGATCCCGCCTGCGAACCCCTTCACGCCCCCATCCCCTCAGGGCGGCTCGCCCCTCTGAGGCGCTTGGAGATCGTAGGATGGGGGTTTTTGCTCGCCGTTCTGGGTTACACCCCTCCCCATCCGCCTTGGTCAATGCGATCAACTGAACGGTAACTGCCACAATACGATGTGGAGGGAGTAACAGGGTATGTTTTTTGATCCTACCTATTTTATCTTCGCCCTGCCCGCAATGCTCTTTGCGATGTGGGCCCAGTTCCAGGTCAAGTCGGCCTATAGCAAGTGGTCGCAAGTCCGCAATGCACGTGACCTCAATGGTATGGATGTGGCCCGTATTTTGATGCAGGGCGAGAATCTGAGCCATGTGCAGGTGGAACGCATTGGCGGGATGTTGACCGATCACTATGACCCTCGCGGCAAGGTCATGCGCCTCTCCGAGGGCTCAGCCCAGCCGTCGGTCGCGGCTATGGCGATTGTGGCCCACGAACTTGGCCATGCGGCCCAAGATCAAGAGGGCTATTTCTGGCTGCGTGCCCGGGCTGGGATTGTTGGAATTGCGAATATTGGTTCAAACCTGGGTACGATGCTCTTTTTTGTGGGTTTGATGCTTGGGGCCATGGCCGGCAGCGACCTGGGCTATGGCATTGCCGTCTTTGGAGTGGTGCTCTTTTCGGCGGCCGTGGCCTTTACGCTGGTCACGCTGCCGGTTGAGTTTAACGCCAGTGCGCGGGCACGCGAAATGCTAATGCGCAACAATTTGATGACCGCCGAGGAGGCCAAAGGGGTGGGCGCGGTGCTGAATGCGGCCGCGCTGACCTATGTGGCCGCCGCTGCTCAATCGATTGCCCAGTTGCTCTACTTTATCACGCTGCTGGGTCGTAGAAGGGGGTAACCTGTGGAAGAGGATATGCGCCGGAAGTTGGTCTATGGTCTGCTCAATCTTGCTCTTGGTCTTGCCGCTGCCTGGCTCGCTACCTACCTCACCAATAAGATCCTCGGAAAGGCTGAACTCGAACGTTCATAGCTGTGAGGCATGGTGTAAACCGGTTTGATCATTCGGACTGAAACTCGTTTCGACTTGCGTGGCGGCTCGATCCTGTCAAGTTGAACGCACGACGTCTGAATGATGCCAAAGGGCCGAAGCCGCTGCTTCGGCCCTTTTTATGCGGAGTAGCAGGATGGTGGAGCGCGCACCGATCATTATTGGCGTCGCGGGCGGGAGTGCGAGTGGCAAAACGACCGTCTCGCAGGCGATTTTGCAGCGGGTTGGCCCAGAACGGATCGCCTACATCCCCCACGACCTGTACTATCGTGACCTGAGCCATCTGCCGTTGGAGCAGCGGGCCAAGTTCAATTTTGATCATCCCAATGCGCTTGATAATGAGTTATTGGTGGCCCATCTGGATGCGCTGGCAGCCGGGCAGCCAGTCGAGGTGCCAACCTACGATTTTGCGACCTATGCGCGCCTTGATGCGACCCGCACGATCCATCCGCATCCCGTCATCTTGATCGAAGGGATCTTGATCTTTACCGAGCCGGTCTTGCGGCGGCGCATGCAGATCAAGCTGTTTGTGGATGCCGACCCCGATCTGCGCCTGATCCGCCGCCTCACCCGCGATGTCGAGGAGCGCGGCCGCTCGGTCAGTTCGGTGATCGAACAGTATCTGCGCACGGTGCGCCCCATGCACCTGGAGTTTGTCGAGCCAACTAAACGGTATGCCGACCTGATCATTCCTGAGGGCGGGCGCAATCTGATCGCGATTGATATGCTCGTGGCCCGGATCGAGGCCGCCTTGGGCGGCTTGTGATCCTCCTACCGGGCCATCGCTGGGGTGTAATCCACCCGCGGGTGGTAGATCGAGCGCAGGCTGATCACAAAAGCCTGTTTGATCTGGGTCAGTTCACGCATGGTCAAGGGCGATTGGCTCAGTTCGCCTTCGCGTACCCGTAGATCAATAATCGCCTGCACCAACTCCTCTAGGCTTTGGGTGCCAGCCGGCCCTGCACTCCGCCCGTCTTCGCTACGGGCCGGGGCCAGTTTGCCATTCTGGGCCTTCGAGCGCACGGTCGCTTCGACCGAGTCGGCCAACATCAGGATGGCCTGTTCACGGGTTTGCGGTGATGGCCCGGGGTAGCGAAAATCCTCTTCGCGCACACTGTCTTCTTGCTGCAGGGCCTGTTGGTAGAAGTGTTTGATCAGGCCGGTGCCGTGATGGGTGGCAATAAAATCCACAATCTGGGGCGGCAATCTCGCTGCGCGTGCCATCTTGACGCCTTCGCGCACATGGTCAATGATGATCTGCGCACTCGTCACCGGGTCGAGATCGTTATGCACATTTTCGCGGCCCATCTGGTTGTCTGTAAAAAAGTAGGGCCGAATCGTCTTGCCAATATCGTGATAGTAGGCCGCTACCCGTAATAGCAGCGCATCGGCCCCAACCGCTTCGGCGGCGGCTTCGGCCAGATTGCCCACGGCCACACTGTGGTAATAGGTGCCGGGGGCTTCGCGGATCAGTTTGCGTAGCAACGGGCGCGATGGGTGGGCCAGTTCCATTAATTGCAGTGGTGTGACTTGTCCAGCCGCCCGGCTGATCAGATTGAACAGGCCAAGCGCAAGGATGGTGGTAAGGGTGCCATTCACACCGGCAAAGAGCAGCATCGGCAAGAAGGTGGCACTTAAACTGGCACTCTGACCGGGTGGGCGTTCAATCAGCCAGAAGGCCACCTGGGTCGCTGCGACCACCCCGGCCACGACCAGGCCCGCGAGCAGAAAGATCAGCAGCCGGTCGGCGCTACGGGCCACCAGCACGGCGACCACCGAACTGGCAAACAGGGTAACGGCTAACGGCAATGCTCCATTCAGCATCACACCAACGGTGGTCGCCATCAGGGCTGCGGCGGCGATGCTGAGCCGCCCGTTAAAGACGACGGCTAGGATAATAGCGGTGGCCGCCAGGGGAAAGAAGTGGGGCCAATCTTCGACTACGGGCAACGAGATCCGGGCCACCAAGAGGGTAACTATCATGACCAGGATGAGCACCAGCAACGAGCGGGGCTTCAGCGCAACCGGGGTTTCGTAGATCATGGCATAGGCGATAAAGCCCGCCGCCAGTAGCGCCGCCAGCAGGCCACGACCGGCGATCCCGGCCCAGCCTAACGGGGTGGGCATCGCCCCGGTGCGCTGCAACTTCTCAAGCATGGCCGGGGTGACGATTTCGCCAGCCCGCACAATATTTTCGCCTGCCAAGACGCGCACCGATTGTGGCGGCACCGTATTGCGAGCTTCTTCGCGGCGCTGGTTGGTGGCGGCTTCGTCAAGGGCACGATTAACCCGGATGAACGACTCGGTGAACAGTTTCGCCATCTCGCGTTGGGTTGGGGTCAGATTGGTGGTCGCTAGCCAGTAACTGAGCCAGCGTTCCCGCAACTGGATCAGGGCGCGCTCATCAATCGCAAAATCGTAACGTTCAATTGCCCGGTCGTACAACAACAGGGTTTGGCTGCGCAACTGATCCCAATTTGCATCATCAAGGGTCAGGATCAGGTCGGCATTCGCATCACTGAGTTGCACTGAAGCATTGGGCAGGGCGACCAGGATTGCCAGGCGCTGGTTCCGGTTGAGGGAGGGATCGTCGCGGATGCTGGTGATCGTATCGAGCAGCACGACCAGACTCTGGCGTTGTTGCACCGGCAAGACCGGGTCGTAGACATAGACCAGATTGTCGGGGCTGTTTTCGGCCTGCGCTTGCCGTTCGGCTGTCAGCACCTCACTGACATACGCAACCTCGTCGGGTGCCCAGATCCCAACCGGGCTGGGCTTGCCAACTTCGAGTTCGCTATACTGACCGGGCAAGCGAATCGTCAACGAAGCCCAGATCCCAATCATTAGTAACATGGTCTGGAGTGCCAGGGTTAGGCGCCGACGCCGAATCAATTCAGCAGCCGAGGACGTTGGCCCTAGCCGCGGAAGGCCCGTAAGCCAGCGGCGGCGTGTAAGGTTCATGACTTATCCGCCTGCCAGAAGCTCGCGGGCTAACTGGCTGAGCATGCGGCCTTCGGCGCGGCCCTTGAAGCGCTCCATCAACACCGGCATCAACTTGCCCATCGCTGCCGGGCCACTCAGGCCGAGTTCAGCGATCACGGCCGCGAGTTGGGGCCGGAGCTCCTCGGTACTGAGCATGGTGGGCAAATAGTCTTGCAAGATCGCGGCCTCGGCCTCTTCCTGGGCGGCCAATTCGGGACGACCCGCCTTGTGGTACATCTCGGCAGCCTCGCGGCGGCGCTTGACCTCTTTGGTCAGCACGGTCTCCTGGGCCTCGGCGCTCAGCGGGGCGTGGGCATCCGCACTAATCGTCGCCAAGGCGGCTTCGCGGGCCGCCGGATCATCGGCAAACTGAGCCTCGATGGCACGAGCGGCTTCATCATACTGCTGCTTGGCGGCTTCGAGTTGGGCCTGCTGCAGGGCAGCCCGCGCACTGCGAATCGTTTCGAGGCGGGCCTTCTCGCCTGCCCGCATCGCGGTTTTCAGATCATCGGCCAAGCGCTCACTAATCGTCGCCGTCATTAGGATCGTTCCTTTGTGGCTCTGGGGTTGTGAAGGGAATCAAGGGCGTTAGAGTCGGACTTGGCGGGGGCAGACGCGATGTTTTTCGGCGGTAATAATCGCCTGAATCTGGCCCACGGCCTCGTCTAACTGGTTTTCATGGTTGATCACGACATAATCAAAGTCACGCACCTGCGCTAACTCGTGGGCGGCAACCGCCAAGCGGCGCTCGATCTCGTCGGGGTGTTCGGTGCGGCGCAGCAGCAAACGGTGGCGCAGTTCATCGGGCGAACCGGGGGCCAGAAAAATGAACAGGGCTTCGGGCGCAATCCGCTTGATCGTCGCGGCTCCGTCCACATTGATGCGCAGTACCACATCACGCCCGCTAGCCATAGCCTGGCGCACCTCGAACTTGGGGATGCCCTTATACTGTCCATACACTTCGGCCCATTCGATCAGTTCATCATCACGGATCATGGCCTCGAAGCGGGCTGGACTCACAAAATGATAATCATAGCCGTCCACTTCGCCGGGGCGGATGGCCCGACTGGTGGCGGTGACCACAAAATGGAACGGAAAACCCATGCTGCGCATGCGCATCAGCACCGAGTCTTTGCCCACCCCTGATGGCCCCGAAATGACCACGAGCAGTGGTTGGGCAGGCTGGCCGGCGAGCAATGGATTGAGCACGGGTAATGGCATAATCGTGTGTGAAACTGAAAGAGATCGGCATGTATTTTGATGCGCTGACGCTGGCCGCCGTGGTAGATGAACTGCGGGCAACCATTCTGGGCGGGCGCGTGCAACGCGTGGTGCAAACCGGGCCACTCAGTCTGGGTTTCGAGCTTTATGCTCATGGGCGGCGCTACCACCTGCTTGCCTCGGCGCATCCGCAGTTGGCTCGCTTGCACCTGAGTGAAGGCCGCCTGAGTCGCGGGGTGGCTCAGGATACGCCGCTGCTCTTGCTGCTTCGTAAGTACGTGCTGGGCGGGCGGATTGTTGCGATTGAACAGCCAGCCCTCGAACGGGTCGTCCTGTGTAGTATAGTCAAAGCGCCCGCGATCCGCAACCGCCGTGGCCCTGCCGATCCGGCGCTTGAGGCCGACGAGGCTGAGTTTGATGAGGACGCCGAAGCTGAACTTGATGCACCGGAAACGGCCCCGTGGCTTCCGCAGGAGCGCCTGGTCGAGCCAGCCGAGCCGTTACGCTGTGAGTTGATCATCGAACCACAGGATCGGCGGAGCAATCTGATCCTGGTGGATGATGATAATCGCATTCTGGATAGTATCAAGCGAGTCACCCCCCGCATGAGCAGCCGGGTGATCATGCCACGCCAGATCTACGAATTGCCACCGGCCCTTGAGCGGCGTGATCCAACTCGTGCGACCGCCGCTGGCATTGCCGCCCTGGCCGACGAGGGTGAGCGTGATCTGGCCCGCGCCCTGGTCAAAGCCTACCGCGGCCTGTCGCCCCAGACCGCCCGGGAACTAGTGTTTCGGGTGCTGGGGCGCACCAAGGTCAGCGTCGATGAGCCGGATCTGCCCCATTTTAGTCTGGCTGCCCGCCTGCGTGACCTGATGAGCGCCCCGCCTGAACCCTGTCTGCTGCTGGGGCCAGACGGGCCACTCGGTTATGCGCCCTATGCCCTGACCCATGTTCCCGGCGCAACCGCGCTGCCCAGCATGAGCGCCGTGCTTGACGCCTTCTACCAGGCGCGTGAAACGGTTACCGGCCATGCTCAGCGCCGCGAAGCCCTGACCCAGCAGTTGGCCGGTGCCCGGGAGCGGATCGCCCGTCAGTATGACCAGCTTGCCACTGAACTGGAACGAGCGCAGGGCCTGGAACGGCTACGCTGGGAAGGCGAGATGATCTTCGCATTTTTGCATAGCCTGCAACCCGGCCAGACCAGCCTGGTGATCGAAGGCGAAACGATCACACTTGATCCGCGCCAAACCTCGGTTGAACAGGCTCAGGAACGCTTTCGCCAGTACGATAAGGCCAAGAGCGCCCTGGCTGGGTTACCCGAACGCATGGAAGCGACAGCCCTCCGTTTGCAGAGCCTGGATGAACTGGTGGCGCTCTTGCAGTTGAGTGATGAGTACAACCAGATCGAGCAACTGGCCCAGGAGGCCGAAGAGCTAGGCTATTTGCGTGAGCATCCCGATCCAACTGCCAAACGTCGCCCGCGCCCACCCAAGGCCCGCCCATTGCGGGTGCTGGCCCCTGATGGGCACGAGATCGCAATTGGACGCAGTGCGCGCCAAAACGAAGAGGTAACCTTTCGCATCGGTCGCCCCGAAGACCTCTGGCTGCATGTGCGCACCATTCACGGCTCGCATGTGATTTTGCGGACGGGTGGCCGTGAGCCATCCGAGCCGACGCTGCTCTTGGCGGCCGGGCTCGCTGCCTATTTCAGTCAGGCCCGCGCCGAACCGCTGGTCGAAGTGGACATCTGTCGGCGGGCGTTGGTACGCAAAATCCCGGGTGGTCCACCCGGCCTGGTCACCTATCGCGCCGAACGCACCGTGCGGGTGGCACCTTTGCCGCCTGAAGCCACCAGCCAGTCGTCTTAGGCAGCGTGGGGTAGATCCCTTCGCCGTCGTAGGCTGGCCGCGCTGCAGGACCACCCAGCGTGGGCACGCCCTGTGCCGTGGGAGGGAGGTAAGCGCTGCGGCACCACCCAGCGTGGGCACGCCCTGTGCCGTGGGAGGGAGGTAAGCGCTGCGGCACCACCCAGCGTGGGCACGCCCTGTGCCGTGGGAGGGAGGTAAGCGCTGCGGCACCACCCAGCGTGGGCACGCC
>JBLWKA010000198.1:0-8238 GCA_048381555.1 Oscillochloridaceae bacterium umkhey_bin13
GCGGTCGCCTCCTCGATATCGTCGAGCAGCATCACCTCGCTCTTGATGAAGAAATCCAGCTCGCGGCGCAGAAAGCCGCGCAGATCTTTGTGGATGAAGTAGTCGAAGCTGTTGCGGGCGGTGTAATCGCCCAGGTGCTTCTCCAGCAGGGTGCGTCCGGCGTCCTTCTCGGTGGGCGCTTTGGTCTGCAAGCCCGCGAGCCAGGTGGCGAATCCCGCCTCAGCGACCGCCAGGATCCTTGCCGCAGCAGCCTTATTCAGCGTGGCCTGCTTCTCAGGGTCGATCCGGTAGACAAAGCGAATCGTCAGATCATCATCTTCTTCGACCAGCGGCTCCTGCTCGACCAGCACAAAGCGGCGCTCTTTGCCGCCGGCGGCCTTGTTATTGTTCTGCTCGCTGTCGGCCTCGCTCAGCTTAAAGTGGACACGCCGGCCGTCGGGCAGCTTGAAGACATAGTCGCGAAAGTACTCGCTGCTCTTGATGTAGTACTGGTCGGCGTTGGCCCAGTGCAGCTTGACCTCCTCACCCTCATAGGGTAGCGCGTAGACATCCTTCTTGTAGCGGCGCAGCGCCAGGTAGTCGCCTTCCTTATAGTAGCGCCGAAAGAAGGCGGCCAGCTGCGAGAAGACCTCGTCCTCCAGCGCGGCCGGGTCATCAGCGGCGGCCAGTCGCTCGCGCAGCGCCTTCACCTTGGGCAACGAATCGGGGTCGGCGCCGAGCGCCTCGGCCTGCTGGATCGACTTCGCAAGCTCGGTCTCAATCTCTGCCCGCTCGCCGCTACCGACCTTACCAAGCTCAGCCTGAACCTGGGGCAGCAGATCCTGATCGAGGAAGCGCTGGATCTCGGCGCGCTTCGAGTTCATAATCCGGTAGATGCCGAAGTCGAGCTCGGCAAACTCAAACATGAACAGCTCGGCAAGCAGATTGCGCAGCTTAGTGAAATTGCCGGCCATAGAACACTCCATAGAGCTAACGGGCCGGTCTAGGCGACCGCCCAGCGAAGGGTAAACAACGTCTCGACAGCGGTGCGCCGGCTCAGGCGTCGCTCCAGGGCGCTGATCAACTGATCGCGCCGCTCCTTAATCTCGTCCTCGACATCAAAGATGCGCTGTCGCTGCCGGCGCTGAAGTCGCTCCAGTTCGCGGAGCTTCTCCTGGATGGCACGTTGCTCATCCAGATTGGTGGCCAGACGCGCCTGACGATTCAGCGCCTTGATCTGGGCCTTCGTATCAGCCAGTTCCTTCTCGGCGGCCAGCACCATGTCATCGGCCCAGCGCTCTAGGCGCTCGCGCTCCTGCTGAAAGAGGCGGTTATTATGCTCCAGCGAGCGCGCAATCGTTGCCTGAACGTGGCGTTCAGCCTCTTGCTCCAGGCGTACCGTCGCGGGCTCGGTGATTGCATCAATCGCCTCAACCGCAGCCGCGCAGCGAAAGAGCTTCTCGCACGTCTCGTGATCCAGCGTTGCGCCGGAGTCGGTAAAGGCCGAGAAGAGCAGATACTCCTCGCGCTCATAGGTCTCAACAACCAGGTGTTGCAAGGTCAGCCAGCCGGCCTGGCCGCGCAGGGTCTCGACGGTGGCGATCCGCGTCGGGTGGCTACTGATATTAAAGCACAACGTGGCGAGAGGTGTGGGCTGGCTGCGGGCGCTCTCCAGGACAAAGGCGCCTAGCGGGTGTGAGAGCCGGTAGAGCTGAACATCGTCGGCCAGCTCCTGGCCCTTACTGATCAGCTGGTAGTGGCCACGGGGCAGATCGGGGCGCGGCGGCGTGTGCAGATGGAAGCTGAGGCTCGGCTCATCGAAGCGAGCGGTCTCACGCAGCATGTAGCAGGTCAGCATCCAGAATAGCCGGCCAACATAGTCGAGTTGGGCACGGGCCCTGTCGAGCTGGAGCCGCAGGCGGGCATGGACATCTTCATCAAAATGCTCAAGCAGTGCGCGGCGGGTGGTGTCCATACGCGCCGCGATCACCGCGTCCATCTCGGCGCGCAGATCCTGAAAGGCGGCCTCAATCATCTCGGGCGTGCGGCAGGTCTGGTAGATGGCAAGAATACGCTTCTCAAAGTCCATCCCCGACTCAATGGTACCCAGCACCTCGTCGGAGGAGCCAAAGACGCCGCTGAAGAGTTGGAACTTCTCGGTGAGCAACTCGAGGACGCGCCGGTCAGCGGCATTGCGCTCATTCAGAAAGTTGATCACGACCACATCGTGTTGCTGTCCATAGCGATGGCAGCGGCCGATCCGCTGCTCGATACGCTGCGGGTTCCAGGGCAAGTCGTAGTTGATCACCAGTGAGCAGAACTGTAGGTTAATCCCCTCGGCGGCGGCCTCCGTAGCGATCATAATATCGGCGTGATCGCGGAAATGCTCGACCAGGGCCGTGCGGATATCGATCGCGCGCGAGCCGCTCAGCCGGCTGCTGCCCGCGTTCGCCGCGAGCCAGCGCTCATAGACGGTGTGTGCGTCGGCGTCGCTGTTCGTGCCATTGAAGAGCAGCACCCGGCCCGCATGGCCGCTGGCCTCAAGGAACGTCTTGAGATACTCCTGGGTGCGCCGCGACTCGGTAAAGATCAGCGCCTTGCGCCGGGCGCCCATACGGGCGAGCTCGGCGAAGCCGACATCGAGGGCCGTCAGCAGCGCGCGGGACTTGGTATCGACGCCGATGCTGCGCGCCCAGAGGATGTAGCGCTCCAGCTCAGCTATCTCGGCGCTCAGGCGCGCCCGATCAACCGCCAGCTCCGCCGGCCGGGCCTGCGGCTCGTCAGCCTCCGACTCCAGCTCATCGAGGTACTCATCATCAAACTCCTCACGGCTCAGCAGATCCTCAGCGACGTGATCTGGTGATGGAAGACCATCACGGAGCGCAACGAGACGGCCCCGCAGCGTCTCGAGCGTTGCCGCGATCGCCTGCGACGACGAGGCCAGCAGCTTGCGCAGAATCAGGGTTGTGAGCGAGCGCTGGCGGCTCGGGATGGCATAGGTCTCATCGCGGGAGAGAAAGGCGGAGATCGCCTCATAGAAGCGGTGCTCATCATCGCCAGGGAGGAATGGTCGGGTGATAGGCCGGCGCTCGGTGTAGCGCACATACTCCTGCACCTGATTGCGGAGCGTGCGCTTATAGAAGGGCCGCAAGCGCTCACGCAGATCGTCCAGGTCGCTATCCTGGCGCATATACTGGGCGCGGAAGGCCCCGACATCGCCGAAGATCCGCTCGTCGATCAGCATCGAGAGGCCGTAGAGTTCAAGCAATGAGTTCTGCAGCGGTGTGGCCGTCAGCAGCACCTTGCGCCGATCTGCGAGCGCCGCCTGAAGGCGCTGGCCCATGCGATTGCTCGGGCGATAGGCATTGCGCAGCTTGTGGGCTTCGTCGATGATGACCAGGTCCCATCCCACGGCAGCAATCTCAGCCTGCATCGTACTGGCAAAGTTAAGCGATGTGATGACCACCGCGTCCATCGCCAGTGGCTCGGACGCTCCATCGCGCCGCAGCTGGCGGTAGGTCGGCGCATCGAGCACCAGAGCCGGCAGATTAAACTTCTCAGCGAGCTCCATACTCCACTGCTTACGGAGCGATGCAGGACAGATCACCAGGAGACGCCGACGGCGCTCGGCCCAGAGCTGGCAGAGGATCAGCCCGGCCTCAATCGTCTTGCCAAGGCCGACCTCGTCAGCGAGCAGCACCCCCTTGCTCAGCGGCGAGCGCAGCGCAAACAGAGCCGCCTCGATCTGATGTGGGTTCAGATCGACATTAGCATCGAAGAGCGCCATCGACAGCCGGTCGACACCGGAAGCAGGGCGCTGGCGGGTAAGCTCGTGAGCGATGTAGCGGGCGTGATAGGGCGTTGTCATCGTATCACAACTGAGTCTTCGCGTTCAGCGCGGTGCGGTGTCATGGCCATAGTGGCATCAATGCCCAGTTGTCGGCTGAAAAACGTTCGTCGCAGATCGTGCGGCGTAAGTGGTGGCACCATGGCTTCAGCGGCTCGATGTGCACATATGACGGCCATCGCCTGACCCGCCAGACGACGTGCAACGAGTCGACCGCCCTTAACTACGCCATAGAACAGAGGACCTTCCTCATTACCCCGGATAGCAATCCACGTATCAAGTGCCGCGCGAGCCCTACCTTGGATCAAGATGCGTTGTGTTTCATGCCCTTTGCCGCGCTGGATAGTGATCCCGCCGTTCCCCGAATCATAGTCCGCTAGATCAAGCGCGGCGGCCTCTGCTCGTCGCAATCCTGTGCTTTGGAGAAGCGCAATGATTGCAGCATCGCGCGCCCCTGCGGGCGAGGAGTCGCTGGCGCAAGAGCGCAGAAGCGCCGCTATCTCAGCATCTGTGACGATGCGTCCGCGCGGATGGCGCTCGGCACGAATAGTATTCAGATCCGTTGCACTGTCATAATCATCGGCGCTGATCTGGCCGAGCTGCCGTGCTTCTCGCAGGACGCGCCACAGTCCTACAAGGAGCTTGTTAGCGGTTGCCGGCGAGTGGTGTTTCAGGAGTTGAGCGTGGATGGTAGCTGTGTGGCGCGCCCGTAGCGCCGCCCAGGGTACATCCAGATAGCGAACATCGTGGCCAAATTCATTGTGCCGCTCAGCTATCCCGAGCATACTAGCAATCGTGTTGAGCGCGGTGCGCATCGTTGGGCGTGAGCCTTCGCTCAACGACATCAGGTAGACCGCAGCAGGGTTTTGATTGAGTGGGGTTGAGAGAGCTACCGGCAACGTGGCGGCGAGATCGATGGAAGGAAGGATGTCGGTCAAAATATCGTCGGTCATTGCGGCCCCAGTGAAGGCAACAAAGTTTCTCGTGAGTAATATAACACTTGGTGTATACCAACTCAATACCACGCTTAGGCAAATCCAATGACGATTTTGTTGTCAACTGAGTATTGTCGTTCGTGTGTTGTGACACTTGTTGTCACAAGGGCGTGCAATACTGCGATCTGCCAGCTCTGTCTTGTGGGGAGACGATCGCATGGAAACCATGGCATCGGAGCAGGGAACTACTGCTCCTCAACCTGGAGTAGCCTTTACGCTGCTACCCGACGAATTGACCTTGCACCTGATCGCAAGCGGCCTGATCTCGCTGGCACAGCAGGCTCGGGAGCGCGCTGCGCTGACTTTGCCTTATCCGTCATCGCTTCAGCGTGGCTTGAACCGGCTGGTATTGATGTGCCTGCGCCGTGATCGTCAGCCGCCGCAGGGCCTTATGGATCTACTGGCATGGTGCCGAAAGCCGCTTTCCACGTGGGGGCTGGAACTCCCTGACGGAAGCGTTGATGGCGCGGAGCAACTCCTCGACGGGCAAATACCAACCGCTACCTGCGAGGCGTGGGCGCGCACTGGCGTGGATGTTGAGGCAGATCTCAGCGAGGAACGGCTTCTATTGAATGTGATCAGCGTCTGCAAGAATGCTCGCGATCCTCAAGCGTATACGGCATTCCGTCGCATGCTTATCGAGCAGCCGGTATTGACCGCGTTTGAGTATCAGCTCGCCCTCGCCGAACCTGCGCTTGACCTCCTTGTCGATCAGCTTCGTGCAGCCTACGAGTCGGCACCGCCATCGGCAGCACGCAATGGCCAACTCGCGATTTGTTCAACCTGTGGCAATCTACTATTGCGTACCCAGCATGACGACCTTGTCTGTGAGGACGACATGTGTCGGGCTCAGGGGCACTCGGAGCCAGCACGCCTCTTGTCGTCTCGTGATGAGGTAGTCTGGCTACGCCGCGATCTCCGCCGATATATCGCTGCACCTGGCCGGGCCGAGCTCCGGCTGGCCAATCAATTCGAGGCCATGGGCTTACAGGTCGATCTCTGGCCCGTCTTCGACCGTTACGACTTACGCGTGACCTTCCCCGATGACGTTATCTGGGCGCTTGATGTGAAGGATTGGAGCAACCCCTTCCTGCTGGCGCGTAGTGTGAATCGCAAGCCATTCCCAACTGACCCGCCGTGGCAGCGGGCTTTTTTCGTCTTTCCTGACGCCCGTCGCGTTCAACGTCCCGATTATGTGCGAGCGTTCACCAACACCTGTCGCATCCTTTCAGATCGGGTCGGTGCTTGCTTTGAGCGCGATGTGCTGCAACGTGCCGAGCAGAAGCTGAAGCGAGGTAACCATGCGTGATCATCGTGCCTGGGCGAAGCCCCTCATCCGCCAACTGCGTGACCACTGGCCGGAAGATGTCGCGCTCCAGCCACACGAGTGCTGCTCGATAGAGTTTGGGCTGCACGTAATGCAGCGCCTGGCGCCTAATATCCCCGTCCACGCGCTTTGGGTGCTGCTCATTGGCTACCCGTTCCCGGGGATGCTGCCGGAACGCGCTGAAGAGCGGCGGATGCTGCAAACTGCGCGCCAGTTACTCCCCTTCTTCCGCGGTCCGTTTCCTTGGCGGCGGGCGCTTGAGCGATACCGACAGCTCCCTGAGCAGCTACGTGGATACGATGTAGCTGCCGATGGTGTCACGTGTCACGAGCGGTTTCCAACGCTCGCCAACGATCGGCAGGAAGTGTACGCGGCAACCTTACACCAGGCCCCACCATACCGTCGCGATAGCATCCGTCCGGCTAAACCAGGACGCTACTTCTGCTTCGACGGGGAACTCCGCAGTGACATCGAGCTTACTGACGACCTGATTCTCTCGCCACCCGCGGCCCACCCGCTTGAGGCACCGGATCTGCGGGAGCCCATCCAGGTCAGTTGGGAAGCGCTGATTGAGACAGCCCGCTGGATGGATTCCGAGGCGGCTGTGCGAGGTCTGAAGGCCGAGCGCTGGGAGCAGCGCATCGCCCGGGTGCAGCTTGAGATCGTCAGCGAGACCGACGGTTTACTGCAAGCGGCATCCTCGTTGACGCTTGAGGGTCTCGTCCATCTCATCGGCATGGTGAGCTCTGGCAAGTCTACGCTGATGGATGTGCTTGCCGTTTGGATGGCCCGTAGCGGCCGACGCACCACGCTGATCGTCGGCGACGTCATGAGCGCCCTCGAGCGCGCCGACCGCTTTGCTCGATTGGGTCTTCCAGTTGCGCCAATCCTCGGAACATCAAATCGGGAGCGTCACCTCCAGCGCCTGCACCGTGTTCTCGCTGCTGAGTGGCCCCTTGAGCCGCTCGCGCATGACCACCGGGGCTTTACCTGGCTTAGCACAGCCTGCGCTTTAGACGGGCTTCGTGATCGCCCTGCACCACTGACATTTACCCGTTATCCATGTCAGGGTCTCTATCTTGAGGGAAATGACGAGAAGCCTCTTGATGAACGGGAGCAGTTCACTTGTCCGCTCTATAGTGGCTGCCCGACCCATCAGGCACAGCGGGATCTCGTTGACGCTCTTATCTGGATCGCCACGCCCGCAAGTTTCATCTACTCCCGTGTGGCACCCCAGATCAACAGTGAGCGGATTCGTTTCGCCGAACTGGCGGCACGTCGTAGCGATCTGGTGGTTGTTGATGAGGCTGATCGCGTCCAGGTACAGCTTGACACCATCTTTAGCCCGACCCAAACCCTGGTCAGTCGTGGAAAAGATGCGTGGCTTGGCAGGCTCTGGCAGCAGGTGGTGCCGGTGCTGAATGCTGAAGGGCGCGGGCAACTACGTGAGGAAGACGTCGATCTCTGGGTCCAGGCTCACGAGACCGCCCAGACGGCAACGAACAAGCTCTACGCTCTTTTGCTACGCGAGCCAGCCCTCCGCGCCTGGGTCGATCGCAAAGATTACTTCACCGACTGGCTGCTCTTTGATCGTATCGCCCTGGCACTGAGTGGTGTTGAAGAAGGAGTTCGGCAGGAGCATCCTGAGTATCGACGTCTCATGAGCCTCTTTGAGGACTACCTCGCCGATCCGCTGGGAGAACAGCGCGACCATGCTCTAGCTGACTTCGCTAACCAGGCAATCACCAGAACCAACCGTGAGCGACTGCGCAGTAAGCTTGGGCTCTGGCTGGATGAACACAAGAGTGGAGAGGTACAAATTTCGACTCCTCAGCGAGCAAACCTAATCGTCCAGTTGGAATTCGCCCTGCTGGTCGCCGCGCTCCAGGATCGAATCGACATGATCTTCCGCTCGTGGAAGCAGGTGGAGGTGCCGCTCCAGCTCGAAGGGGGAAGCTCCATCCTCTTTCATCGTCCACCCGACGACTACTCAGGAGTCATTCCTGTCGCACCAATGGGTAATGTTCTAGCCTTTCAGTATGTGAGGCCAGCGGATAACTCAAAGGAGCCCGGCGATCTCCGCTTCTTTC
>JBLWKA010000199.1:0-8153 GCA_048381555.1 Oscillochloridaceae bacterium umkhey_bin13
CGGGGGGGGGGGGGCGCGGGGGGGGCGGCGCCCCGCCCGCGGCCCCGCCCCCCCCCCCCCCCCCCCCCCCCCCCCCCCCCCCCCCCACCAAAACCTGGGAACTTGTGAACACATCAGAACACGATGAACGAGCAACCACTTGACGCAACGGTTCAATACCTCAAAGCGTTGGCTCATGCCAGCCGTCTGCGCATCCTGGGGATTCTGGCCGACGGTGAGTATAGCGTGGGTGATCTGGCCGATCTGCTTGAACTGAAGGAATCCACGATTTCGCACCATCTGGCGATCTTGCAGGCCGTCGATCTGGTTGCGATGACGCCCTATGGCACGAGCCATCTCTATCACTTGAACGAGGCGGCCCTTGATCGGTTGAGCCGCGATTTGCTCCGTCCGGCCATTGCATCCAGCCCTGCGCCGTCACTGGCAACGCCTGATGCCTGGGCCCAGAAGGTCTTGACCACCTTCGTCAAGGATGGGCAGTTCGTCAAGATCCCGGAGCAGCGCAAGAAGCGTCGGGTTATCCTGGACTGGCTCTGCGTGCAGATCACGCCAGAGCAACGCTACCACGAGCGCGACCTCAATACGCTGTTGCGCCAGTTCCATGCTGATACAGCTACGCTCCGCCGCGAACTGGTCGCCGAAGGCTTGTTGCGCCGCGAGGGCGATTGGTACTGGCGGGAGTTGGCTTAACGCCGGGGTTTGCGCCGTCGGCGTGGCGGTTCGCCGCCGCGTTCGACCATGGTGCGCCAGGCCGCATCAGTGTCAACTGGGCGGGTCAGGTGCTGGTCACTGACCCGATTGGCCTGCGCATCGTTCAACTCGGCCAGATTCCGTTCCTGGGCCTCTTCGGCCGGGGATTGACTCAGATAGCTCTGCCAGATCTGCCAGAGTACCACGATCAGGATGGCAAAAATACCTGTGCCCACCAACCAGAGCAAAAACACCGTCACTGGCGACCCTCCTGGCGGAGTTTGAAATAGATCCCAGCGGCCTCGGTGCGGTTGCCAACGCCCAATTTCTGGTAGATGTTCTGGAGGTGGAACTTGACGGTGTTGTCGCTGACCCGCAGCCGTTGGGCAATCTGGGTATTGGTCAGGCCCTGGGCCACCAGGGCCAGCACTTCGGCTTCACGCTCCGAGAGATCGGCGGCGGGGCTTGGGCGCTGGCGTTGTTGGCGCAGCCAGCGTCGGGCTGCCTGCGGAAAGACCAGTTGGCCCTGATAGACCTGGCGAATGCAGGCAATCGTCTGTTGGGGTGGCTCGGTCTTCAGCGCAAAGCCATCGGCCTCGGCTTCGAGTGCCGACTGCATGGTTTCGCCATCATAAAAGGCCGAAAGGATCAGGACTTTGATTGGCAGCGCAGCAGCGCGGATCTGCTGGAGGCAAGCCAAACCGCCCATGGTGGGCATCTGCAGATCAAGCACCAGCACATCGGGGCCCAGGCTCTGCACGGCCGCAAGCACATGCTGCCCATCATTGGCCGTCCCGACCACGGTCATATCACCTTCGCCCTCGATCAGCGAACGCAAGCCTTCGAGGACAAGGGCATGGTCATCGGCTAAAAAGACCTTGATCATAGGCGCTGGAGCGGGATAGTCACACGAACACAGGTACCGTAGCCAGGTTGACTGGTGATCGCGAACTCGCCCCCAAGCAGGCTGACCCGTTCACGCATGCCCTGTAAGCCAAAATGGCCGGGTTGGGCCTGTCCAAGCACCTGAGCCACATCGAACCCCTTGCCCTGGTCAGCCACTTCCATGACCAAGCGGGTGGTTGCATAGTCCAGCCTGACCGTGTGGTGTTCGGCCTGACCGTGGCGCACCGCATTCGAGAGCGCTTCTTGCAAAATACGGTAGAGGCTGATCTTGACTGGTAGCGGCACCTCGGGCAGATCGGTGGCAACATGCAGATCCACCGGATTGCCGGTCAACTCTTCGTGCTGGATCACCAGGCCCTCGAGGATCGCAACCAGATCCCGGCGCTCGAATTCGGGTGGACGAAACGCGCCCATAAAGGTGCGTATCTCGTTCAGGGCATGTTCGAGCAGGGTAATGCTGCGCCTGATTCGTTCGAGTTCGTCAGGGGCCAGATCGGCTTGCTGCGTCATGCGCCGTTGCACGACATACAATTGCGAGAGCGCGGCAAAGATATTTTGCACCGGGCCATCGTGAATGTCGAGGATGATCCGCCCGACCTCGCGCTCGGCGATCTCAAGGAAACGACCGGGTGGCTCGGGGGTGACCTGCGCTTCACTGACCATGGCTGCGTCGCCTTTCGCTACAATTGCCATGCATTATACACCCGCCAGTCACAGGACGAATGATCCGATTATGGTACACTACGGTATCCCTTGCCGGTGCAATCAGGAGCGTTCAGCATGAGCGAGTTGTTTGGGTCTACGCGCAGCGTTTTGACGCACCACTATGCCGTGACAACCCCCCAGGGCCTCGTGCAGGCTCCCGTGCCGGGTTGGCCAGGCGCGGCCTGTGCGGTGGTGATCAGTCCGGCGCTGGGGGCACGCTTTGCCCAACTTTTGATTGATCTGCATCCTGGCGCTTGGGGCGTGCGCTCCCACCTTGATGATGAGTTGCTGGTCTTTGTGCGCGCCGGTGGCTTGGAAGTGCAGGTGGGTGCGCAAACGGCTGTGCTTGAAGCGGGTGGATATGCCTATCTGCCGCCTGTGCTGGCCTACGAACTGCTGCCGCGTGAAGCCGGAACGCAACTCTTGGTCTTTCAGCGCCGCTATGTGCCGCTGGCTGATCTGCCGCCGCCGACCCCGATCTTTGGTCACGAGCAGGAGGTTACGGCAACGCCGTTTTTAGGTGATGAAGCCGCGATGCTCAAGTTGCTGCTGCCCGACGATCCGGCCTTTGACATGGCGGTCAATCTCTTTACCTTTCAGCCTGGGGCCACCCTGCCGATGGTCGAAACCCACGTGATGGAGCATGGGCTGTTGATGTTGCAGGGCCAGGGCATCTACCGATTGGCGGCCGATTGGCATCCGGTGCAGGCCGGTGATTGCATCTGGATGGCCTCGTTCTGTCCGCAATGGTTTGTGGCTACCGGCAAAACTCCGGCCCGTTACATCTACTATAAAGATGTTAACCGCCCAATCATCTAGGCTTATGGAACTGACGATTGATACCACAGCCCTAGCCGCTGATCTCGATGCGCTTGCGGCGTGCTCGGACAGTCCACCACCGGGCGTGACCCGCGTTGTCTATGGGGCCGCCGATCAGCAGGCCCGGGCCTATCTGCGCGAGCGCTGTGCGGCGCTTGGTTTGCAGGTGCGCGAGGATGGGCTCGGCAATCTGTTTGCGCGCTGGGTAGGCAGTGCGCCTGATCTGCCTGCCGTGGCGAGTGGCTCACACATTGATGCGATTCCCAATGCAGGGCGCTTCGATGGCGTGGTCGGGGTGATCGGGGTGCTCGAAGCCTTTCAGGCCCTGCGCTGGGCCGGGTTTCAGCCGCGCCGTTCGCTCGAACTGCTGCTCTTTACCGCCGAAGAGCCTACCCGTTTTGGATTGGGCTGTCTGGGTAGCCGAGCCTTAGCCGGTGCGCTTGGCGCTGATCAGGTTATGGCGTTGCGTGATCCCGCCGGGGCCAGCCTCGACGAGTTGCGTCAGGCCGCCGGGTTTACCGCGCCACTTGCGCAGGTCGCGCTGCCCCAGGGCCACTATGCCGCCTTTGTCGAATTGCATATCGAGCAAGGGCCGCTGCTCGAAGCGGAGGGTTTGCCGATTGGGGTCGTGCGGGCGATTGCCGCTCCGGCCACCCTGCGCCTGCGCCTGCACGGCCAGGGCGGCCATGCCGGGGCGGTCTTGATGCTCGAACGCCGTGATGCGTTGCTGGCCGCCGCCGAGATCGCGCTGGCGGTTGAGGCGGCGGCACTGGGGACGGGTAGCCCCAACACGGTTGCGACCACCGGGATCTTTCAGATCGAACCGGGCGCAGTCAATGCCATCCCCAGTGCCGCCTTGCTCGAAGTTGATGTGCGCGATGTCGCCCCTGGGCCGCGTGACCATGCGTTGCAGGCGATTGAACATGCCGCCCAAGCGATTAGTGCCCGCCGCCATGTGCGTTGTGAACTTGAACGCCTGAATGCCGATCCGCCCGCCAGTTGCGACCCGAGTGTGGTCGAAACGATTTTGCAGGTCTGCGAGGATTTGGGCTTGCCGCGCCAGTTGATGGTCAGCCGAGCCTATCACGATAGCCTGTTTATGGCCCGGATCTGCCCCACCGCCATGATCTTTATTCCTTGTCGCGGCGGGATCAGCCACCGCCCCGATGAGTTTGTCGAACTGGATCAGATTGCCCAGGGTGTGGCAGTGCTGGCAACAACGATGGCGCGGTTGAGTCTGCGGTGAACCGCGTTGATAGACCAAGAGGCCAACGTTCGCCTGGCAAGGAATTGGTATGCACTGGCAAACGTATTTTCAACCTACGACCCTTGCCGACGCGCTGACGTTGCTGGCGGAGCATCCCCAGGCCCGCCCGGTGGTCGGCGGTACGGATCTGGTGGTCGAATTGGAGCGCGGCTTGCGCCCGACCACCACCCTGGTTGATTTGAGCCGGATCACTGAACTGCACGGGATGGTGGTCGAGGATGATCAGCTTGTGCTGGGGGCCTTGGTCACCCATAACGATCTGATCGCCGACGCTGGGGCGGTAGCGCGGGCCTTGCCACTGGCCCAGGCATGTCTCGAAGTGGGCGCACCGCAGATCCGGGCCCGGGGCACGATTGTGGGCAACCTAGTCACGGCTTCGCCCGCCAATGATACGATTACGCCCCTGATCGCCATGGACGCGACGCTGGTGTTGGTCAGCCAGCACGGCGAACGCACGATCCGCTTAGCCGAGTTTTACCAGGGCGTGCGGCGCACCGTCTTGACACCCGGCGAACTGGTGCGGGCGGTGCGGGTACCGCTGCTGCGCCCCAACCAGCGTGGTGTGTTCCTGAAGTTGGGCCTGCGCCGGGCCCAGGCGATTGCGGTCGTGAATGTGGCGGTGGTGCTAACGTTCGCTACGGAAGAGCGTGCGGCCCCGATCACGGCGGCACAGATCGCACTCGGCTGTGTGGCCCCTACGATTGTGCGCGCCAGTGCGGCCGAAGCCGCGTTGGTGAGCCAGCGACTCGATGCAGCAACGATCACGGTGGCGGCCCAAGCAGCCGAGGCGGCGATCACGCCGATTGATGATGTGCGGGGTTCGGCGGCCTATCGCAGCAAGAGCGTAAGCGCTTTGGTAACCCGGGCGCTGACCATGCTGGCCGACGGAACCGAAGCCGCCAACTGGCCGGTTGCACCGGTCTTGTTACGCACGCCGGTCTCAAGCCCCAGCGTCCGCGCAGGTGACACAACGGCACTGACGGATGTACAGGCTACGGTCAATGGCACGGTGGTGCAGCTTAGCCCACGCAAAACGCTGCTTGATGCCCTGCGTGATGACGCGGGCCTGACGGGCACCAAAGAGGGCTGTGGCGAAGGCGAATGCGGGGCCTGCACGGTCTGGCTGGACGGCCAGGCAGTGATGGCCTGCCTGACGCCTGCCGCGCAGGCCCACGGGCGCGAGGTGACCACGATTGAAGGCCTGGCCGCAACCCGTCCCCTCGCCCAGGTCGAAGCAGACGGCCCGGCCCTGCATCCGCTCCAGGCCAGTTTTATTCGCGAAGCGGCGGTGCAGTGTGGCTACTGCATTCCCGGTATGCTGATGGCTGGAGCCAAACTGCTTGACGAGTACCCGCAACCCGACCTGGCCCAGATTCAGCAGGCCCTCAGCGGCAACCTGTGCCGATGTACTGGCTATCGCAAAATCATTGCGGCGGTGCAAGCGGCGGTGGAAAGCGATAATCCTATGACCCCGCCGCCGCTAAGCCCCGGGCCAGGTCGGCACTAATGTCGGCGGGGTCTTCGATGCCCACCGAAAGGCGCAACAAGCCATCGCCAATGCCCAGGCTGCGGCGGCGTTCGGCGGGTAGGGCGCGGTGCGATGAGCAGGCCGGGTAGAGGATCTGGCTGGCAACCCCACCCAGGGTCGTGACTGGCAAGACCATCTGCAAGGCATCGAGGAAGCGCAGCACGGCGGCTTCGCTGCCCGCCGCAAGGTCAAAGGCGACCATGCCGCCAAAGCCATTGGGCAACAGTTGTTGAGCCAGGTGGAACTGCGCGTGGTCGGAGCGACCCGGATAGTAGACGCGGGCCACGCCGGGCTGTTCACTCAGCCAATCGGCAATGATCTGCGCGTTCTGGCAGTGCTCCCGCATGCGCAAAGGCAGCGTGCGCAGGCCCCGCAGGGTCAGGTAGGCGGCGTGGGGATCGAGCAGCCCGCCAGTCAAAATGGTGAGCGTGCGCAGTTCGGCGGCATAGGCTTCGCCGGCCAGGACCACGCCACCCAAGACATCATCGTGCCCGCCCAGATACTTGCTGAGGCTATGGAGCACGATGTCGGCCCCGAGCTCGAGTGGCCGCATCAGATAGGGCGTTGCAAAGGTTGCGTCTACGACCAGTTGCGCCCCATGATCGTGGGCCAGGGTGGCCGCGCCAGCCAGATCACACAGGCGTAACAGCGGATTCGAGATCGGCTCGACCAATAAGGCCCGCGGGCGATATTCGGCCAGGGCGGCCCCGAGCGCAGCGCGGTCGGTCGCATCCACAAAGATCGGTCGCACGCCCATACGGCGCAGCACCGTATCAATCAGGGCAAAGGTCGCCCCGTACGAATCCTGGGCTGCGAGCAGAGTATCACCGGACTGCAACCCAGTGAGGAGCAGCGCCAGGTGGACGGCTGCCATCCCCGAGCCACAGGCCCGCGCACAGGCTGCCCCTTCGAGCGTACACAGAGCCGTTTCGAGCGCGGCATTGGTCGGGCTGCCATACCGCGAGTACGAGAAACCCTCGGTTTCGCCACCGAGCATGGCGTGCAGGGTGGCGGCATCGGCGGCCCGGAAACTGACCGCAAGATCAATCCCTGGTACCGAAGGGATCGAAGGGCTGCCCTGTTCGGGGCGACCGGCGTGAACTGCGGTCGTAAAAATACGCTTCGTCATGTACTTCCTCCTGGCTCAGGCGGGCCGGACTACGGTTATTGTACCGCGCCTTGCCAGGCGGCTTGCACGCTGAATAAAAGTTAAAAATAGTTAAAACACTCTTGATGCGCAGATCGCGGGGCTTTTTTTGAGGATTGTGCATTGCAATGCCGAATCAGCCGGTCGTACGCAGGAAGGGCGTCGGGTTGATCCTAGTACCAACTGCGACCGTAGCCCGCCAAGGGTAGGACTAAGAGGTCAGCTGCGGGGGCTAGTCAGGCAAAAGTTAAAAATGGTATAAGAAATACAGGGAAAAAGTAAAAACTTAGTTAATACTTTTTCGTCCTGTCGCAACGCCTCTACCGCCTCGCACAAGGAGTACCCAATGAGTTTGCGCACCGTCCACATCGCCAGTGTGATCGTTGCAACTTTGCTGACGATGATCCTGGCCACCCTGTTTGCGCTCAGTCCCCAGCGTGATCTGGGCCGATCTGCCGAAGCTTCGAGTTGCCCTGCCAATCAGCGCCACCTGGTACCCTGGAAGGGTGGAAACTGGTTTTTGTCGGGGGCGAATGTGGCCTGGCAGAATGGTGGCTTCGGAGCCGATTTTGCTACGGTTGAGCAATGGAATCAGCACACCTACAACAGTGCGCGCACCGACCGAATGTTTGCCGACCTGAAGGCAGCCGGGGCCAACTCGGTGCGCTGGTGGGTCTTTGCTGACGGGCGTGGTGCCCCGGAATTCCGTAACGGGCAGGTGGCAGGTTTTGATGCCACGACCCTACCGACGATGGCCGATGCTATCAACCTGGCCGCAAAGCACGACATCTACATCACGTTTACGCTCTGGTCGTTCGATATGCTGGCCGATAGCCCGTTAGCCAACCGGCGTGGCCTAATCGTTGATGCGACCCAGCGCCGGGCCTTGTTGGATAACGCGATTGTTCCGATGTTGCGGTACCCGGTACCCGGCACGAGTTATATGATTGGCACGCATCCGAACGTGATCAGTTGGGAAGTGATCAACGAGCCAGAATGGGGCATCTTCGAAGCTGGGGCTATTCACGCGTCTATCAAGCAGCCCGTGACCCTGGGCGAAATGCAGCGTTTTATTGCCGAGACGGCAGGTA
>JBLWKA010000200.1:0-8096 GCA_048381555.1 Oscillochloridaceae bacterium umkhey_bin13
TGTGGCGCCCCCAGCGAGTCGGGAGCGTGGGGGGGGGGGGCGGGCCCGCCCGGGGGGGGGGGGGGGGGGGGGGGCCCCCCCCCCCCGCTCCCAGGTGGTTCCTTTGCCCCAACTCTGAACAGTTACTTGACGCAAAGGGCTTGTGGAGGCGTATGCTAGTTGTTGGCTGAGCTTGTCGAAGCCCGTTCCCAGACTCCTCAACCCATAGTCGGGTGATTTTCCAAAGATCGACGGGCGATCAACTGGAAAGCGGCCCAGTCAATCGGGTGATCATAGCCATTGTTCCGCAGGTGCAGTTGGGCTTGCTGCAACGCATGTGCAAACGAGGCCCCAGCCTGAATGCTGCGGTAAAAAATACTCATCAGTAGGCGCGTCGCCGCGTCGTCTACCGGCCAGAGACTAGCGAGGGCGCAGTCGGCCCCGGCGAGCAGGAAGGCCCCGGAGATGGCGAGCAGTGCGCCGCCGCGTTCGGGCCGCGTACCGCTGTCACAGGCGCTTAGGGTGACCAGCCGTGTCCCGTGCAGATCGAGGTTCAGCGCATCAGCGAGCAGCAGCGGCCCGTCAGCGAGGTCGAGTTGCGAGAAGAGCGGGGCTTCTGGCCGGATGTGCCCGTGGGCGGCGATGTGCAGGAAGGCGGGTGCGACCGCACCGCGCAGGTCAGCCAGGGTCGCCGTAGCGTGGCAGACCAGATCGGGGATGGCGTCGCGCAACGCGGCGAGTTCGTTGGTGATCTGTGCCAAGGGTGGATCACCCGCGTAGCCCAGGGCCAGCGGCGGGCCAGTTTGTGCCGTAACTGCGGCATGGCGCGATGGCGGAGCGAGGCCCAACACGGCGACCGAGGGGATGAGCAGCAGTTCGTAGCACGCGCCCAGGTAGCCAGCAGGGCCATGCAAGGCCGCCCACGGCAAATCGAATAGCCGCTCGTCAGGCGCAATCAGCAACGTGCCATGTTCGGGCAGGTGGGCGCGCAACGGCGCAACCAAGAGCGTGTCGAGTTGGCTCAGCAAGGCATCAGTGCCCTGGCGCTGGCGTGCCGCAGCCGCTTGGCGTTGCGCCGGGGTCGCCCCCACGCGCAGGCTCGTCAGCACCAGATCCAGGCGTCCCAACACCGCATCCAGCGCTTCGAGTTTGCAAAGGCGCACCCAACGCGGTGGGGCGTCGCATACAAACAGGCACGCATGAACGTGGGTCGCGCCGATCAGATAGTCAATCACGGCTTGTCCAGGGCGCAGCCCGGCGCGAAGCGCGTCTAGTGTCGGCAAAGGCTGTGGTTCGCGCTGACGCTTCTGGCGGCGTGTCGCCTCGCTCAGCGCGGCCTCGGCCCGGCGCACCTGCTCGGCGCAAACGGTGCGATAGGCCTCGTCAGCGGCAAAGCGTTGCTCTTCCTGCCACGTTGTCAGATCGGTGCGGGCGGCGAGCCATGCGTTATCAGGCGGGGTAGGTGCAGCCGGGGCGGCGAGATCGGCCCACGGCCCGCCTTTGGCTTCGATCAGGGTTGTGGCGGCGACCAGGGGCTGGCGGCTGGCGAGTTGGGCTTCGATCAGGCGCGCATAGACCGTACGCGCACCACTCAGCAAACTCGCCTTGAGTTCTTCGGCTGGCACTAGGCGGCGCTGCGCATCCAGCAGATCTGCGGCGCGGCGGAGCGGAGCAATGGCTTGGCGGGGCGGCACTTGGCTGGCAAGCCCCGCACAGGCGCGCTGTTCAAGCGCGACGAGGCCATGTTCACGGGACAGATCGGCGCACAATTGGTAACGTTCGCGTGCTTCGGGGAGGCCGAGCCGTGCTGCGCAGTCTGCCCCGAGCAAGGCCAGATCAAGCGTTTCGGGGACGGTTCCGTGATTGCGCAATGTCGCCGTAGCAGCGTCAACCTCGCTCAGGGCTGTGGCGAGTCCCGTGGTGCGTTTTTGGAGCAGCAAGGGCGCGGCGGCATAACCACGTAGCAGGGCTTGCCAGGTTGGGGCAAGCGAAGCAACCAATGGTTGGGCTGCTTCTAAATGCGCCGTGATCTGGCTGCCGCGCCCCGTTGCCAGCGCCAAGCGCAGCGCCAAGAGCCGCGCCTCGACACTTTCGGGCGGCAGTCCCGCCTGTGCAAAGGTTTCGGCGGCGAATACCGCTTGCTCGCGGGCCTCACGCAGCAGATGGAGCCGCTCGTAGAGGCTCGCCGCCTCAATCGCAATCGTTGCCAAATCAATCTCGAGGCCCACGGCAACAAAGCGCGTGCGTGCCTCGCTCAACAGGCCCAGCGCCGCAAACAGCTCGCCGCGATAGAACGCCAGTCGGGCCAAGTTGACCAGGGCGCGCCCGCCAACATCGGCGGCTTCACCGGCCAGTGCCAAGGCTTCGTGTAGCGCCGCATCTGCTCCGTCTAGATCGCCCAGCGCCATTGCCGCGATACCCTGATTGACCAGCGCCGAAGCGTGGATCATCGCGTGACCGTGGCGCTCTGCGGCAGTCGCCGCCAGGCGGGCCTGGTCGCGCATCGCGGCGAAGCGTCCGCGCTGCCCAGAGACGAGCGAACGGTTGAGGGCGAGGCGCATCCAGTGGGGATGCTCGGGCTGCGGCGCAAGCTGGAGCGCGGCCTGGGCCAGGGCGGCATCGGCCGCATCAAGACGACCCAAAAAGCCCAACACCATGCCATAGCCTAGCAAGACGCGGGCGCAATCTTCAGGCGGGCCGGCTTGCTCAAAATAAGGCCGCGCCGCTGTGTAATGCGTCAACGCCTCGGTATGTGACCAGTTGAGGAGCGCGAAGCCGGAGCACCAGTGCGCTCGTGCCACATGCTCCGGCTCACCGGTCTGCGCTGCGATGCGCCACGCGAGCGCCACGATCTGCTTGGCCCCGTCCAGATCATTCGCATCCAGCGCGATCTCGATCTCTTCCAGCGCAGCCGCGAACAGTGCACGCATCTGGACAGCCCCGGCGGGCAGGGCTAACCGACCGACTGGATGCGTGGTGTGCGCCTGCACAAGCAGCGCAAGGGCTGGATTATTCATCGTTCAAGATCAGGTCACGCACCACCAAGATGCCCTGTTCCATGGTGGCACGCAGTTCGTAGGTACCGGGGCGCAAACGGGCAAAACTGAAGAAACCCGCCGCATCGCTTGTGCGGGGGCGCGGGCGGGCACCAGGGGCGACGAGGCGCACGGGAATATCTGCCGCCGCCTGTTGATCCTGGGTAATGTAGCCCTCAAGCGACCAATGCTCATCGGAGCGCAGGGTGATGCGCAAAGTGATCTGGGCCTGGATCTCGGCAACGACAAAACTGTGCTCGTGGGCAACGCTGGTTGGTGTAGAGGAGCGCAGCCCTGCGCCTAGGCTCATTGGCAGCGCAAAAAACGTGGGGCGGGTCAAGCGGCGCGGGCGAGCGGGTGTGGACAAGGCCCGAAACTCTTGCTCCAACTCAGCATACTCGGCTCGGGCCACGGGACTTTTGCGCAGGTAGGCCGCAACGCGCAGTTGTTGGGTGGCGCTGGCCTGACCGGTGATCACATCAACCATGTCTTGGGGATCAGGCCGATCTAGACCATCAAACCACTGCGTCATCAGGCTCTTGGTGCGCCGCAGCGTCTCAAGTTGCTGGCGGAGCGTCGGTGACTGGGCCAGGGCTTGCGCCACGTGCGGCAGATCTTCGCCTTCCAGATAAGCCAATAGGTCGCCGTCTTCAAGCTGATACTGTTCCATAAGTGATTGTTTCACAGTGTGCGCTGATAGTGATGGGCCGGTGGAGTGCTGGTTTGTGTGCTGCAATCTACTGTCATTCCGAATGGAGCGGAGTGCCTCCCATGTCATTCCGAACGAAGTGAGGAATCTGCGCTGATCTGCGGTGCAGACCCGGAATAACCATAACAACCGGCATGCACATCAATTTCCACAATCCAAAATCCAAAATCGGCTTACGCCTCTAACAGTTCACGCACCTCGGGGATCTTCGCCAGAATGACAATCGCCTGCTCAACCAGCCGAAAAACCTCAGGTTTGCTCAACCCAAGGGCCGCTGCAACCTCAGCCGAGTCTTGACCAAGCGCAAAGCGATGGTAGAAAGCCTCGCGGTGGGCGGGCGTTGGCAGCAGTTCGAGGTAACGCTCAAAGCGCATCCGGCGTTCGACCAGATCCTCAGGGCCGGGGGTGGGTGGTTCGTAGCCAGTAACACCGTACAGGTCTTCGAGCGACTCGTCGGCGGGCTGGGCCTTGCGCAGCAAGAACTCTGCACTCTTCGCCGTGAGCTTCACATAGTTCACGAACGCCCCAAAGTGGGAGGCTTGAAATGGTTGCTCGCCCCGATAGAACTTCTTAAACAGGCGCGTATCAACCTCGGCCTGCAAATCGTCGTAGGCGTGACGGAGATCGTGCGAGCAAGCGGCTTGCACAAAGGGGCGGGCGATGGCAAGCAGGGCCGCAAAGGCAGCGTCATCCTGAGCAGTTGCGGCGCGCCGGATGATCTCGATGCAACAAGCGCTCGCATCCTGCGTAGGATCACGCTGATAACGAGCCTGCTCCTCAGCGCAACACGTCTGCAAGGTTGCCAAAAGCATGTCGCGTAACACGGGCTTTGTTGGTGTGGGTAGCGTAGACATACCGGGTCCATGCGTCAGTTAGATCAGATCAATCTACGCCCTAGGATAGCAGCCAGCCATAACCAGTTCGCAACAGGGCTTTTTGCTATGGTGTGAGGCACACGATGTGATGGATCTGGTGGCGCGTGGCAAGAGCGACCGGCGCATTGCGCTGATCCTAAACCTTGCCCCGCAGACCGTGACTCACTACGTACAGAGGGCGACCCAGAAACTCGGCGCACGGAATCGCACGGCAGCAGCGGTGCGCTACGCCGCCCATGCTTGGCCGCCCACCGCCGCAGCGCCACTCGCCGATCCGCTCAGCGCCCAAGAAGGCCGGGTGCTTGCCTTGGTCGCAGCGGGACTCACCGATCAGCAGATTGCGCTGCATTTGCAGCTTGGGCCATCTACGGTGAAACAGCACCTGTTGAGTGCGCGCCGCAAGCTGGGGGTGCCGAACCGGACGGCTGCTACCCCTCCGTTCGCCCTGCAGCCAGCAGCGCCTCGACCGTCGGCTGGTCTGGTGCTTGGTCGTCGTGTCCTTCTAAGATTTCGCCTGCGTTGCAATCGTAGCCATCACAGGCAAGCTTGACAATGTCGAGGACAACGTGCTGCGTTGTTGCTCGCGGCAATGCTTCCCAGACCCCAGCCTGCTTCAGGAGGGTCAGTACCGCAAACCGTGACCCACGCTGGGCAGTGCGCCTATGCTACAATTACAATGAGCAGACCTATACCATCCATCGCCGCTGGGAGACCATCATGAGTCTCAATCATTGGCAAGGTTCACTCTCGCATCGTATCCGATTTTTGATGGAGAAAAATCCTTTATGACACTGATATTCGAGCAAATCGTGGATCATGTTCGGAACTTACCCCTCGATCAACAAGAAATGCTGCGTGATCTGATTGACAAATGGCAGATCGAACGACGAAGACGTGAAATCGCCGAAGATGCACAAACATCTTTGGCACTTTTTCGCGAAGGGAACCTCTCGGCTCATTCAGCCAAAACCGTTATTGATACGCTACAGCAGTCATTGAGTCAACCAGAATGAGGCGTCGTTTAGTTTTAACACCTAAGTTCCAGCGTGCTTTTCGTAAATACGCTCGCAATAATCTGCGCCTACAAACACAAATCGAAGCGACTCTCCAACACATGGAGCAGGATGTCTTCGTTGCTGGATTGGGTACACACAAATTAAGCGGGAACCTTGCGGGATTACGGGCATGTTCGTGCGGTTACGATTGCCGGATCGTCTTTGTTATTGAACAAGAAGCTGGTGAGGAAGTCATTGTACTTCTTGATATCGGAACCCACGATGAGGTGTATTGACCCCTAATTGCCCGAGTCGTTCGAGTACGGGGCGCACCACCTTGCGCTCGGTCTGGCTCTCATTCGTCGAAGGCGTAACGGCGACAAGCAGCTATGAGTCTAACCATTGAGCCACAACCAGTTCCGCTGACCACCACACCCGAAGGGGTGGTGCGCGTGAGTGGTACGCGTGTGCCATTGGAGACGGTGGTGCGCGCCTTTCATCTGGGCGCAACACCTGAAGAGATCGTGCAAGACTTCCCAACGGTGACGCTGCCCCAGGTCTACGCGGTGCTGGCCTACTATCTCGCCCACCGCCCGGAGGTTGACGCGTATGTGGCTGAACGGGCCACGATCAGTGCGACCGCCCGCCGTGCACACGAGGCGCACGCCGACCCAACCGGCATCCGCGCTCGTCTGCTCGCTCGCCAAACTGCCCGTGGAGATGCAGCATGAGGCTGCTTGCCGACGAGAACTTCCGTGGGGCGATTGTGCGTGGCCTGCTGCGCCGTCGCCCCGATCTCAATCTGGTACGCGTGCCCGACGTAGGCCTCACCGGAGCGGATGATCCAACTGTGCTGGACTGGGTGGGCGGCAAGTGAGGGACGTCTGGTTCTGACGCATGACGCTGCGACCTTGATTGGTTTTGCTTATGATCGCGTCAATGCTAACCTGCCGATACCCGGCATCATCGAGGTGCGGCAGGATCTGCCGATTGGCCCAGTAATTGACGACATCCTCCTGCTGATCGATGCGAGCCACGACGGGGAGTGGGACGACCAAGTGATCTACCTCCCGCTACGCTAACGGCAGATCTCCTGACACGCCAACTCCTTCCATGGCGGTCTAGCCGCAATACCTTGCCAATAAGCTCCACCTGCGTCGTGGCACTCCGCAGACTCGGCAGCGTTATGCCTTCGGCTTTGCGGCTTTGCGGCTTTGCGTGAGCTTATCTGAAAGGTATTGGGCCTCGCCGACAAAGGCGCGTAGTCCGACCTGAATGCGGGCCGCGCTCAACGCTTCGCGCAAACGCCGCCTCGGATCTGATCTAGGGCGGCGTTTTGCCTCTGGAAAACCCCACAGCGGCGGGTTGACTATCTTGGAAGCCAGAAAAGCGCCAAGCGAGTCAACCAATGATCAGCGTACCGCCCGAGCACCCGTTGACGCCGCGTGAACACGACGTGATGGATCTGGTGGCGCGTGGCGAGAGCGACCGGCGCATTGCGCTGATCCTGAGCCTTGCCCCGCAGACCGTGACTCACTACGTACAGAGTGCGACCCAGAAACTTGGCGCACGGAATCGCACGGCCGCAGCGGTGCGCTACGCCGCCCATGCTTGGCCGCTCGCTGAGGCAGCGCCACTCGCCGATCCGCTGAGCGCCCAAGAAGGCCGGGTACTTGCCTTGGTCGCGGCGGGACTCACCGATCAGCAGATTGCGCTGCATTTGCAGCTTGGGCCATCTACGGTGAAACAGCACCTGTTGAATGCGCGCCGCAAGCTGGGGGTGCCGAACCGTACTGCGGCGGCGGTGTGTTACGCACGTCGCCAACCACCACGTGAGCAGGGTGGAACATAGGTTTTTGGGTAGTAGAGCATAAAGAAACGCTGTGATCTAGAGGATTCTCTGGCCCATCGGCCACTGGTGATGAGCGAGACCATAGCGATCTCTATGGGACACACAGCGCCCCCCATGTCATTCCGAACGAAGCAGAGCGGAGCGAGGAATCTTCCGTGAATCGCAGAGAAGAGCCTTCGCGTGCACTCCTAAGAAACAACGAGTATGCACAGACAAGGCAGAGTCACAACGCCCCTCCATGTCATTCCGAACGGAGCGAGGAATCTTCCGTGATCGCCCATGAAGACCCTTCGCGTGCGCTCCTAAGAAACACATCAAAGGCACAGACCCAATTGATGAACCGCAACGCCCCTCGTTGTCATTCCGAGCGAAGCGCAGCGCAGCGAGGAATCTTCACTGATCTGCACAGAAGACCCTTCGCTTCGCTCAGGGTGACAATGCGGGCGTTGCGGTCGTTGGTGTAAAACCCTTCGTTGCCGAAGTACTATTGCCCTGTAGGATTATTTTCTTATATGAAAAACACAGGTAGTAAAAACCAAAAACACCCCTACCATACGGCTATAGCGCCTGATCTGTCGTGTTTTCGCATGCGTAACTGACTGCGCATGCGCCCGCATTTCCTCGGTATCGCCGCATTTCCCAGAAAGGCCC
>JBLWKA010000201.1:0-7991 GCA_048381555.1 Oscillochloridaceae bacterium umkhey_bin13
CACAGGGCCGCCACCCCCCGAAATGTAGGCGTCCCGGTGGGCGGCCGACCCCCCAAACTGCACGCAAAATTAAGATGTGGGGGCGACGGCACCGCCCCATCCCCCGCCGGAGGCGAACTTTGCAACCGCCCTGCTAATCCACGGTAGTACCCTTCCCTTGATTGGCAATTTTATGCTACACTCTGGTTATCCTTCGCGGCGCGAAGGGTTGGCGTGGCCGGTGATCATCATAGGCGAGCACAACGCTGGTGATGCCACGGGCGCACAGCAGATCGGCCCAGGCTGCACGACACACATTCAGCCCGGGTTGCCCAATAGCGGGCAGCGGGAGCGCCCCCTGCTGGAAGGCACTCGTTGCCACCAGCGCCTTGATCTTAGCCTCAGTGAGCAGCACGCGCGTCGTTCCGGGGGGGATGAGGTCGAACCCAAACGGGATGATCGCCCCGCGATCAAGATAGGCCCCAGGCAGCGAGCGGTAACCTTTGCTGTGGATGGATCGGGTGCGCAGATCGTACGCCGTGGCAGCATGGCAATAGGGAAAGAGCACGCGTCCCCGGAGGGATGGGTGAGTCGCAAGCTGACCCGTGCGATCCCGGCAGGCAACACCGGCTTCGATCATGACTGGTGCAAGTGCGGGCTGCTCACGGGCGAGCGTCGCGACGAGCAGGTGTGGATCGTGGGAAGTGCTGCCGAGGTGCGCGTCACGGATGACCGCATCGGCGATGCCGCGTCCCTGCAGATACCGGAGCGGCTCGGGGTCGGCGGGATGCCACAGGCGAGTAGCGGCCCAAGTGGCAATCCAGGCATAGATTGCGCGATAGTGCTGCTGGTGGGCCGGAGTCGGCGCACCCTGCTCAGGGACGGGCTGTACCTCGGGTGGCGGGGGCGACCAGCGCGGCGTGCGGGGCTGATCCGCGTGCAGGAGGCCACGCACATTGCAGCGGCGGCACCAATAGCGGTGCGCAGGTCGCCGACCAGCAGGCTGTGTCCAGACATGGAAGCGGGTCGAGCGATGCGGATCGCCGCCACACCACGGACACGGGCCAACGAACTCACCGGTGCGGCGATTTACACACCGGAGGTGGTCAAGCTCAGGGTGGGGATGAGGGGTCATGGCAGAAGGGGGGCTTGGCTGCGTCGCACGCTGCGCACCCTGCGGTCACCGCCGCGCCGCCGCGGCGAACCGGCGGCATAGAGGGCTTGAGACAGGATGGTATGGGCGCGTCACAGCGGCGCATGGCGGGCAGCGGGATACGAGGGGGAACGGGCAGGGTGTTGTTTGTGGTGGAGTAGCGCGAGGGGCTTGCGTTAGTGGGGCTTCGGGGAAGACGTGATGTGGGCGGAAGAAGGGGGTGATGACTTACGTGGGCCGTGGGGAATACGGCTGAGATGATAGCAGGCGCGAGTGCTGGTTGTCAAGGGTCTTTTTGGATGGATTGTGGCTGCGGCCTGTGGTGGTCTGCGTCCCTGGTGGTAGGATGTACCGTAGTGGTTTGCCCTATGCGTTCACTCAGGAACACACGCATGACGGTGGCCGAGAATCGTTGGGCTTCGGCGTGGCTGTATCTACGGAGGGCTGAGGGCTGAGCATGCCGTCGTAGTAGGCCAGCGTCGCAAAGACGCGCTCCTCCTGGTCGCGGTGGGTCATCAGGTAGCGCACGATCTCCTGGTAGGGGTGATCGCGGTGGCGCGGCGGAAGTGGCAGAGGAAGGGCACATCCACGAGGGCCAGCTGTACGTCGGGGACGAGCGCCGCAGCGGCGAGGGCGATGCCGCCACCCTGGCTGCCACCCGCAACCGCGATGCGGGTGCCGTCCACGGCGGGGTGGGCGCGGACGGTCTCGATGGCGCGTATGGCATCAGTGAAGACGCGACGGTAGTAGTAGCTGGTGGGATGGCTGATGCCCCGAGTCATGAAGCCGGGGAAGTGTGGGCCACCGTCGGCCTCAGGATCAGGCGTCGCCCCTGGGCTCCAGGCGCTGCCTTGGCCGCGGGTATCCATGATCAGATGGGCATAGCCAGCACTGGGCCAGAGCAACCAGTCGTGGGCGAAGCCGCGTCCGCCGCCGTAACCGAGATATTGGATGATACAGGACAGGGGGCCGCTCCGTTGGCGGGGCAGGTTGAGCCAGGCCCGAATGGGTTGGCCGCCGAAGCCGTGGAAGGTGACGTCGAAGCTTTCGATGCTGCGCAGGGCGTTGTCGTGGGGCTCAAAGCGTGGGTCAAGCGGGTGGCGACGGGCTTCGGCCAGCGTCGTCGCCCAGAAAGCATCGAAGTCGGCAGGCTCGTCGCACGGGGGTGCATAGGACTCAAGTTGATCGAGGGGCATGCCAAAGTAGGCCATAACGTCTCCTTGGGATGGATGTGGGATGGTAGTTATCGTTATTCCTTGTCCCGGGCAAGTGCCCGCCGCAGGTGGGCGAGCGAGCTGTTCCCGCCCGAGCAGACGAGGCCGACCTTGCGGCCCGCCAGTCGTTCGCGCAGTTGATAGGCCGCCGCCAGTGGGGCGGCACCGGCCGCTTCGGCGAGGGTGTGGGCGTGTTCGAGCATCCAGACCATCGCTTGGAGGATCGCGTCGTCTTCGACCAGGACAAAGTCGTCGAGGTGTTCCCAGAGGATGCGTTGCGGCATGGCAAAGCCGCTGCCGGTCGCCAGCCCTTCGGCGAAGGTCGTATTGGGGCCGCAGGTCAGGCTGCGTTGCTGCCACGAGTGGTAGGCGGAAGAAAGGGCTGAGGGCTGAGGGCTGAAGGCTGCTCGTTCATCGCTCTGGCTCGCTTCCTTTCCGCCGTAGCTTGCGTACCGCCGCAATGAACATGGCGATCAACTGGTTCGTTTCATCAAGCAGCGGGGTGAGCAGGGGTTCGTTCCTCGGAACCTCAGCCCCCAGCCTTCAGCCTTCAGCCTTTAGCTTTGGCGTTGGGCGTGCAGGACATCGTGAAAGGTGGGGAGGTTCATGTGTTATAGGCAGAGCCTCGCTGCCACAACTCATCGGCACTGACATCCATATCATCATTCCAGGAGATGCCATACCCGCCAGGGTCAACGGTTGCGGCGTTGAAGAACGCATCAGTGTGCAGCAATTGAAAGCGATCATGGGCAAGCAACCCCTGGCAATCATACAGTTTTTGCTGCTGATTGCTAAATGTTACTAACAATTGTCGTTTTGGCAATGGTTGCACAGACATAATCCGCGGTACATTCATGGGTACTACTCCAATCCAGGCAGGCGCTTGAATTCATTCGTGTGCCACATACGGAGCAACTCCTGTTGATACTGCTCAGCCCACTCTCGGATCAAGCGTTGAGCACGTATGGGTAAGTCACCCTCAATCATATCAAGGGTTTGAATGTTGAAGACGCCATTATATTCGTTATAGATTGCATGAAAATGAGGAATACCGTGTTCGCTTTGACTGAAATACATTTTGATGATGATACCAAAAAAGCGCGCAATAACTGGCATATGCACCTCTGTTTATGCTTGAACCATGCATGAGTGATCCGTGATCCTACACGATATGATACCACTGCGTAGCCGAAGTGCTCAATACTTCGTGACTCTGCCATCAGAGAGGATTCCATGTCATCGCAAGAACTGTCGGTCACGTCGCCGAAGCCGCTGCTCCGTGGTTGGCTGCACGCGGTCGGCGCGGTTGCGGCATTGATTACCACGATTATCTTGCTCGTGGAGACGGCTGGTGATCTGCCTCGTTTTCTGTCGCTACTGGTCTTCGGCCTCAGCATGAACCTGCTCTACGTAGTCAGCGCGATCTACCATCTGGGAACCTGGCCCGAGCGGCAACGAATTGTTTTACGCACCCTCGACCACGCAAACATCTTCATTTTTATTGCCGGTGCCTACACGCCGATCGCCGTCATTCTGTTCAGTGGGACTCCGCGCATCACTCTGCTCGTCGTCATCTGGAGTCTGGCTCTTGTCGGGGCGGCTGCATCATTCGTTACCTTGCGTCTACCGCGTTGGGTCTTGACCTTGCTCTACATCGGGATGGGCTGGATCGCGCTGTTCCTCATCCCGCAACTGTACCAGAGCATCTCGCTCCAGCCGGTGCTGCTGCTGATAACGGGCGGCCTGCTCTACAGCCTGGGTGGTCTAATCTACGCCTTGCGCTGGCCGAACCCGCTCCCGCAGATCTTTGGCTTTCACGAACTCTTTCACTTGCTAGTGATCGCAGGGACGGTCGCGATCACCGCGACGATCTGGGTCTGGATCGTGCCCTTTAACTCATGAGGTTGGTCGTATGGATTTTCACTGTGTTCTGGTGATCATAAACCCCATCGCTGGGCAGCACGATCCTGCCGCGACCCGCACCTTGATCGAGCAGCGCTTCGGGCTAGCCCAAATCGCTTACGAGATTCGCACGACCCAGGCGGAGGGCGACGCGCTGCGGTGGGCCCAGCAGGCAGACAATGACGGCTTTGACCTCGTGGTGGTCTCGGGTGGCGACGGCACAATTATGGAGGCGATGAGTGGTCTGATTAAGGGCGGAAGTCGCGTGCCGCTGGCGCAACTCCCCGCAGGCACGGCCAATCTGCTCGCCCGCGCCCTGGGCATTCCGACCGACCAGGCCGAGGCGCTAGAGACGGTGTTTCTGGGCAAGCCGGTTCCCAGTCCGCCGCTGCCGACGCAGCTTGATGGCGAACTCCTGGGTACCACGCCACTTGAGGTAGAAACGATTCCCGGCGGTGCGTTGCTAGTCGTGCCTCAGGCGTACAGCAAGGCAGAAGAGGTACCGACGCTCGCGCGCTCAGCGTAGCATGCTCGCCCCGATCATCAGCTATCCTGGCGATGTTGCGCGTAATAGTCATCTAAAAAGACATGTATTTGAGTAAAGGGTAGCGGCTGCATGTGAGTCGGGGCGCGAGGGATGACGATCTGCTGCTCGGGATAGATGTCGAGCACAAGATCGGGCGCGTCTCACAGCGCGGTATACAGCGAGGGCCAACCTTGAGTAAGCGCATTCTGCCCCTGATCCTATGCTGTTGGTTGCTCGTACTCATCCTGAGTATCACTTCGCCTGTTGTAACTTCGGCCCAAGATGGTCTGTCGTTACCTGCAACACCAACTGCTGAAACCGATCAGCACGTACCGACCCAGGTCAATGTTGAACCGGCTGTGCAAGATGAGCAAATCGCTGATCGCCTAATGCGTATTCTACAGGCTACGGAATGGTTTGTTACGCCTACCGTGGAAGTGCGCGACGGGGTCGTCTTTTTACGGGGTCAAGCGCATACCGAAGAGCACCGCGAATGGGCAGGGAATCTGGCCCGCAACACGCAAGATGTGGTTGCGGTGGTCAATCGGATCGAGATCATTCCCCGATCAGTGTGGGATTTTTCTCCAGCATGGACTGAATTACGCTTGCTCTGGCGAAATGCCATTCAAGCCATTCCTATGCTTATCTTTACCACCCTCGTGCTCTGGTTGTCGTGGTGGCTAACCAATCTTATTACGCGACTCGCGCGCCGCTTTTTTTCTGTACGGCTTGGTTCGCATTTACTAGCGACGATTGCGGCACGGGTCGTTGCAATTCCGGTGTTTCTCGTGGGCATCTATCTGGTGCTTCAAGTTGCAGGATTAACCCGTCTCGCGCTCACGGTGCTAGGCGGTACCGGCCTTGTGGGAATTATCGTGGGTCTTGCGTTTCGTGATATTGCCGAAAACTTCCTCGCCAGTATCATCCTGAGCATCCGGCAACCGTTCCGTCGGAATGATCTTATCGAAGTGGTTGGTCACGTCGGTATCGTACAACGGTTAGACACGCGTACCACGCTCTTGATTACCCTTGAGGGAAATCACGTACAGATTCCGAATGCGATCATGTTCAAGAATACGGTTACCAACTATACAGCCAACCCGACCCGTCGCTCGGACTTTGTCGTCGGGATTGGCTATGACAGTGCGATTGTGCACGTACAGAAGATCATCGCTCGCGTGATTGATGATCATCCTGCGGTCTTTCAAACACCGGAACCGCTCGTACTGGTCGATCAATTAGCCACATCAACGGTTAATTTGCGCATCTATTTTTGGTACGATGCAACGCAATATGCGCCCATTAAGATCAAATCTTCACTTCTGCGCCTGATCAAGCGTTCACTGCAAGATGCCAATATTTCGATGCCGGATGAAGCACGCGAAGTCATTTTCCCCCAAGGTATCCCCATTTTTCAGGGAGCCGAGCCACAGGTCGCATCGAGCACGCTATATAAGCAAGACGTTGCGGAGCACGTCCCTCTGGAGCCGATGACTTCTGCCGACGAAGGCAATCTGCGTACCGATGAGCCAGAAATTCGCGTGCAGATGGATCAAGCCCGTGTGCTCGAAGAAGGAGCAGATCTCTTAGATGCGTGACATGAGGACAGCGCACCCGGGGCCTGCCCGGGTGCGCTGTCCTGTACCGTCATTTAGATCAGCGGGTCGCGGCGGGTATTTGCATTGGCGCTCCGGTTGAAGGAAGTGGTGGCTTGGTCGGAACCCGACCAGCCGCTCTGACGCCATAGTCCCGATCCGCACGACGATGCGAAACGCGCCCTCATGGCCACCTTGTGCGAACGCGTTGCCGCGTAGCCATGACGCTCGAAAACCCGAAGAGCTGCATCGAGAATGGCCTCGACCGTGAAGTGCGCACGGGCCTGAATATGGCAAGTGTTGCAGTTAGGGGATACTGATGCTAATCATCATCGTCGTCGTCATCATCATCAATGATCTCCACATACGGACAGAGATTGATCGTGAGTCCATACGGTACCCCTTTAGCGCAATAAAAAATGTTTGGCGTCGCTGGCATGCGCGGCATGCTCAATCAGCCAGCGTTACCACAGGCCGTCAGGAGCAGCAAGCTGCATCCCAAGCCGATCAAACGGCGTAATGTGGTCATCGTCAGATCAGGGTGCCTGTGGCAAAATCCAGCGGGCAGCACCAAGGCGGTAGGGCTCGCGGGCCAGATCTATCGTTGGGTCGATCATGGGACTGGTTGGCCCGCCATTGAGCGAAACCAACGCGATAGCGGTAATCTGGGGCCGCGGTTCGCCCCGCCGTTCGGCCTCGTCTGCTACAAAATGGGCAAACTGGTGGATCATGTCGGGGCGTGTGGCCATCTTGCTGACTTGGCGGGCCGTAAGCCATTGTCGTGGCTCAATGGGATGAAAGGTGCCAGTGACAGGATCGCGCGCAAAAAGGGTCAGGTTGGCATCTTTATCACGGAGCTTCATCCGCCAAGCAAAACGATGGCCCTCCTCGCTCCAGGCTACGTCGCTGGGATAAAACCAGTGCCGGAGCGGGATGACCAGTTGACCTGCTACGTAGATGTGAAGAGGTTGGTTACCGCGAGGACGCCGGGAAAGGCGTAGAGATGGAACCTGCTTGGCCAACGGCCCCAACCGCCGCAGATCATCTACGTCCAGGCCGCCCCGCCAGAGGCGAGCGGTACCGGCTGTCTGCCACTGGTCATGCTGATCGCCGTCATCCTCGTTGCCCTACAGCTGAGTTGATGGTTTTTCAGAATTACGTCTGGTAGACGCCCATACCGTGGGCGTGAACGCCTCGGCTCTGGCAAGCAAAGGCCACCTGCGTGGCCTATACCCACAATTCTTAAAAACCATAAGCGCCGCTAGACCGCTACGTCCAGGGGACGGTTTTGCCAACCGCATGACACTTACGTGCGTCAGCTCCGGGTTGCGCGTGCTTGATCCACGGGCTGGAACGCGGAAAACTAGGGCAAGACTGCTTTATGAGGATAGGAACCGCTCATGGGCGCAGGAGGATCCGATGCCGCCACTGCATAACGCGCCGATCATCTTTCGTTCGCACCGGCTCGGCTTCTTGATCACCCTGGGCATGCTGCTGGGGGTTGGCCTGGCCTGTTTAGATCTGGGCTTCCACATGCATCCCGGCTGGTTCGGCGGTACCGCCCTGAGCGTGCTGGTTGGGGCACGCCTGGCCAGCCGCTACGTGAGGGGCAGCCTGGCCCT
>JBLWKA010000202.1:0-7980 GCA_048381555.1 Oscillochloridaceae bacterium umkhey_bin13
GTCGTGGTCACCTGTCGGGTGCTTGATTACCAACAGGCTAAGCGGCGCCTCGCCGACTGGCCGGTTGAAACCATTGCGCCGCTCGCTCAGCCGCTCCGCGAGCAACTGATCACCCACTGGTTCACTGCGCTCGAACAGCTTCAGCGCCCGACTCGTGGCACGCCGGCCAGTTTGCGTGACGGACTCATCCGGGCCATTCAAGCCCGCCCGGAGTTGCGTCGCTTAGCGGGTAATCCCCTGCTGCTCACGATGATGATCCAACTTCAGGCTCACGATGGCGAACTGCCCGGTGAACAGGTGACGCTCTACCGGCGCAGCGTCGATCTGCTGCTGCTCCAGTGGCGGCGTGACACGGCAGGGCGGGTTGCCCTGGGTGAACTGCTCGAACTACCCCAGTGGAGCGACTCGCAGCTCAATCGCCTGCTTGATCGGCTGGCCTACGTGGCCCACGAACGTGGGGTAAGTGGCGATAACGAGCAGGGAGCCGATCTGCCACGCCAGGTCTTGCTTGATACCGCCGCTCCCTTCTTCGCGCCCTACGACCCCGACCGCGATCACGAGCGGGCCCAGAAGTTTCTGAACTACATCAGCGCCCACGGCAACGGCATCATCCAGCGTCACGACCAGCAGGTCTACCGCTTTCCGCACCGTACCTTCCAGGAATACCTGGCTGGGCGACGGCTGATCAGCGATGAAGACTGGCCGAACGATCAGCCCGAGTTTGTTGATCGTGCCTTGGCGTGTAGTGCGCGTGGCCCGCAGTGGCGCGGCGCACTGCTGCTTGCGGTCAGCCAGCATGCTTTGGAAGGACGGCTGCGCCCGGTCTTCACCCTGGCCGATGAGCTGCTGGCCCGCTACCGGCGTGAAGCTACGCCCCATGATCTGCTCCTGGCCGCCGAGATCCTTCAGGAGTTGGATCGCGAACGGGTGATGCAGCAGCGCCCAGCGCTCTGGGACGCCATACGCACCGAGTTGGGGCTCCTGTTGCAAGATCGTGCCGCCCAGCAACGCCCACCGGTAGCAGTCGCCGAACGTGGACGAGCCGGCTTCCTGCTCGGGGCTTTTGGCGACCCGCGCATGCCGGTCACACTGGCGCAGTGGCGCACGGAACTGGACGCCCTCAGTGTGCCGCAGGCGGCTGGCTACTTTTGCCGCATCCCGGCGGGGGCCTATCAGATCGGCAGCCCCGCCGACGATTCTGACGCCTTCGATGATGAATTTCCGCAACATCCAGCAACCGTTACCCAAGACTACTGGATGGCCCGCTTGCCGATCACCAACGCCCAATGGCAAGCCTGGGTGGCCCAGGGCGGGACGGCGTCGCGGTATGCCGACGATGACGACCTGAACCAGCCCAATCAGCCGGTAGTGGGGCTTGACTGGCATGCCGCCAACGCCTACTGCGCCTGGCTCAGCACCGAACTGGCCGATGTATTACCGCCGGGCTATGTCATTCGCCTGCCGACCGAAGCCGAGTGGGAGGCGGCAGCACGGGGATCAGCGGCGCGGCGCTACCCCTGGGGCGACGCGTGGTGCGACGATGCTGCGGCAACTGCGGAAGACCAGACCACGCGGGGCTGGCAGTGGACGATGCCGGTCGGCTGTTACCCGGCTGGGGCCACGCCGGAGGGGCTGCTTGACATGGCAGGCAACGTCTGGGAGTGGACGCTCAGTCGCTGGCAAGCCTACCCTGGTGCCGAAAAACCCTTTACAAACGACAAGCTCGTGGTCGTACGGGGCGGTGCATACAATAGCAATAGAACGTATGTTCGCTGCGGGGCGCGGTACTGGGGCCGTCCCGTCATCAGGGACGTCAGCCTGGGTTTGCGGGTGGTGGTGTCCCCATCGCTCGCACAAATGTCCTGAATTCTGAATACTGAACCCTGTTTTCTGTGTTCCTGAATCCTTTGGGCCATGGTCAATTGTAAAGCTTTTCTAGCTTGAGATCGTCGTGGGAGGGGTCTGGGGAGGGCAAGCCCTCCCCAGCTGCGCCCCTTCGCTTCCTCAGGGCAGGCTCCGGCGCGAATCGCGATTTTTTTGGGGGTTTCCAGCCGAAGTTTCATGAAACCTGCCAGGTCTCGCCCCGATGCAGATGGAAGCCCGCTCACGTCAGACCGGGCAGGTTTGATCCCGTTAGCGCCGCAAGGCACGATCATACGTATCGCTAAGGTTGTGATTGAAAAAGGAAACACCTAATGCGTGACGCAGAACGCCTGCGCACCGAACTAGCCCAACTCGACCAGGCCATCGCTGCGTTGGCGGGCCTGCCAGCCGCCCAGGCCCCCTTGCAGCAGCAGCGCGCCGCCAAGCTCGCCGAATTGGCTCGTCTGGAGGGGCCGGGTGGCACCTATGTTGATCAGTCCGGCCAGTCGGGTGGCGTGAGTTTCGGAACGAGCAACCAGTTCGGCAATGTCACCATTGGCGATGTCGCGGGCGGCAACATCATCAAACCCCAAGGCCCGATCATCTATGGCAGCATCCACAGTGGACGCGATACCAACCTAGCCAGTGGCGACCAGACGATCATCAACCGCAACGATCTGCCCCTGTCACCCCCGGCGACCAGTGCGGCCCCGCGCCCGCGTTTGCGCATCACCGACCCTACCCTCAGCGCCGACGGGGTTCATTTCACGGCTGGCCACGCCCTGATCATCGGTGTGGGCCAGTACCGCGATCCTGACCTTCGCAGCTTTGCGACTACCGCCAACGATGCCCGTGCGCTCGGGGCCTTGCTGCGCGACCCGCAATTGGCGGCCTATCCCATCAATCAGGTACAGGTTCTGGTGGATACCGAGGCCACCCGCGCCGCGATCCTCGCTGCTCTTGACGCCTTCGCCGAACGCGTCCATGGTGGCACCGCGCTGATCTTTTTTGCCGGTCACGGCGAAATGGTGGGTGACCGCTACGTCTTGCTGCCGTATGATACGGACAGTGCCCGCCTGGGCGAGACGGGCATTGACGCCGCTGTATTTCATCAGCGCATCACCCAGATTCGCAACCGCGCCAAACGCCTGATTGTGCTGCTGAATTGTTGCCACGCGGGTGGCGTCGGTGATGCCGTGCTTGGCACGTCGGCGGCAACCTTGTCAGGGGCCGCGCCACCACCGGCCTTTTACGAACCCCTGGCGGTAGGCAGCGGCCAAGTCGTGATCGCCTCGTCGCGTCCAACCCAAAAATCGGGGGCCGTCTCGCAGGAGCAGCCGCAGCACACGCCCTTTGGGGCGCAACTGCTCGCCGCGCTACGGGGCGCAGCGCTTGGTGACGGGCCAGCGCTTGGCGTCTTCGAACTCTTTGCGGCCCTGCGTGAACGCGTGCCCGCCGATGCCAGCCACATCAGCTATTGGGGCAACCCCCTGCGCCAAGAACCACTCTTCTACGCCAGCCAACTCGATGATAACCTGGCCGTGGCGCTACGACCGGGTTGGCAGGGCGGCACACTCAGCGGTGATACGCTCGCTCAGGTGCGCCGCATCGTTGAGGAGGAACTGCGGCGGGCGGCGGCGGGCTAAGGTTATTTTGGATTGTCGTTTCGTGCCAACAACCTCATTACCTATTCCAGTCTTCGATGATCAGCCCTGGAACCTGCGTGAAGTGCCTGCTATTACTGGTAACCAATACGGCTTGGTGGGCCAGTGCGATAGCGGCAATCTGTACATCCTGGGATCCAATGCGAAGACCTTGGTTGATGAGGCTCCGGTACACATCTGCTGCCTCAGCATCAAATGGCAACACGGGTACACGACAAAAGTAACCGTGGGTTTCTTGGAGCCGTTGGTAGGCGATCTGGCGTGCCTGATCATCTTGTTGCCGGTTAAGCATCGCGAGTCGCCCACGTAGTTGCTCATACAGCGTAATCACCGTTGTTGCAACCCCTTCAGGCGCAACTTCCGAAAGACGCTGGATCACGGCTGGGCGTCCACCTTGTTGAAATGTGACGGTATCGGTGTCAAGAATATAGCGAATTGACGCCATTGCCTACTCGTTCTCGCGGGCAGTATAAATTGCATGCAGCATTGGATCGAGATCAGGGTCGTCAGCGAAGATCCCTGCCGTTTCCAGCCAGGGGTTATTCGGCACGGCTCCAAATCCAGGCACGTCAAGATAGACGACCTCCGTGGTTTGCATGGCGTCCGCAATGGCGCTACGAATGGAAGCGATCGCCTCGTCCCGCGTCGCAGCAATGCGGGTCATGTCAGGGATCATCGGCACGAGCGCCTGATAGCTCCCATCTGGGCGACGCTGCACGAGTACAGGGTAACGCATAGAACCTCCTTGATTGAGGAACAGTATAGCGTGTCATCGGTGATGACGCCACCCACCCGAGAACACTACCCATGACGCAGTGGAGCAGAAGTAACGCGGAGAGCCACCATCACCTTGCCTAACCCGCGCCAGAACGAGATTGGCCTCTTCAATCTTTGCGCCGCCCTATCTTTACCCACATCTTGCCAGTTGGCTCATGTTTAAAACTGTGCCATGCCTCATACTGTGGGCCAAATATAACATCAAGCGCCTCGCGCACCAGATGATAGGCCAGATCATCACGATCATCAAGCTGCGGGGGCAACTGATTCTTTAGATACACCATAACTCTGCCCCATGCGATGCCTTCACCCTTGATCTCTTCGATCAACCGCGCTTGTTGGCGCAAGGCCTGAATCGCACGCTGCTTATAGAGATCAATAGTATCAACTGCAGCTTCGCTCGACGCGTTATCTGCCGAAGCAGCATGCCCAAGCTCATAGCTCGTACCTGCCTCGCGCAGCGCCCCCTCAAGCGGTGTTTCACGCGATAGCTCCACCACAAAAAGTTGGCGCAACTCGTTGGCGAAGGTAAGGGCTGGCGGCTCTGTGCCATGTGGATCACGCATCTGGTATAACTGCTCGAAGAGCAGCACCCGTAACGCCACAGGATAGGGCTTCCCGCCAACTGAACTCCAGAATACGCCCTGTCCCGCTATCGGCTCGTTGAGCAGCGCACTCAGCAAATCTTCACTGAAATGGGCGTTGGCCCGCTGGAGACTTACGAGGTCGGCGGCGGCAAGCAGGTGAAAGATGAACCAGTTGTCGCCTTGGCTCAAAATCTCGGTAGAGATACTTCCCGGCTGCTGGGTGATCAGTAACGCACCCAGGTCATACTTGCGCCCCTCTTTGACCCAGGCGATGTACGGTTCGGCTGCGCTCGCCCGTTCGTTGAGCACAGCCTGAGCCTCTTCAACGACCGCGATGGTCGGGATGGTCTTCGGCTCAGCGGCGGTAAACTCTTCCTGGTTACGCTCGAAGATCCGGCGGAGGAGCAGGCCAGAAAGTTGGAGTGCAGGCCCGCCACGGAGTTGGGACACGTCAACGATACAGAGCTTGCCTTGCTGAAGCGCATGCAGCAGCATATGGATGAGCATGCTGCTGCGGTCGTGCAACTGCTTGACCAGGGTGGTCATATTGCCGCGCGCCGCCAGTGCCTCGGCCTCCTGATTGGGCAGGGTCAAGTCAAGGAGGGTGGCAATCGCATCGAGAGGAGCCTGATTGCCCTTCTGATCAATCAGGTTGATCAGACGTTCCCAGTTCTCCTGATTGAGTTGCTTGAGCTTACGCACGTTCTGTTGATCTTGCCGTTCGGGGCTGACCGCAATCGCCAACACATCGGCGGGCTTGAAGCGGCGCAGATCAAGCTTGATCCCACCAGCCACAAATGATTGGTAGAAGGCGCTTGGCCCACGCCGCGACGTGAAGACCACTACCTTATCTTCAAGTTCGGGCACATCACACAGTCCCGGACGGCCCTTATCGTCCGGCCAGAAGTACTCGCCATCGGTATCGAAGATCACGGTACCCACCGGGACACGGCGACCGCCACGCTTTTCAACGGTCGGGGTTTCGGCATACAACCGACTGAACAACAGTTTGTTCAGGTTCGATTTGCCGAAACCAGCGCGAGCGAAGATAAACGAACGCCGCGCCACGAGACTCTCGATAGGAAAGCGCACCAGAATTTCGGGTTCTTTGACTTGCATCCAATCGGCTTGGTGGAACGAGGGATTCCCCGCAGCGTAGATATACTCGCCAAGAGCGAAGTGCCCAATTGGAACCCCAGCAATATTGTGGCCTGCAATCTCGCGCAGCACTTCGGGCGTGGGGAAGGCGACGGGACTGCCAACATGGGGCAGGCGGCGGTGCGATGGGACAAAGGTGAGGTTCCGGCCCTGGGCGCGTAGTACCCCAAGCACCCGAATCGTGACCCGATACTTGAGGTACTGCTCGCGCAGATCTTCGGGAATCTCGCGCCGCTCCTGGAGTGCGCGGATCGTAAACTCCTCGCCAGTTCCCATGCTCAGTTTGCCCTCTGACGAGAAAGCCGTAATGCGCCCAAGCACGGCCTCATCAGGGGTCTCCAGTTGCACCAGCAGAAACTGGCCGTGCATTGGAGTGGACTGAAACTCGCTGCGGTAGGGCAGCGCGATCTGGGCCTGGAACTCAAGCCCGCCCTCGCGAAAGCCACGGAAGACACCGATGATCGTATCGCGGGGAAAGAGTTCGTGCGCAACCATGGCCTACTCCTGATCGTAGCGGCGACGGGCGGGATCGTGATCTTGCAAGCGGAAGACATCAAGGGCTGGGGCTTCTTCAGCCAGCAATGCGCGGATCGCATCAAAAATGTTGTCCTGGATCACATCGGCGTCAAAGTCAACCAGCGCGGCATGTTCGTGGGCACGCTGAAGGCAAAGCGGGTAAAACGGCACTGGAAAGCCATGGATTGCATCGGCGTACAAGGCACCAAGGATGGACGGAGCCTCGTGGAGTTGGTCAACCGCAATGTCAATCGGCCAGATCGGATCACGCGGCCCACTGCCGAATTTGACAAAAAACATCTTGCCGCCAACATACTTGTTGACCTCGCCGAGCGCAAACTCACGGTCATCACCACGGGCATACTCAGCCAAGACATAGGCTTTTTCTTCGATGTCACGCGGTATCTCAACATAGGCGGGATAATTCGTAGCGAGGACGCCCTCAAGGGACATGACCAGACGATAACGGTCGAGGACTTTGCTATGCTTGGCGACCCCGGCGAGGTAAATGCGGCGGCGGTAGCGCTGCTGCTGGATCTGGATCGCCTCGTGGATGCCCTTGATCGTGCGGAGAAAGAGATCGCCGGCAAAGGCTTTGGAACGCAACAGACCATCGTACACAATGATCGTATCGGTACTAAAATCTTTCTCGCGAACCAGCGAGAAGAGCGTCGCCCATTCAAGCAGTTCACGGTAGGCTTTGGTCCAACTCGGACTAACCGGGCCGCCGTGCTCATTGGCACGGATCATCTGGCTCAGTTGAGGAAGGGTACGCACCCCGAGATAGGCCATCAAGCGACCCAGGGCGGTCTGCGGGGTGCCGTCATTACGAAACTGCTTTGCGGCAAGCTCAGCAACGCTTGTGGTTGGCGTAACGACTTCCAAGCAGTATTCGTTGGCACTCGAATCAACCACGCGCATGATCTGGATGAGAAATGGGTCGAAACGAACCTGCTTATTCCCGCCATCGGCACCCACCAGCGAGATTGCTGTGGTTGTGCGTGGTAGCAGCCGTCGCACCTGATCGCGTGAGGGGCGAATTTCCGTCCGCAGGGTGTCGAGCATGGGGCGATCTGCGCGAAGCGAAGCGGCAATCTCATCGCGCAGCGCGCGTGGCGGTGTCTCATCGCGCATTATTCTTACCCTGCACAAGCATACTCCGAACTCATCTGCGCCTAATCATACCAAATGGAGACCGCTACGCGGTAGGGACTACATCGAGTGAATAGGACGCGCCCCGTTGCCGGGGCGCTTCGTTATTCCGGCCCGATGACCGAATCTGCTTGAATATAGACTTGCCAGCCTTCGCGGATGGGTGTACATGGAGCTTTACCACAAATCCCATGTGCATCCCACCCGAAAGACTGGCGTCTATGTATCATACCATCCTCGCGCCCCTGACACGACGGCACCAG
>JBLWKA010000203.1:0-7503 GCA_048381555.1 Oscillochloridaceae bacterium umkhey_bin13
CCACCGTCCCCCTGGCGCGATGCGCGTCCCACCACCGTCCCCCTGGCGCGATGCGCGTCCCACCACCGTCCCCCTGGCGCGATGCGCGTCCCACCACCGTCCCCCTGGCGCGATGCGCGTCCCACCACCGTCCCCCTGGCGCGATGCGCGTCCCACCATCCGGGCCGCCCCTGCACCGGTCGCCCCCACGAATCATCGGGCCGAAGCACCAGGGGCCGGGGCCAGCACGAGGCGCACGGCATGAAAGACCTTTTCGAGCCGGGTACGCGGATCGTTGGGGTCGTTCGGATTGACCCGGCAGACCTGGATCACTTCGCCGTCGTAGCTCACCCGCAGATTGCCCGCCGGATCGAGGCTCATGGCTGGCGCAAAGACCCCTTGCCACTGAGGACTGGTGCAATTGGGCAGCGGTTGTACCTCGCGCACGACATCGTCTTCGGCTTCGAGTACCATCGTCTGCCATGCGGCAACCGGGTCGGCGCAGTCCTGATCACACCAGGCGAGGGCCAAGCCAAGCGTGGGGTGGCTGTAGGCCAGACGGGGTCGGCCTCGCTGATCTAGAGCCAGGCTTAAGAACCGACCTTCGCCAGGAGCCAGCCCAAGATCACGGATCTGCCACCCGGCAGCAGTGCCACACCCACGATCACAGGCCAGAAAGAGCACCCGCTCGCCACCACCGTCATCAAGCCGGCCCTGGTAGAAGGCGATCCGGGGCTGCCCAGTCGGATCGAGTTGTAGCGTCCAGGTTCGTTCACCGGAACCGGCTGGCCCCAGGTTTAGGGCGACCCAATCAGTTGCCGGGTTGTAGCTGGCATAGATCAGGCTGCCCCCATTGGCACCCCGGACTCGGGTCAGCAGGTGCAGCGTACCCTGGCGATCAAAGCGGAGCACCGTCGCATCAAAGCGCTCCTCGTCTAACAAGACCTCGCTCCAGGACTCGGGTTGGGTACAGGCGTGATCACAACTGAGCAGGAACGTCCCGGCGTGATCCATGCCCGCACGATCATCGGTATAGATCAAACGCGGACGCCCCAGATGGTCGAGGGCAAACGATTGGGCTGTGACCAGACTGTTGCCAATGCCAATGACCGCCGTACTCGCAATGGTGACAATCTGCCACTGCTGCGGGTCGGTACATTGCTGGTCACAGGCCGCATACCGGATCGGCACACCCCGTCCGTCCGGTTCAGGGCTGATCAGGACTCGGGGCTGACCAGTTGCCGTCAAGACGATTTGCACATCATCGGCACCTTCGGCCAAGACGACCTGCGGCCAGGCCGCCGATTCAAGGCATGTGGTGCCAGTTTGGGCCGCGCAATAGGCATAATAGGCCGGACTGAGCCCGTCGGGGGTGGTGCCGGTCGCAAAATAGACCGCATGCGTGCCACCATTCGCATCAACCGCGAGGGTTGCATTGTAGTTCCAGCTCGCCGTGTTTAGAAACAGCCCCGTTGCCACAGGCGGGGGCGGCGGTGGGGGCGGTGGGGGCGGCGGCGGATCCACGGGCGAACCGTTGGCCGCAAGCTGAACCAGCGGAAGATAAACGCGGGTGCGATCCGTCGGTATAGCAGTTGCCACAACCAGAGCGGACTCGGCAGAGACCACCAATTGCCATCCCGCCATACTCATGATGACCAGACTGAGCCAAGTGATCCGTAGCTGCCAACGACGATACGTGAAAGATGTTAATCTATGCTTCGATACCATTGGTAGTCCATTCACTGATGCTCTACAGCACGCCAAACTGTTACGCGAACGCGAATCATCATGTAGGGCGTCGCTCGGCTGCCCAGGGCGACCACGTGGGTCGCCCCTGCGGATCCGCACCGTCTCCGCCAGGCATTCGCCCCCGGGGTCGCCACCATTCCCCCCGGGGGCGGCCTTTCAAGTAGAGGGTTTTTGCATCATGGCGTCCGGTCGCCCTTTTCCCCCTCACCCCCCCGGCCCCCTCTCCCTCACGGGAAGAAGGGGGGGTATCGCCGAATAGCTCATTCTGCTGCGGCGCGGCCCCCCTCCCCCCGTGAGGGGGAGGGGCTGGGGGAGGGGGGGCGAAAGGGTCGCCAACCAAAACCCTATACCTGAAAGCCCGGGCCGCCCGCGTGGCGGCCCAGGGCGACCATGCGGATCGCCCCTACGACGCAGGCGGCGGCATGAGCTCGATCCCGTGACGAGTCGCAGCGGCGACCACCTCGGCCAGGGCGGGCGGTGCAACTCGCTCGGTGGCACCCGGGGCCAGCGGAATCCCCAGATCGCTGAAGAAGGCTTCGTGGAGGTGACCGGGCGAGGTGATGATCAACAGTTCGGCTTCGCTGGTGCCAATATTCTGGAAGCCATGAAGCGTACCACGCGGCACAAAGATCGTATCGCCCGGCCCCAAAACCAGTTCGGCCTCATCACGCATAAAACCATAGCGACCGCGCAAGACCACAAAGGCTTCGTCCTCTTGATCATGGCGATGCGGTGGCACTCCCGCGCCAGGGGCGGTGCGACTGGTGAAGAGCAGATAGGCCCCCTGGTTCTGGCTCGGGGTCACCAGAATGCGAATAAGATCGGTCACGACTTGCAGCGTGCTGCCGGTGGTCAATGTTGCAGTGGTGTTCACAGGTTGCTCCTTTTATGATACGCTAGTCTCACGAACCAACGAGAGTAACGTACCAAAGGAAGCAGCCACCGCATATAAGACTTTAGTCTTATTATAGGAAAATCATCTCATATGTTATCGAACGAACACGGGCGGGTGAACCAGAAGCGGCGCACGCGGGCGGCAATTGTGGCGGCCGCGACGGCCTTGTTACAGGCTGGGCAGACGCCGACGGTGGCCGAGGTCGCCGATGCAGCGGCGGTTTCACGAGCCACGGCTTACCGTTATTTTCCGTCGCAGGAACACCTCTTGGCCGAAGCGGTGCTTGATCTTGCGGTGCCCGATATTCCGGGTCAGATCGCAGCCGCAGGCTCGGTCGTCGCGGCCCGGCTCGACGCGGCGATCAGCACAACGCTTGAGTATGTCTTTGCCCACGAGGCAGCCTTCCGGGCGTTGCTACGCCACAGCCTGGAGCCAGACGAAGCGGGCGATGCCCCCCCACGCCAGCGGGCCGGGCGACGGCTCGGCTGGGCCAGCACGGTCCTCGATCCGCTGGCCCAACAACTGAGTGCCAGTCAGCAACGCCGCCTTGTTGCGGCCCTGGCGCTGTGTATGGGGATCGAGACCGTCGTGGTGCTCCAGGATGTGTGCGGGCTTGATCAAGCCGAGGCGCAGGAAGTGGCCCGTTGGGCGGCGCAACGGTTGTTGGCTGGCACCCTGAGCGAAGACGTGCGTTAACAGACGATCAGTTCGTATTCGGTGACAATCAGGTCAAGGGGCTGGTCGTGCGGCTCAACCGGCACCGCCGGAACCTCCTGGCAGGCAAAGGCCAGGCCCACGGCCACCCCGCCCTGCTGCTCGGCGAGCAAGCCATCGTAGTAGCCTTTGCCGTAGCCCAGGCGGTAGCCGCGCCGATCAAAGGCCAGCAAGGGCACCAGGGTCAGGTGCCAACTACCGGGCAGGGCGGAATCCAACTGGCGGGGCACCGGCGTCCCCAGCGTACCAGTCCCGAAGGCAGGCGGATCGAGCCGGTCGAGCCAACTATGGATGAGTTGACCATCCGGGGTAATCACCGGTACGGCAAGCCGTTTGCCCGCCGCGAAGATCGCCGCCGCGATGGGATAGGTATCCACCTCGCTGCCAATTGCCAGGTAACAGTGGATGGCCTGGGCCTGTTGATAGGCAGCGAGGCCCATCAGGCGCTGCATGATCAAACCACTGCGGGCGGTGCGGTCGGTCATGGCGGCGCGGCGCTGTTTGGCGGTGCGGCGCAAGTCAGCTTTGGTAACTTTTACATCCATCGAAACCCAGGTATTTCTTCACAAATCTATGCAGCCCGAGCGAGCGATACAACGGATGCGACCAATGTCAACCAAAAGTTTAAGCTTTACTCCTTGACGCAATCTTTTGACTTCTCTATACTTTTTGCAATTGCAACTGTTGCGTCAGTGAGGATCTTGCATATGGGACAGCGGAATGGGCTCACGAACGCCCACGCACAGCACCGTCTCATCCACGACATCTATGTGCTGCTTGATGATGGCGACCGGCGGGTACTCGACACGCTTGGGCTTACCCCGATGGAATTTGCCGTCCTGAAGCGGCTCCACACCGATCAGGGGCGGCGGCTCACTGATATCGGGGCCGAGTTGTTGTGTGTGAAGAGTACGATCACCCGACTGGTTGATCGCCTGGAACGCGATGGGCTTGTGCAGCGCCTGCCCGATCCCGATGATCGGCGGGCGCAACGGCTGGTGCTAACCGCCTATGGCGTCAGTACCCGGCACAAGGCCGAGGCGCTGCACGACGAAGCGGTCGAACGGCGCATGGGTTTGCTCAACCCCGAGGAGCAGCACACCTTTCATACCCTGCTCGAAAAGCTCCGGGCCGGTTTACGCGAAGAACTGGTCACGTCGGGCTGAAATAGCGTGGTACCCGCCCGGCCAGACCCAGTTGGCCTGCAACCCGTAACTTGCGGGTCAGCAGATGCCGCCAGGGTTTGGTCTGGTAGGTCATCAGACGGCAAAACAGATCGGCGCTGGCAAAGGTATAGCTCACATCATTGGTACGGGCCAGACCGATCTTGCCCATCCCACCCTCGGGGCTAACCCGCACGATCCAACTCCCGCCACCCTGCCCTTCGATGTGGATCGCCAGCGTTGCATGCAACTCGCCGCCCCGTTCGGGCCAGTAACTCAGGCCAAGCATATGCACCAACCGCGTAATCTGGCGGCGCATCATGCTGGGATGGAAGTAGATCCAGATCGGGCGTGAACGATTGAGGGCCAACTGAGCACCGTGGATAATCCCGGCGTGCGCCAGCGAGGCCCCTATCAGTTCGGCTACCGTTGGTGGGCTGCCATAAAACGGCACTGTGACCACCCGCCCCATCTGCTCGGCAGTCAAGCCAGCCGCCAGGCGTGCCGTCTGGGTAAAACGCTCCAACAGATTCGCCCGCAACTCGTCTACCGGAAGCTCGGCCCGGGCCTCGATCATGGCCTGATTGATTGTCGGCAGATCGGTGCGGGCCGTAAAGTCGGGAAAGCTGATCGTACGGCCTTCGCTCCCCGCCAGCGCGGCCTGGTAAAACGCCTCGGTGACGGCCTCGACGTGGGCCAGGGTCTCGCGGCGGGTCCAACCCTGGGTTCGTCGATCAGTGCGACGATCCCAATCGGCCTCGCTGATCCGTTCGAGCGTCCCGTCAAAGATCTCGCGTAGTTCAAGGAAATCACCAGCCAGAGTATACGAAGTATAGGCACCAATCCGATCCTCGAGCCGCGCGAGGGCTTCAGCGGCGGCTTGTTCAGCTTCAGCGGCGGCTTGTTCGGCTTCGGTTGGTGACAGATCATCGGCTGGTGCCTCATGATCATCTAACGCTTCAGAAGCTATACCCACGCGTGCGGCATCAGCCTCGGCGTTAGGCATAGAAGATTCAAGGGCCTCGTCCGCGTCGGCGGCGGGCCGCTGCTGCTCTGCTGCCATGACTCTCCTAGGAAACAGTTCACTCTGGGCACTACCTCAGTATAGCACCGCTGGCTGCAAGCCTGACAGTCAGCTAGCCATGTGGGGTATCACAGCAAGGCGTATGTCTGCTATCATAGAGCGATACGGATCGTTTTGCCTCGGGAGGCACCATGTCCGATTCTCTTTGCCACCTGGGTGCGGTCGAGCTTGCCGCCCGCATTCGGGGTCGCCAACTGCGCTGTGTCGAGGTGATGGATGCGCATCTGCGTCGAATCGAGCGGCTCAATCCGCTGGTCAATGCAATCGTAACCTTCACGCCGGATCGGGCAATGGTGGCCGCCGTGGCGTGTGATACGGCCCTCGCAACGGGACGCGCTCCTGATGCGACTGCCGCACCACTCTTTGGGTTGCCGATCGCCCATAAGGATCTGCAAGAGACCGCCGGAGTGCGGACGACGTTTGGGTCGCCGATCTTTGCCCGGCATGTACCGAACTTCGATGCGCTGGTGGTCGAACGGTTACGGGCGGCCGGGGCGATCAGTGTCGGCAAGACCAATACGCCCGAGTTTGGGGCTGGTTCGCAGACCTTTAACCCGGTCTTTGGGGCGACGCGCAATCCCTACGATCTGAGCAAGACCTGTGGCGGGAGCAGTGGCGGGGCGGCGGTAGCGCTGGCCTGCCGCATGTTGCCACTGGCTGATGGCTCCGATATGGGTGGCAGTTTGCGCAATCCGGCGGGCTATTGCAATGTGGTTGGGCTGCGCCCCACCCCCGGTCGGGTGCCCTCATGGCCTGATCTTGCCCCCTATCTGCCGCTTTCGGTGGATGGCCCAATGGCCCGCACGGTCACCGATCTGGCCCTGATGCTCGCCGCCATCACCGGGCCTGATCCCCGCGCCCCGCTGGCCCTGAGTGAACCGGGTACGATCTTTCAAGCGCCGCTGGCCCATGATCTGCGCGGGCTACGCATCGCCTGGAGTCCCGATCTGGGCGGCTTGCCGGTTGATCACGAAGTTGCCGCCGTGATTGCGGCCCAGCGCCAAACCTTTGTTGATCTCGGCTGTAGCGTCGAGGACGCAACCCCCGATTTGCGCGACGCCGATACGATCTTCGTGACCCTGCGGGCCTTGCGCTACGAACTGGGCCTCGGGCCGCTGCTTGATCAGCACCGCGATCAACTCAAGGATACGGTGATCTGGAATATTGAGGCCGGACGCCGCCTGACGGGGCCAGAGGTTGGCCAGGCTATGCGCTTGCACGCCGCCCTGCTTGAGCGGATGCGTGAGTTCTTTAGCCGTTACGATGCGCTCGTGCTGCCCACCAGTCAGGTGCCGCCCTTCCCGATCGAACAGCCCTATGTCACGCAGATCAATGACGTGCCCCTGGGCAATTACCTGGAATGGATGCGTTCCTGTTACTGGATCAGCGTGACTGGGCAACCGGCGATCAGTGTGCCGGCTGGCTTTACCAACGAGGGATTGCCCGTTGGTTTGCAGATCGTGGGCCGCCCGCGTGACGAACTTGGCCTGTTGCGCCTGGCCTATGGCTACGAACAGGCCACCAACTTCTGGCGTCAACTGCCGAGCATGACGTAGGTGTAGTGCTTCACACGGTTGGCACGGCGCGCCCCTTCCAGCCCCCCCTCCCCCAGCCCCTCCCACTCCACGGGGGGAGGGGAGCCGCACCAGTGACCCTGGGTCGTCTGGGTGGAACCCTCCAGCGCACGTCGTGACGACCAGGGGTGCCCCGCACCACCCGTAGGAGACTCCCCCCACGTGAGGGGGAGGGGGGGCAGACGGGATGGGACAACCTCATAAAGCAGTACACGTAGGGCCGTAGGGCCGCAGGGCGCGGCGGCCCCTCGGGCGACGGGACGGCCTGGCCAACCAGTTCAAACGGGGTCCACCACAGTTGCGGCGGAAATGGGTTACGCCAATTGGGCAACTTGCTGCCCGCCA
>JBLWKA010000204.1:0-7316 GCA_048381555.1 Oscillochloridaceae bacterium umkhey_bin13
CGCCTTCTCGCCGGGCTGGTTCCCCGGAGAGCCTAAACGCCCCCTGAGCGCCGGTCAGACTCGTCACGCACGAGCACGGCGCGGTGACGGGGGAAGCCCAGGGGCGTCAGCCTTGGGTGCGATTCACTGAAGCCAAAAGTCAGCATCACTGCAACCGAAAGTCAGCATCTACATGTAAGAAAGGATTCTTTAGCGGCGGGTAGTGGCCGAAACGCGCATCAGCAGACCAACGATTAAGAAGTTGATCAAAACTGACGAGCCACCATACGAAACGAAGGGCAACGTGATCCCGGTCAGCGGAATCAGGCGCAGATTGCCACCAATAATGATCAGGGTCTGCACGGCAATAATCGTGGTCAAGCCCACACAGAGCAGTTGCTCGAAGCCGCGAAAGCGACCAGGCACACTCAGCGCAATATGGTAGCCGCGAAAGATCAGCAGGATGTAGGCGATCAAGACCGCGAGCGTCCCGGCCAGGCCCAACTCTTCGCCAATCGCGGTAAAGATAAAATCGGTATGGATGGCGGGCACAATCGCGGGCACGCCCAGGCCCAAGCCCTGCCCGAAGATCCCGCCGGCCGCCATCGCATAGATCGCCTGCACAATCTGGTAGCCGGTGCCTTGCGCCGTGGCCCAGGGATCGAGCCAGACCTGCACCCGTAACGAGACCACCGGCACCACCTGGTAGAGCAGATAGGCCCCGATGGCAAAGGCCCCCAGGCCCGCCAGCACATACCAACCCCGGCCCGTCGCGGCGTACAGCATCGCCAGAAAGACCCCAAAGAGCAGCAGGGCCGCGCCGAGGTCACGCTGAAAGACGATTGTGCCCATGGCGATGCCCCACATGGCCGCAATCGGTACCAGAAACGGGAGGGGTGGCAGATTGAATGGCCCAAGCCGGTAGCCGCCCGTCGCAACTTCACGATGCTCGTTCAGGTACGAGGCCATAAAGATCACGAGAATGATCTTGAGCAGTTCGGACGGCTGAAATAGGAACAGGCCAAAATTGAACCAGACCCGCACGCCACTATTGTTCGGATCAACCCCAAACACAAAGGTCGCAAAGATCAGCAGCAGCCCCAGGCCCAACCAGAGATAGCGGTAATGATCGAGCACATCAATCAACGAGAGGCGCAGCCAGCGGATGAGCAGGCGATCCCAGGGCAGAAAGAGCAGCGCCGCCATACCGATCACACCGAGGGTGACCCAGAGCGATTGTTTGCCGGCGATACCTTCGTAACAGGGAAAGATCGTACCATCGGGGGTACTGCAACGATAGAGCGTCACGAGGCTCGGTTCGAGGCGGGCGGTCAGCATCAAACTGAGTCCGGCGAGCAAGGCGACGAGGGGTAGCACGACCTGATCAGCCTGCGGACTGCGCACACTGAGGCCCAGACTGATCCCGAGGAAGAGCAGCAACGGGAGCGCCGAGGGCCAGAGGATGCTGAGCATGCCGGGAATCGTTGCCACGAACTCACGTTGCCGGGTCGCAGCCACCACCAGCAGATAGCCCGCCGCAAAAAAGAGCAGCACGGTAATCAACAGTTGCAGTTCGATCCGGCGAAACTGGCGCAAATTCGCTAAAACGGTTCGCATAAGCGCTCGTAGGGGCTAGCTCTTGGATGGTTGGGTCGTGGCAAGCCACAATCTAAAACCCAAAATCCAAAATCGTTACACCGGCCAGGCCCCGGTTCCTTCCCGCTCACAGGTATAACCACAGCCACTCAGATGGGCGATCACGGCCTGGGCGTGATCTTCGTCGCGCACTTCGAGAATCAATTCGACCCCGGCCCGATCAATCGGCACCCGCCACATTGCCCGGCGATGCATCAGATCGACCACACTGGCCCCACTTTGGGCGACATGCACAAGCAGACCCGCAAGGCCGCCAGGGCGATCATCGACACTGGTGCGGATCAGCAGATAGCGGCCCTGGCGCACCAGCACCGTTTCGAGCACCCGGGCGAGCAGGTTGCTATCAATGTTCCCCCCACAGAGCACGGTCGCAACCGTACTGCCGGGCCGCAACGTGATTTTATCGGCCAGCAGGGCTGCAACCCCAGCGGCCCCTGCGCCCTCGACCACCAGGCGACTATTTTGCACCACATGGGCAATCGCCAGCACAATTTCATCCTCAGTGACCGTCACCACCTCATCAACCAGCGCATTGATGATCGGCAGGGTCAGATCGCCGGGGCGCTTAACAGCAATGCCATCAGCGATGGTATGGGCGCTTGGCACCGCCACGGGGCAGCCAGCCAGGAGCGAGTCGGGCACGGGGGCACAGCCAGCGGCCTGCACCCCAACAATCCGCACCGCAGGATTGAGCGCTTTCAGCGCAATCGCAATCCCACCAATCAGGCCCCCGCCCCCAATCGGCACCACCAGCGTCTCGAGTTGGGGCAGCGTCTCGGCGAGTTCGAGGCCAAGCGTACCCTGGCCGGCGATCACATGGGGATGGTCGAAAGCATGGACATAGGTATAGCCATGGGCTGCCTGGAGCTCACGGGCATGGGCGACCGCATCATCAAAACTAGCCCCGTGCAAGACCACCTCGGCCCCCAGGCGGCGGGTGGCAACCACCTTGGTCAGGGGAGCGCGTTCGGGCATTACAATCACGGCCCGCACATCAAGCAACTGCGCCGCCTGGGCCACCCCTTGCGCGTGGTTACCAGCGGAAGGGGCAATCACCCCCCGGGCGCGTTCGGCCGCACTGAGTTGGCTAATCATATGATAGGCCCCGCGGATCTTGAACGAGCCACTGTGTTGGGTATTCTCGGCCTTATAAAAGATCTGGGCCCCTAATTCGGTCGAGAGTCGCGCCGCAGGGACAACTGGGGTAGACAGGATGACGTCGCGCAAGTTTTGGCGGGCAGTTTGCAGATCCTTGAGAGTAACGGACAGACTCATAGCGGCTTCCTCGGCACTGAGGGGCGGATCCTGATTGGCAGACGCAGCGGGGCCAACTTGCTTACTCTTCGCCTTGCAGGGCTTCGCGCTGGTTCGCCGCTTTGGCTGCCAGCACCCGCAGCCGCAGCGCCGTCTCGCGGTCACCAAACGCCTCAGCAGCGGCAATCAACTCACCGAGGGCCAACTGGATGCGCCGCAGCCCCTCTTTATTATCGGCGAGGTAGCGTTCAGCGATGGTGCGCTCGACATAGGTAATAATCTGTTCAATCGTGAGCATACGATTCTCCTGGTATCAACAGGCCATAGCCTGACGGTATGGCAGCACGGCGTTGGGTGCGCCGCACGGGACGTAACGACGTCCTACGAAACTATACGCACAAGCAATGCCATCAACTCCGCAGCGCATTGACGGCAGTCGCAAGCGAGGCAGCATCAAGCCAGCCATGGTCAGCAATCAGATCGCCGAGGCGGCGCCACTGGCCGCGCACATACTCATCGGCCTGTTGTTCCAGGACTACGGCTAGTTGCTGAGGCGTAATTGCCGCTTCACTGAGCAGTTGTTCGCCCAGGAAGCGCGGTGGCAGACTAGGGGTACGGGCGAGGCGATCAAGCGTTTGCAGCAAGAGCGCCATCGCAAGCACAGGTGCAGGCACGTGATAGCGGGTCACCAGCACCAGACCAAGCGGAATAGTACGACCAGGCTCACGTTCTTCACTTTCTTGGAGCGCGGCCCGCAATTCACGCCGCGAGAGGTAGCCCTGATAGATCAGGTACTCGCCCAGGCGGAACGGCGGTTCGCCGGCTGGTTCAGGGCCGGGAGCATACGGGGGTGGAAAGCGGCTTAGGGTCTCGTAGAACAGATCGAGGATGGCGGCCCGGAGCAACTCGTGTGCCGAGGGCGGCATTGCATCTGACATAACCCCTCACTTTAGGTGCGGCACAACGGTTGTCATACGAGCACCATCATCCAAGCGCGCGACGGACTTCCTAGCGAGCGCAACCGTACCGAGTCTGTGGGTCAAACCTGCGCGAGTATTGTACCAGAGTCGTCCAGGCTCTGTTTGGCCAACCAAAAAACTAGCCGACCGGATCATAACAAGACGCCCAAAGGAGCGTATGCTACAGCGAGGTAGGGTATGGGATGGGCAACCTGGAGAGCAGAGGAGTGCGAGTGATGGCAATTGTGCGCAGCATCGCCGGAGGCATCGTTTTCATCATTGCCGTGATCACCTTTTTGCTCTGTGCGACCGGGACAGTCGGAGCCTGGATCGCCAAAGCGACGGTTGACGAGGCCTCGCTCGCTATGCTGGCGACCATTGCCGACTATCTTGATCTGGCCGTCGAGGCAATGGATGGGCTTGATCAGCGTGTTGGGCAGACCCAGCAGATCGTGCAAGGCTTGCAGCGTGACCTCAGCAACCTGCGCCCTGATCTGAGCGACCGGCCTGCCGTGCAACGGGCGCAGCGGGTGATCACCGAAGAGGTGCAACCAGCCGTGGAGCAACTGATTCTGCGCACCCAACGGCTACGCGCCAGTTTGGTGAGCTTCAACCAGCAAATTGAGCAACTGAACCGCATGCCATTTGTAGATCTGCCCACGCTTCCGAATGTCTTAAGCGGCCTCGACACCCAGTTGAGCCAACTCGAAGCGGTGCGGAGCCAGGTTCAGCAGATCATGCGCGCGCTCGAAACCCGTGATCCGGCCTTGCTCCAGACAGCCAGTGCCCAACTCGATCAACAGCTGGAACAGATCAGCACCAGACTGAACGAGACCCAGAGCCAAATCACGGTGATCAACGCTGGCTTGAACGATTTCAGCCAGATGATGACCTTCTGGTCCACCATAAGCACCACCGCAATCAGTGCGTTGCTCACCGTGTTTGCGCTCGGGCAACTGAGCCTAGCGGTGCATGCCTGGGGCTGGATGCGGGGGCAGCCGGTGGGACGGCGCAGGCGTTAAATGAACCACTGAGGGCTTACGGAATCACCGCAATGGCCTCGATCTCGATGAGCAAGCGCGGATCAACCAGGCCTGCGACCGCAACCATCGTACTAGCAGGCGGGCGGGCCAAATTCAAATAATCGGCGCGCAGTTCCCGCAGCATCTGCGTCACCTCGGGGCTCAGGTTCACGACATAGTACGTCAGCTTAACCACGTGCTCAAAACGGGCACCGACGGCAGCCAGGGCCATCTGAAGGTTCGCGAAGACCTGTTCGGCCTGGCGGCGATGATCGCCCTCGCCCACCAACATGCCTGCGGCATCAAACGCGACCTGACCCGAGACATAGACCGTCGTTCCGCCGCGAACCGTAACAACGTGGCTATACCCAGACGGCGGTGCAAGCCCCTCAGGGTTACGAAACGTGAGCTCGGCGCTCATCATGGCTCCTTAGACAAGGTTTCAGGTTTCAGATTTCAGGTGTCAGCCAGATCGCATCAGGACGTGGTGCGCAGCGTCAAACTGTAAAGCAGCTACGAACCATGCCTTATGGATACAATGCTTGGGTACACTAACATCATAACATGGCAGGCAGATGCGTTCATGCGACCCAAGCGATTCCCACTGCTATCCGCGTATGGTGGATCCCCGCTGTACACGGCTCATCGGCAACGTTAACAGCGTAGCGGAGCAGATCCTGGCACTGCACAAACGCGAGTGCCGCCTCGTGGAATGCGGCGAGGAGCACCAGTGGCGCAACCCCGCCTCCAGGGCTTCCTGCCAGCGGGCGACACAGAGGCCCCAGCGATCATTGGGCTGCAAGCCAGGAAAGCCATACGCGGGCCGTGGCGTGCGCAGGTCGTTCCCGCGCGAGCGAACGTGGACACCGTAATCATCGGGTTCGGTATCACGGCGCATCATTGACGAGAGCGGCCACAAATGCTACCATTCGACCCCAAGAAAACCGACCGCACAACCATATGCCCCCGTAGCTCAGAGGATAGAGCAGCGGTTTCCTAAACCGCGTGTCGTGCGTTCGAGTCGCGCCGGGGGCGCCAGAGTTTAGGGCTTTGGGAAGCCAAATGCGGAGCCAGCAGGCTCCGCGTTTGGTCGTTCATGTAGCCAACTTTGTAGCCAAAGTCGCCGCGTCTGTAGCCATGTGCCACTATCCGCCGCCGTCCGCCTGTTCAGCGTCCTCGTCTGCCTCGTTGTCCTCCTCCTCATCCTGAGATCCATCCTCGGGAGAATCTGTCTTTGATTCATCCGCCTTCGACCCCTGCGGCCCGAGCACGTCGTCCAGCCTGGTGGTCGCGGCCCGCTGGATGTCGGGCAGGACGTGACCGTAGACGTTGGCGGTCGTGCTGATCTGTGAGTGGCGCAGGATCTCCATCACCACGCGGGGGTGAACACCCTGGGCGATCAGCAGCGTGGCGCACGAGTGGCGCAGGTCGTGGAAGCGGATCGTCGCGGGCAAGCCGGCCTGCTTGAGCACCTGCTTGAAGTGCCGGATAAGGTTTCGCGGCTCGATCGGCCCACCATGCCGGGTGGTGAAGACCAGCCCGGTATCCTGCCACGCCTCGCCCGCCGCCTTTTGTTCCTCCTCCTGCCTCGCCCGCCGCTGCTTGAGCTGAGCGAGCAGCACCGGCGGCAGATCGATCCCGCGGGCGCTTGAGATTGTCTTTGTCGTGCCGCGCTCAAGCTTGCCTCGTAGCCGCTGGAGCAGGCCCGTAACCCGGAGCGTGGCTCGCTCGAAGTCAATGTCGGCCCAGCGGAGGGCCAGCACCTCACCACGACGCAGGCCAAGGCTCAGCGCAATGCGGTAGAGCGTCTCAAGCCGGTGCCCCTCGACGGCTTTGAGCAGCGCACGGGCCTGGGCCTCGTCAAGGGACTGAATGGCAAACTCAGGCTTCGCCTGATCCGCGTCGTCCTCGTCCTCGTCATTGTCATCACGGTAGCGTGGCACGTCCACCAGGGTGGCAATGTTGCGCTGAACGTACTGCCAGCGCAGCGCCTGGTTGAGTGCACGTCGCAGGGTCGCGCGAACATTGCGTACCGTGTTGTACTTGCGACCCTCGGCAGCAAGGGTATTCAGCATCGCCTGGACGTGCTCGGGGCGGAGTTTGTCGAGTTGGTGTCGCCCGAGGTGCGGCTTCAGGTGGTCTCGTATAATCTGCTTGTACCCGTCAACGGTGCGCGCTTTGTTGCGCTTGCTGACCACATCATCAATCCAGCGGTCGAGGAACTGCGCCACCGTGAGCCGCTCGACCGTCAGATTAGCTCCCGTCAGCAGTGCCGCCTGGGCTGCCTTGAGCTTCTCCACGACCTCCTTCCGTGTTGCGCCGTAGATGTACTTGCGCTTCCGCTTGCCGTTCACAATGCCAAGATCGAGCGAGGCGCACCAGCGACCATCGGGCCGCTCGTGGATAGAGCCCTCGCCTCGTCCGCGCCGTCGCTGTGCCATAGGAG
>JBLWKA010000205.1:0-7316 GCA_048381555.1 Oscillochloridaceae bacterium umkhey_bin13
CTGGCAATATTTTCGCCCACCATCTGCCACTGATAGCCGGTGGCATCAACGCGATCAGACGGATCGCGGCCCTCGGGCGAAAAATGGCTGAAATAGCCGCGCTGGGCCATATCCTGACTATGCCCCAAGTTCGGGCCGGTCGCGGACTTCGGCGGCATAATCCACTTTCCAGACCCGCTGCAGGATGTAGATCGTCAGGATCATGCCGAGGACACCCATCGGGTAGGTGACGGAATAGCCGACCACCGGCTCGGCGAGCAAGGCATCGCTTAGTGGCTCAGGCGCACTGCGCTTAAGCTGCTCGATCACGCCGGCGAGCGCGGGCGTATTGGTTAGGCTGCCCGCAAACATGCCGGCTGCTACGGATCCACTGAGGCCAATCAGCCAGGCGGCCCCCAGAGTCAGTCCTGCGCCAAACAGGATTGCCCCCAAAACCAGTAGATTATCGCGTAAGCCTTTGCGTTGCAACGAAGCAAAAAAGCTCGGGCCACTGCTGAGGCCAATCGTATACACAAACAATACCAGACCGAGCAGGTAGATAATCTCGGGCAGCCGCAACTGCGGATCAAGCGCCCCAAAGGCGAGGCCGACAAACAGTACGGCTGCGACGCCTAGGCTCACCCCACCAATCCGGATGCGCCCAAGCACATACCCAATCGCTGACACAACGAACAAGAGCAGCAACGGATTTGCAATCAACAACTCAAGCATACAACTCCTCAGGGCACAGAAGCTGGGCTGGCCCAGCTTCTTCACAGATTACCCGGCGGAGTGTAGCATACCTCTAGCCTGTAAACTACGTTTTTCGCGCTTTACCGCAGAGCCGCAGAGGACACAGAGTCTTTTGAGGATCGCATGTATACCAATTACCGTTGATGACCTTTCATGAGCCCGGTCGCCTTCGTAGGGACGCAGCGTGCTGCGTCTGCGGACGCAGCGTGCTGCGTCCCTACGAAGGCGTTCATGCCTGCCCGGCTCATGTGCGCCGACCCCACGCAGATACCATCGGCGGGTGCGGCTTTCTTTGGATCCGTAACCATTGGTTGGTTCCAGGATCGCCGCCCCCACCGCGATTGCAGGTAAGCGCAGGGTGACGGTTTGGTACGTTACCGTCGTATCAGCGGTAGGTAGACCCGCTGCCGGTCAGGATCACTGGCAATCCGTTCGACGGCCCCAATGTCACACGCTGATCCGACTGGCCGCGCTTGGCCGCGTTGGTCGGTGGCGGGGCAGGTGTTGCCCGCAGCGTCTACGGCTGGGCTGTCGGCATAGGGCGGATGGCTTAGGGTCGTACCGCCGTAGTTGCCGAGCGGGGCGAGGCGGGGATTCAGGGACGCTTGGAGCGTGCCGCCTTGATCGCCGGTGGCCTCAAATAAACAAGAGCCGTCACCAACGAGGTTATAGCCTCCAGAACTGAGGCGGTCTGGACGCTCGGCAGCATTTGTACTGAAAATGCAATCACGGTTGCCGTTAGTAGCAATAATATTGCCCGTCGCGGTGACACTGCCGCCTGCCCAGAAGATGCCACTGGGGCTGTTGTTGACAATCGTATTGTAATGCAGCAGCACAGGTTGTACATTTTGGGTGGTGTTGGCTTCGACAAAGAGCGCCCCACCACTACGAGCGGTATTGCCGCTCAGGGTACTATTCTCGATCAGCATGTCACCAGTTGCCGTTCCATAGTTGGTTGCCAAATAGACTCCACCGCCCGAACCAGCCTCATTGTTGGTCAGCGTGCTCCGTTCAATGCGCAAGGTTGCACGTGGCCCCGTCGTAAATGAGAGGAAGTAGACGCCACCGCCATTTAGATCAGCACCATTCTCGCTGATCGTACTATCAATAATCGTCAATGAAGCTGTCGCGTTGATTCCACCACCTCTGCCTTGGGTTTGGTTGTCACGAATGATGCTCTTCACGACGACGAGTTGCCCACTTCGATTGAAAATCCCGCCACCGACTTCTGCTTGATTACCTTCAACAAGCACATTCTCAAGGGTCAGATCGCCTTGATTATAGATGCCACCACCAACATTTGCTTGATTACCTTCAACAACCACATTCTCAAGCGTCAGGTTGGCGCGACTATGAATCCCGCCGCCATTCCCTTGGGCTTGATTGCCTGCAATCACCACATTTTCAAGGGTGAGGTTGGCGCGACTATGAATCCCGCCGCCATCTCCGTCGGTAGCACCATTGCGAATCGTCAAGTTACGTAAGACGACCTGGTTAGCTTGCAGATCAAAGATGCGATCCAGTCCGCCGCCATCAATGATCGTCTGCCCTGGTCCGGCCCCTTCAATCGTGAGGGGATCGCTGACCACGAGCGGCCCGGCGCCACTCAGGCTAAGTTGGTAGACCCCGGCGTTCAGTTCGAGAATGTTCGCGCCAGGCAAAGCGTTGGTGAGTGCGACCGCTTCGCGCAGGGCACAATCTTCCCGCGTGCAGGTGCCGTTGTCATCACTGGTTTTGGTGACAATTGAACCTGTGGTGCTAAACGTGGGCGACAGGTCGAGGAAGATGTTGTTGGTACACTTGACGCGCAGATTGGCGGCGAGCATAACACGGTTGGGCAAGGTCACATTGGCACTGCCGTTATTGGGCGTGCTGGCGAGCAGTGTGGTATAGCTCGCACCTGCGTCCTCGGTCAGGTCGATCTGGACATTCGCACAACTAATTGGGGCCACGTTGGTGTTGGCAACATCCCACTGCACCGGGATTTGTGCGCCTTGGGCGAAGCGTTCACCGCCGGCAATACTCGTGATCTGGAACGGGCCAGCAGTCGCCACGACCGTGAGCGCGGTGCTATCGAAGGCAAAAGCCCCCGCGCCGGGACGGTTATCGCGGGCGGTGAAGCGGAAATTGAGCGTGCGATTCGTGGTTGGAAGGGTCTCGCCGACTGAGGCTTGCCGCGTGGTGATGTCAAGGTATTGCGGGAAGACTCGGTTGGGACTGGCGCTCGGCGAGAACGAACGGAAGAGCGGACGCGCCCCGTCATCGCTCAGCGGCGGCGAGGCTGACCCAAGATCGTACTGTTCCCAGGTAAACGTCAGTTGGTCACCATCAGGATCACTAGCCGTGCCGATTAACTCAAACGGCGTGCGGGCCGGGATACTGTAGCTCGGGCCAGCACTGACCACCGGCGGGCTGTTGCCGGTGGGTGTGAGTTGCACACCACAGGAGGTTACAAACGGTGCCTGGAAACGAGTTTGCATCTCAATCAAATTGTGAATATGAAAATAGAGGTTATCACCTCCAACAACATTTTCAGGCGCACAAAAACCTTGATAGGACATCAGAGTCGAACCGCTGCCAGGTTCATACGCGGTACTAGGTGAGCGATTAAACAAACCTTCAAATGATGTACCACATAAGCCACTGGTACTGTTGAACGTATGGTTTGCACCAAACTGATGACCAATTTCGTGGAGGAATAGGCTCAACAATCTGGCCGTAGTTGGTTGGATTGCACCGCTGTTGGCACGTGCTTTCTCAGTTGGGTTGCTGCTGCATGTTATGCCATAACCTGCACCGCCCGGTTCTGTCGTAAGCAGGTGCCCAATATCAAAATTGGCAACCCCAAGTCTATCTAGAGTCACTTGATTATTTACAATGGCTAGCTCAAACCGATCATCGCCGTTAGGATCATTAGGATAGGGATCGGTCGCCGGATCAAGAAAGAAGAGTTGGTCGGTATTGGATACAAGCGTAAAGCGTACTGCCAGATCGCGCTCAAAGACCGCATTGGTCGCATTCACCAACGCAACGACTTCAGCCATGACGCTCGCGGTTGTCCCGCCGTGAAACTGGGCGTACTCGCCGGTGGTGGCAATCGCCAAGCGATAGTCGCGACGCATACTCCCGTTGCTGCCACTCTGGGCCAGGCTAGCGGCTTCCGGCGAACCGAGATCTGGTTCCGGCAGAAACTCGATCGGCGGCAGATCGCTGGAGGCAAAGGCGATGTGCAAGCTGCGATCCAGCCCGCCATAGGGCGTCACATAGCTACTCGTTGTCGGCCCCAGAATAAAGGCGTGGTAGCCGTTTTGGGTGCGGGTGAGGCGGGCGGTTACGCTGGGATCATCCTGCTGCTGCCCCAGGTAAGTACTGATCTGCGGGTAGCGCGCCGCGAGGCCGGGTTCCATTACTGGGCTGGCGACAAACGCAAAGGCCGCTACGCTCCCGTCGGGCAGGGGCAAATCGAGGATCGCGGCCCGCTCCCAAGCGCGGGGGCTGGCTTCGTGGGGGGCGCGTGCCAACACCGCCGCGATCTGTTCTTCAACCGCCTGGATCGTCAGGTAGCGCAGGGGATCCTCACGCGGGGGCGTCGCGAGGGCAGGCGCGAGCGCACTCGGCTGCTGCCAGAACGGCGAGTTCAGCGCGACGGGATCATCAAGGGCAGCGGCAGGCGTGACTTGCTGGGGAAAACCCACCGCGATCCAGGTAAAGACAGCGATTACACAACCGTAGAGCAACAGACGAGCGAGCATGAGGAGGCCTTTCAGGTGGAGTTAGGTGCAGCGATTGGTTACCGCGCTTTACGGCACGAGCTCGCTGCTGCCGCCATCCGCTGGATCATAGATCTCATGCAGGGCTGGAGTTCCTCGAAAAGGACCGATGCCACCTGTAACGAGGACCCTGCCGTCAGGGAGTAGATTCAGTTGATGCATTGCACGGGTAAGCCTGAGGGGAGATAAGCTACTCCATGTTGCGGTGGCGGGGTCGTAGCGCGAAACATCACTACTCACGCCCTCGAAGTAGTAGCCACCGCCAGCCAGCAGAACCGAACCGTCAGGGAGTACGATTGCCGGGACGACCCCTGTATGATTACCCGGCGGTAAACCAAGATCGCTCCACGTGCCACGCTCCGGATCGAAAAGCTCTGCCCGCTGATTGGTGCCTGCCTCCACATCGGGGCCAAACCCACCCACCACCATAACCCGTCCATCGCTCAGGGTAACCGCACTATGGTAGTGACGACGTGCGGCCATGTCCGGCGTCTCATCCCAGCGATCAGCAGCAGGATCATAGATCAGGCTGGAAGCGATTTCATCGAAGCTCTCACCATTCCATGCCAGGCCGCCAGTGATGAGCACGCGCCCATCGGGAAGGCGATTCGCACGATGATTTGAGCGATAGCCTGGCATGGAGGCTGCCTCACGCCAACGATCAGTAGCCGGATTATAGATCAACGTCTGAGAGTAGGCGGTTGTCTGTCCATCAGCCCACCAGTGCCCGCCGGTCAATAAGACCTGCCCATCAGCAAGCGTTGCTGCAGCAGCCCAACTGACCGGATAGCCAAGGTCAGATGCTGGGGTAAGCGTAGTCGTTGTGGCATCAACCATGACAACCCGCACATCAGCTTCAACCGCACGATCATTGTCTTCGTCCACGATGCTACCACCGATCACGAGGATGCGATCATCATCCAAAAGGGCGTAGATTGCCCCTAAGCGCGGGCCATCCAGATCACCAAGAGTTGCCCAGATAGCAGTTTGTGGATCATAGTGCTGCACACTTGCGGCAGCACGATAACGATCCTGGGTCGCGGTTGCCTGCATCCCTCCTAGCATCACAATCTCACCCGATGTGAGGGTGAAACTCTGATGAAAACTACGCCCTTCGCCCACCGTTGGGCCATCAAACGCGGGACGTAGTTCGAGGCAATCTTCCCCAACCTTGGCGCTAAACAATCGGCCTTCACGGGTAAACGTGACGGGCTGATTATCGCGGAACAACTGCACGGTCAAACTATCGTTGCGCTCTTGCCAGGCTCCTGTGACTCCAAAGTAGTTCTGGCTCTCTGCCTGACCATCAGCCCGAAATAGTACATCATGGGCTGAAGTAAAGCGCTGGTCACAGTTTTCATCTTCGAGATACACCCAGCGCCCCACGACGTCCGGGCGCTCAGGCAAGGGCGTTGGTGTCGGCGGCAAGGGCGTTGGCGTGGGTGGCACCGGGGTGGCCGTCGGTGGCACCGGGGTGGCCGTCGGTGGCACCGGGGTGGCCGTCGGTGGCACTGTGGTTGGCACCTCAGTTGGCGGGATCGGCGTCGGCACCTGAGCCGCAGGGGCAGCACAGGCAGCTAGCAGCATAGTGAGCAGCAGCATGGTGAAGAGGCGCTTGATGAGAAAAGACATGGTATTTACTCCCTGTGAAGAAAGGCGTTAGCTTACGTGCTGATCAGCGTCGTATCAGCGGCAGGTAGACCCGCTGGACACAACTCGTGTCGCAGACACGCAGCGAGTAGCTGCCAGCGTATCTTGGGTACAAACTTGGGCTACGGCGTGTACCAATCACGTAGATTGCCCCGTTGTGTAACCGAGCCACGGAACGAATTTAGTGAAGGTGGTAAGCTAGGAAAGGGATACTCAACGCGGACATTAATGCGATGTTGGGTAATCGCGGCATGTGCTTGGGCGAGTTGATTGTAGTAGCGCTCATCATAGGGGCCGGGTTGGTTATACCAGACCAAGACCCAGGTATTGCGTGTACCAGACAGTTCAAAAGCTCCGCGGAAAGTTCCGGTTCTGGTTGGGCCAAAGAGCGGTCTTCCTGCGGAGTCGAAGCCAATGACAGGTTCGTAGGTTACAGGTACGCTCGGTTGATAGCGCGTAATCGGAGTCACAGGGGTACCATCGGCACGGGTGTATGCGGCAGCCCGACGTAGTTCATAAGCCGAACCAAAGCCGTCATTTACAGCCGCAGCCTGCTCAAGCGTTGCTCGTTCGGGAGCAGCTTGCGAACGTAGAATATCGCCAGCGACCTGACGGGGAATGAATTCATTTGCTGCAAAATCGTTGTTGAGCAGCGCATTGACATTGGCTGACTGTTGTGTCGCATAATCCTTGAGATCAGTGAAACCGGGTTGGTTCTGACGTAAGATCTGATCGATGATTGCCGGAACCTGATCGACATTTGCTTTGAGCAAATTCTTAAAGTTTTGCTCAATTGTATTGTCAAGATAATCGGTAATCAGTTGCAGATTACGAGGATCATTTAATAGCCGTTCATTGAGACTCTGTTTGAGTGCATTGCGATTGCGGCGTGACGCAATTAGATCGATTAATGCATTTTCTGCAAAATCGACGTAGAACTTGGGAACGAGCGAAGGATCGGTCAGGCTGTCTTGATAGAATTGATTCAGTTCGTTTAGGTTCTGGTTGAGGTTTTCGGCAGCTTCAATGGTTTTGAGGTATCCTCTCCATAATCGCTGGGCAGAGGGTGACGGCGGAGCCAAGGTCTGGTAGACTACCCGCATATGCAGATACCTGACCTCAATCCCGACAGCATTTCCGATCTGGCAACCCGTCAGATCGTGA
>JBLWKA010000206.1:0-7205 GCA_048381555.1 Oscillochloridaceae bacterium umkhey_bin13
AAGCTTGCTGCGTGCGACTTGCATGCATTAGGCACGCCGCCAGCGTTCGTCCTGAGCCAGGATCAAACTCTGCGTTGCATTGTGAAGCCTGACCTATTGGCCAGTTCCACGAAATTGACGTGAACCATAACTTACATCATCACGATTTAGTTGTTCAGGTGCTGCCCACAGACAACCCTCGGGCGACAAAAAACCAGGTGATGAACTGTGTCATCTACCTGGCGACGTCTCCGAGTTTCCTCGGCGCGGTTCGCAAATTGTCAGCCCTCAGGACTGCCTCGATTGTGAGTGTCTGCCTCCGTGAGGAGTGAGACCGTCAACACGCTGGTGAGTATAACACCCCCATCAAAACCTGTCAAGCGGGGTTTTTGTTAGAACAATATTAGCGTCTTCAAGCGCGTTATGGCGTAACTCGTGGGCTTACGATGCCTGCATTGCATGGTGTGCTTTCCCTGCATAGTGAGGTGTTTGATGCGCCGGATCTTTACCCAAACGATCGTTGCTCTGCCCAATACGATTGATGTGAATGGTCACGTCAATAATCTGGTCTACCTCCAGTGGATGCAAGATGTTGCGACGGCCCATTCTGCTGCCCAGGGCTGGGATCGGGCCCGCTATGAACAGACCCGCTCGAGTTGGGTCATCCGTTCTCACCAGATCGAGTATCTGCGCCCGGCTTTGCTCAATGAGCAGATCTTGCTTGCTACCTGGATTGTTCGTTTCGAGCACGTCCAATCACCGCGCCGCTATCTGTTTCTGCGCCAACATGACCGCAAGATCCTCGCTCGCGCCGAAACCCTCTGGGTCTATGTTGATGCGACGATTGGTCGCCCCGCTCCCATCCCTGCCATTTTTCAAGCCGATTTTGAGCTGGTCAGCGACTCCGAGGTGCTCCACGAACTGGGGGTGCCTGCTAACTGACCCCGTATCGACCCGTTCTGATCCCTTGACATGCTGCGCTGGCTCTGTTATAATTAGTGTCAATTAAACACTATAAGCAAAGGAGCTTCCCCATGAGCCGTACAAGCAATCTGGCAACTCAAGCCACGCCCTTTCTGGCCTATCTTGATGAATGGTATGCCCAACTGCCTGCGATGGATTTAGCCACGATCATTGGCGATCATCCCGAACGGGTTGCCATGATTTCCGTGGATATGATCAATGGCTTCTGCAAAACTGGCCCCCTTGCTGGCCCACGGGTTGGTGCCCTGATCGAACCTGTTGTGAACCTGTTTCGGCGGGCCTATGATCTCGGGGTGCGCAATTTTGTCCTGACCCAGGATACCCACGATCCAGCCACGCCCGAGTTTGCGGCCTATCCGCCCCATTGTGTTGCCGGAACGCCCGAAAGTCAGACCGTTCACGAGTTGGCAACGCTCCCGTTTGCCGAGGCCTTTGCGATTGTCGAGAAGAATTCGCTTAGTTCGCACCTTGGTACTCGTTTTGCGGTCTGGCTGGCCGAGCATCCTCAGCTTGAGACGTTCATCATCATTGGTGATTGTACTGACCTCTGTGTGTATAGTGCCGCAATGCATCTGCGACTCGAAGCCAATGCCCTGAATCTTACCCGGCGGGTGATTGTGCCTGCTGCCGCCGTTGATACCTTCGATACGCCGGTAACAGTTGCACGCGAACTGGGGATCTATGCCCATGATGGCGATCTGCACCATGTGCTCTTTCTGCATCATATGGCCCAGAATGGCGTCGAGGTTGTTGCGGCCCTGTAGGGCTGAGGCAACCGCACCCATCTCATCCCCAAAACTTGCCGAGATCGGCAACCCCGGGTATAGTGGGCCATGGTTCACCGGCAGCCGGGTGTGCAGCCGGTGTTATTGTGATGACGGCCAGATCCTGGCCCCTGACCTCAATGCGTTCAAGGAGAAGTTACGTATGGCGGCCGGTACGACGTCCGATCTGCGCAATGGCATGGTCATTCGCTACAATGATGAACTGTATCAGGTGGTTGAGTTTCAGCACGTGGCCCCCGGTAACTGGCGGGCTTTTGTGCGCGTGAAGCTCAAGAATCTGCGCAGCGAGAAGGTGTTTGAGGATCGCTTCCGCGCTGGAGCTGATATCAGTATTGTGCGCATTGAGCGCCGTACGATGCAGTTCCTCTATCGCGAAGGTAGCGATTTTATCTTTATGGATCCCAATACCTTTGACCAGATCCAGGTTTCCGAGGCTATGGTTGGTGACGCGGCGCGCTTTCTCAAAGAGAATGAAAATGCCGATCTGGTCTATGACGACGAACGCGAGGATTTGCTGAGCGTCGAGTTGCCGATCTTTGTGGCCCTCGAAGTCACGGCCACGACGATTGCGGTGCGTGGTGATACTGCCACCAACGTCACTAAGCCGGCCACGCTTGAAACCGGGGCGGTCATTCAGGTGCCCGGTTTTGTCAACGAGGGTGATGTGCTCAAGATTGACACCCGCACCGGCACCTACATCGAGCGGGTCTGAGCCAATTTGGGATTGTTGGGTTTGGGCTTGGGATGGTTGTTATATCAAAAGGGGCGTGAGTGCATTGTGCGCTCATGCCCCTTAACGTACGCTCTGGGCCGCGATTGGGCTGCGCAGCGCCTCTAAGGCCAGCGCATTCGCCCCTAGCGGTTCTAACCGTACGCTGCCATCGGCGGGATTGTAGGCAAAGACGGCCCGCTCAAGATATTGCACGGTTCCCGGGCTGCCATCGGCAAAGGTGGCCGGAAATTCGCCCGAAAGGGGCAACCCAAACACATCAATTCCGCCGCCACGCTCCCAGTAAGCTAGAAAGCCTGCACTCAGGCTGTGACCAGTCTCGGCAAACGAGCGGCCTTCGGGTGGGTTCGCTGCCGGCACCAGGGCCGTAGCACCACCATAGGCCAGGGTGGCCGCTGCGTCGCTGCCCAATGGGGCGGGCTGCACATAGTAGAGCGTGTCTTGCAAGGCGTGGCGCAGGTCAAGCCTGGTATTTGCAAAGGTCTGGCTGATTCCCTCCGCCGTTACCTCGGCTGGCGTGAGTGGCAAGCCAAAACGGGCCTCGCCCCCCAGGGCACGCCAGTAACGCCAGATCGGGGCTGGCACACCAAAACCCGCGAGCTCACCATCCTCGGGCATGGGCAAGAGCCGCTCGGGCTCGGTTAAAACGGCGAGTAGGCCTGCCAAATTCTGGTCAAACTCAATCTGATCGCCAGTGATCAATTCGGGGGTGATCGCCGCAATCCCCAGACTCCCGGCCCAATCATGCATGCCGCCGGTAATGTTGTAGAGCGGCCAGAAGCGACTGTAGCGGTAGCCCGCTGCTGTGGCATAGGCTTCGGCCATGGCAATCGAGGGTGCATGCTCGCACGATGCCGGAAAGACCAGGCCCGCATTCGAGTGCAAGAAGATCGCGCCCGCCGCATCAAGCAGGAAGGCCCGCACCAGGCGCGACTCGACCTGCGAGTCGGCATACGGCCCGCCAGTGTCGGCCAACAGGCCGTAGGCCCCAAAGACGCGGGTGCGCCAGTCGTTTTCGGGACAGGCATCGAGGCCCGTCTCCATGTTACGGTTCAGATCTACCCCGAAGGCATCAAACCGCCAACCAAGCGCGATCCCATCGGGGTTGATCGTTGGGATCAAAAAGAGCCGCACGTCAGGCGGTACCAGGGTTGGATTGGCCCGCAAATGCTCGATTAGGGCCAGGGTCAACCGGTAGGTGTTGGCCTCGGGGGCACCATGGGTATTGCCAACCACCACCAGTTTGCGTGGGCCATTGCCAAATTGAATGGCCTCGATTGGGCGTCCCTGAGCCGAATAACCAAGCGTGAACTGGCGTGGATTAGTGGCAGGAGCGGCCGTCACGGCGGGCTGGTGCCAGCTTATCAGACCTATCATTAAGAGCAGGGCAAGCAACGGTTTCATTACTGCCGATTGTAGCGCAGCCGAAGGCCCGGCGCAAATGGCCGGGCCTCGTCGAGTACAGTAACGGTGTGCCCTTGGGCTGGCGTGCCTCGCGGTGCAGCGCCCAGCTGCTGGGTGGTGCGGTGAGTGACACTGCCCTGCCACTTCCCGGGTTCATCGTACGTCAGTCTGTAGCAGCTTGCAATGGGCTAATTTGCCTAGACCAGTACTATTACTTGTAGTGAAAAAGCAGATCATCAACGGTCATTGGGATGCGGTGACTACCCACGCGGGATGCTCCGGCGTCCACACTTCCAGGTTCGGTAAGCGCTTGAACCAGGCTCCTTGCCGTCGGATGAAGTTGTGAGTATCAAACTTGAGCCGCTCCAGGCACGCTTCCAGGCTGGCCGTGCCTTCCAGATACGGTCGCAACTGGAGGTAACCCAGGCTCGACATCGAAGGAAGTTCCCAGCCGTAGCCCCGGGCACGCAGGGTGGCAACTTCGTCGGCAAGGCCCGCCGCGATCATCGCCTCGGCGCGGGCATCGGCGCGGGCATAGATCTGGTCACGCGGACGGTTTAGCCAGATCGTGCGGATCTGGTAGGGCGGCACTTCGCGGGTCTGCTGCTCCGAGATGGGACGGCCGGTCAGGTGATAGACTTCGAGCGCACGCACAATCCGGCGTAGATTGGTGGGGCCAATCTGGGTTGCCGCCAACGGGTCAACCTGGGCCAGTCGGGCGTGCAAGACCGCCACGCCCTCGGATGCGGCTTCGGCTTCCAAAGTGGCGCGCAAGGCGGGTTGCGGTGGCACCTGGGGGATCTGCCAACCCTCCAGCACGGCGGCCAGGTATTGGCCGGTGCCCCCGACCAGCATCGGCAAACGCCCGCGTGCCGTGATCTCGGCAATAGTCTGGGTTGCCAACTGCTGGTACACGCCGAGCGAAAAGGGTTCGTCGGGATCACACAGATCGAGGAGATGATGCGGTGCGGCGGCCCGTTCAGCCGCACTCGGCTTGGCCGTGCCGATCTCCATCTGGCGGTAGATCTGACGCGAATCGGCCGAGACAATCTCGCCCCCCAACTGTTGGGCCAGGCTCACGGCCAGGGCGGTTTTGCCTACGGCTGTCGGCCCGACAATTGCAAGTAAGGGTGGCTGAGGGCGAGCGTCCACACGCGGTTCCTCGTGGTCTGTAACACAAAGTGTGTACAATGTATCATAGCCAGGCGACGTTGGCATCCTGTCTGTCGCCGCCCAGCCATGAAGGTGAGATGACTATGGGCCAACTCATTCTGCCAAACTACCCCGACCTCGGTGCTGTTGTAACCATGAAACTACGCGATGGACATACTGTGCACGTGCGCCATATGCGCGAAGCCGACGCCGAACTACTTGAGCGTTTATTTTATAAGCTCTCGTCCGAAACCCGCTATCGCCGCTTCTTTGTGCCGCTCGATAGTCTGGATGAAGAGCGGGTGCAGATCGAAGCCCGGCGCCTTGCAAAGATCAATCCGGCCTACGAAACGGCCCTAATTGCGGTGATTGAAGAGCATGGGCGGGAAGAGGCGATTGCGGTGGCTCGCTATACCTGCTTGCACCACAGTGACGATGCCTGCGAAGGCTCGATTGTGCTGCGTGACGATTTCCAGGGCAAAGGATTGGGGCAGAAACTCTTCGATCTGCTGGTGCAGGTCGCCCTGACCCACGGCTTACGCCATATGGTGTTGTTGACCCACGCCGATAATAGTGGCATGATCGCTCTCGTTCAGAAGTTGGGCCTACCCTACAAAGGCCGTTACAGTGCTGGCCTCTACGAGATGGACGTGCAATTGGCCGATGGTGCGCCGTTCTTTCCGTTCACGTCGTCGTGAATGCGTTTAGTGCCCCGAGGTACTGATCAAAGAAACTGATCACGCGTTGGCAATAGGTGGGGCGATCAATAAAGTAGCCGCCACAGTGATCAACCCCGGGTACAATCCAGAGTTCACGCGGTTCGCCGGCTGCCTCGTATAAACGCTGGGCGTGGCTGACCGGCACCAGTGCATCGGCCTCGCCGTGAATAATCAGCACAGGGCGGGGCGCAAGTTGGGCTACGGCATCGAGCGGGCGGGCATGGCTAAACCGATAGCCATGGCGGCGATGCACAATTTCGTCGGCGGCCAGCACCAGCAGATCGGCGGGCACGCGCAGGGTGGTGCGCACACTGTGGGCCACCACGTCACTGCCACTGGTAAACGAACTGTCCGCGACCACCGCCGCAATCGCGGGCTCGCTCTCGGCGGCCAGGATCGCCACCGCTGCCCCCATTGAAAACCCGATCACGCCGAGTGGGAGCGTCGGGGCTCGTTCGCGGACAAACCCTACCGCTGCCCGCAGATCGTCCACTTCGCGGCTGACCAGAGTTTGCGGCCAGCGATCCGAATCGCCTCGGCCCCGGAAATCAAAGACTAGCACGGCATAGCCCGCCCGCCAGAGGTTCGTACCAATGCCGAGCATGTCGTCCTTGCTACCACCATGGCCGTGACAGCCGATGATCACGCCCCGCGGTTCGGTATGGCCCATCCACCAGCCCCGCAAACCCAGCCCATCGTTACTCGTAAAGCGTACTTCCTCGAACGGAACCCCTAATTCCCACGGCGTGAAGGTATAGGTGTCCAGAAACGTGCGGCGCGGCACGGGACTCACCCGGGTACTGATATACCAGGCTGCTCCGATTGCTCCGCCAAGCACCCCCAACGTTCCGCTCAGGGCCAGGGCCAGGTGTTGATGAATCCGTGCCATAAGCAAATTTCCTTATTTATGAAACATTACAGAAATAGCCCGTAAAGCCCAGGAGCTTTAGCCCTGGGATAGAAGGGCTTCACTCGCTTTAGCGGCTTTAGCTTTACGGCGTCCTGACGGGCAAATACGTCGCTTGTTGTGGTATAATGGAACAAATGAGTGCAGAAAAGAAAGCGTATCGCTACCGCTTGCTGCCGACCCCTGAACAGGAGGAGGTGTTGCGCCAGTTTGCGGGAGCGCGGCGGTTTGTCTGGAATTGGGCGCTTGCGCGACGGAAGGCGCACTCCGCAGCGACGGGGAAGACGCTCCCGCTGCGTCAGCTCTACGCGGAGTTGACGGCACTGAAGGATGCGCCAGGGATGGCGTGGTTGCGGCAGATGGACAGCCAGGCGTTGCAGCAGGCCATCCGCGACCTTGACCGAGCCTTCGTCACCTTCTTCGAGAAGCGGGCGAAGTTCCCGCGCTTCAAAGCGCGAAAGCGCGGGCGACCCTCGTTCCGCATCCCACAACGGGTGCGCATTGTGGAGGGCCAGCTTTCCGTGCCGAAGGTGGGTCTGGTCAAG
>JBLWKA010000207.1:0-7199 GCA_048381555.1 Oscillochloridaceae bacterium umkhey_bin13
TTTACACAAACCTTGGCCCATCGGGTGGACACCGCGGGCGCCGGGATTGTGTTTGGGGGTGGGGGGCGCACCCGTATATTGTTTGTTGGTGGGTTGGGGGGAGGAAGCCGCCACACCGCACACAAACCATGGGCTTGCCCAAGAATGTACCCCTGGGGAATATTGCCAGCGCCTACATGGGGGGCCACAACGCACGCAAACCATGGGCTTGCCCAATAATGTTTGTTGCAGTCCCCCCCTAAGCAGGCCATGCCAAAAATTTGGTACGATACAGGCGGACTGATCACTGCGCAAGGAGGCCCGTATGCATCCCGAGGAATTTCGCAAAGCTGGGCACGAACTGATCGACTGGATCGCAGCGTACCGTGAAGGCTTGGCCGAGCAGCCCGTCTGGTCACGCACCGAGCCAGGAGCCACCCGCGCCCAACTCCCACCTAGCCCACCCGAACAGCCCGAGAGTTTCGTCGCGCTGATGGCCGACCTCGAACAGGTGCTTGCACCGGGCCTGTCGCACTGGCAACATCCCCGTTTCTTTGGCTACTTTCCCGCCAATGCGGCCCTTGCCTCAGTACTCGGTGATCTGCTCAGTTCGGGGTTGGGCCAACTTGGCCTGAACTGGCAGGCCAGTCCCGCCTTGACCGAACTCGAAGAGGTGACGGTGGACTGGATGCGGCAACTGCTTGGCCTGTCGGAAGCCTGGCGCGGCGTGATCCAGGATACCGCCAGCACCTCGACCCTGGTAGCCCTGATCTGTGCCCGCGAACGGATTACCAGCTATGCGGCGACCAGGGGCGGGTTGCAGGCCGAAGAGTTGCCACTGGTGGTGTATTGTTCGGGCCAGAGCCATAGTTCGGTCGAGAAGGCCGCACTGCTGGCCGGGTTTGGGCGGGCGAACCTGCGCCCGATTGAGGTAGACGCCGATCACGCGCTGCGCCCAGAAGCCCTGGCTGAGGCCGTTGCTGCCGATCTAGCTGCCGGGTTACGACCCTGTGCTGTGGTTGCCACCACTGGCAATACCGCCACCACGGGCCTCGATCCGCTCGAACCGATTGCTGCGCTCTGTCGTGAACATGGCATGTGGCTGCATGTAGATGCCGCCATGGCCGGTTCGGCGATGATCCTGCCCGAATGCCGCTGGATGTGGCAAGGGGTCGAACAAGCCGATAGCCTCGTCCTCAATCCCCATAAGTGGCTCGGGGTCGTCTTCGACTGCTCGCTCTACTATGTGCGTGATCCGCAGCATTTAATTAGAGTTATGTCAACCAATCCCAGTTATCTGCAAACCGCAGCTGATGGGGTGGTCAGCAACTTCCGCGACTGGGGCATTCCGCTCGGGCGACGCTTCCGGGCGCTCAAACTCTGGTTCCTGTTGCGCCTCGAAGGGGCCGAGGCGCTCCGGGCACGCTTGCGACGCGATCTGGCCAATGCCCGCTGGCTGGCCGAACAGGTTGATGCAGCCCCGGGCTGGGTGCGCCTGAACCCGGTTCATCTGCAAACCGTCTGCCTGCGCCACGAGCCAGCAGGGCTGGAAGGCGAGGCCCTTGATCGTTACACCTTGCACTGGATCGGCCAGATCAACGCGTCAGGGGCGGCCTATCTAACCCCGGCCATGCTTGATGGGCGCTGGATGGGGCGGGTCAGCATCGGGGCCGAAGGCACCACCCACGCCGATGTTGCCCAACTTTGGGCCGCGATCCAGGCCGCAGTTGCCGGGATGGCAACCCCTTGACTGTGCTAGAATGCCTTTGTTATGTCACCGTTGACCCGCTATTGTCCCGGCCACCGGGCCTACGTTTTGGTTGTGCTGCTTGCCATTGGGCTGGTTGCTTGCAACGCTCCGAGCACCCCGCCCCCTGTGGCCGTGTTGCCAACTCCTGTGCCCACTGCGCCACTCGCGACGGTGACGCCACCGCCACCCACTGCCACCTTCGCCCCGAGTATCACGCCTGCCGAAGCGACCATCACCCCGTTTGGGTACGATGGCTCGGCGGGCAAGCCAACCTCGGGATTGCGGCGCACTGCTACCTGGGGCGAAGGCATTCCCCTTGATCTGGTGCTCAGTACTGATGAGCGAGCCCTGTTTGTGGCCACCGCCTTGAACCTCGATCGCCGTGATCCGCGTGATCTCGCCAACCTGTTCTGGCGAGTTCCACTCAGCACCCCGCCTACGGCGCTGGCCCTCAGCCCTGATGGCCAGATCCTGGCACTGGCTCTTGGCAAGCGGGTCGAACTCCGCGCTGCCCATGACGGTAGGCTGCTCGATACGCTCAGCCATAGTTCCGAGGTGCGCGATCTGGCGTTTGGGCCTGATGGCAAGCGCCTGGCAACGGCCCTGGCAGGCGAGAGTGTGGCACTCTGGGATCTGGCAGCACGCCTACCGATTCAACGTTTACACCTACGCGATAGCAATACATTGCAAGCACCGCCTGGCCCACTGACGAGTGTGGCCTTTGCGCCCGACGGGACTCAGGTGGCGGCCGGCGATCAGAATGGCAATGTGACGGTCTGGCGGCTGGCTGATGCAACGCCCATCCTCACTGGTTCGGTGGGCATGCGGGTTGTGACGGCGGTGGCCTTCGCGCCCGATGGCAGCCATGTCGTGGCGGCTTCGACCGGGTGGCGCAGCGAAGCCGGAGCTGTCTGGATCTGGTCACTTCAACCGGCCACCGAGCCAACCCGCTTGACGATCGATACCAATGAGCGCATGCTCGACCCCTTGGTGCAAGTCGCGTTTGCCCCCGATGGTACCAGCATCGTCGCCGGCACCGCAAGCGGGAGCCTGCTGCGCTGGGCTTGGCCCACGGGCGAGTTGCTGAACGAAATCACGGCCCACGGTGCGGCCCTCAGTGGCCTCGCCTTGACCAGCAATGGTGGCATCCTGAGTGCAGGGCGTGATGGGGCGTTGCGGCGCTGGAATAGTGTCGGCGCACCGCTTGACGAACTGGAGGGCATCCCAGCAATCAGCGCGGTCGCCACCGGGGCGGCGCTGGTGATTGGTGGGGGCGAAGATGGCAGCCTGACCTTCTGGTCGCCCGAAGGTGAACTAGCAGCCTGGCAACAGGGCCACCAGCGAGCCATAAATGCGCTAGCGGTCAGCCCCGACGGCAGCGTGCTCGCCTCGGGGAGCGATGACGGCACGGTGCGCCTGTGGCAACTGCCAGCGGCACAGTCCAAGGGCACGATTGGTGCCCACCAGGGGGCGGTGCTGGCGCTGGCCTTTGCGCCCGATGGTCAACACCTGGCTTCGACCGGGATGGATGGAGTCGTACGCCTGTGGGCGCTGCACGACAGCGATACCGTTACCACGATTACCCTGATCGAAGAGGATGGTCTGAGTGCGACAGCCGTGCTGGGGGTGGGTTTCACGGCAGCCGGTGCCCTCGTCGCAGGTACGGTCTACGATGGGGGCGTGCGCTTGTGTGATGTGCAGAGCGGCCAACCCAAGGCGACGCTTCAGACGGGGGCAGGCGGTTGGCTGATCGCACTCGCCCCTGGTCCCGCCAACAGTCTGGCCGCCCTGGATGATGCCGGTCGCCTCTGGGCCTGGGGGCCAGACGGGGCCATGCTTGGCCGGGGGGCATTCGCCGATGCCAGTGCGATCACAGCCACCCCTGACGGACGCCTGCTCACGGTGGGCCGCCAGGGTGGCCTCAAGCTCTGGATGCTCAGTGCCGAAGGCCCGCTCAACCAAGCCGCTGTCCCCAGTTTTGGCGACAGCGTGGCGACCGGGCCAACAGGCCTTATCGTGGTCGGTACCCGTATGGGCGTAATCGAAATTTGGGGCGGACTCTAACCCGGTGTGTTCAGGCAACCGGCCTAGTTGATCCAGCGTCCGGCACTCTGTGAAGCGGCGTGACGGCGAAAGCCTGGCCCAAAGGGATGCTGGGCGGCCACAGCAGTACACAAAGCGGTCAACTGCAACTCAGCTAGTTCGATCAGTTCGTGCAGCATCGCCAGATCATCACGACTGAGCCAAAGCCCACTGCGGGCCAGCCAGAGTTGCACCCCACCATCGCAAGCGGGCTCGATCCGATAATACCCACGACGCAGCATGCCCGGTTCATCGGCAAAACGCCAATCATCAAGCAAGGCTGCCAGATGGGCCAGATCATAGGCCCCAATCCGCAGCGTGGTTTCATCCCAAGTAATCCGCAATGAACCGTCAGTCGCCGCCGTAACCATGCGGCCAGGGGTAGCACGGGCGATCAGGGTGAACGGGTTGTCCATAGGGGCTACATCCTCGCTTCAGGTCACAAGCAGACGTTTGCGCAAGCGTTTGTGCAAATACTCACGCACCGGGTTGCCATCACGGATGTGCTGCACAATCACCTCGCGTACCCGGGTCGGGTCAAGATCCAGATACGTGTACGGGCCAGGCACAACCGTCACAATCGGGCCATCATCGCAGTGATCCTGGCATTTGGTCAGCACCACCGGCCACTGCTCGCCGCCATCAATTTCGGTCAGGGCCGCTTTAAGCGCTGCCAGCACATGTTTGGTGCCAGCGCGAGCGCAATCTTTGCCCCCGCACACCGCCAGGCAGGGTTGCCGATTGCGGATCAGATGCTCGAGTTTGACCGCACGCTCACGATCATGCTTTCCCATAACGCAAACATTCTAGACTAGAAACGAGGTGGGCCAAGCGATCCCCGCTAAAACCCACCTGCGCGTCAGTGTACAGGTAACGAATCGCTCCTTGAGTTAACCTTCGCCTTCGGTGGCTTGTCGCTTCACAACTGATCGTGGAGCCTGGGCGCGGACGGAGCGGGTGGTGCGCACCGGCGAGGGTCGCGCCACCTGCATACAGATCCAGCCCAACCAGCCCAATACCAAGGCTAACGCTAGTTGGATGAATTCGATCCACATAACAAGCATGGTTTTCCATCAGTTCAGGTTAGATCTATCAACCCGCCAGCATAGTATACCCTAACCCAAGCCGTTGCCTAGTTGTAATCCACAAAACTACTACAGAAGGGCACGTTGCGCACCGCAGCGGCACGTGGCTCCGACTTTTTCGGCCCGCTGGTGCTCGGTTCAACCCTCGGTGAACAGGTTTTTGAGCCAGTGCTGGCGGGCAAACCGGCCCAGTTCATCGGGCGGCTTGATCAGCCCCACAGCTATACCTACATTGCCGATTTTGGCGAAGCACTGGCGATCCTGGGCGAACGCAACGAAGCGCTAGGCCAGGCCTGGCATGTGCCGAATGCGCCCGCGCTGACCCAACAAGCCCTGGCCGATCTGATTGCCGCCGAATTGGGCCAACCGGTGCGGGCCAGCCGCATGGGGCGGGCGATGCTCTGGCTCGGGGGCCTGTTCATCCCGGCGGCCCGCGAAACGGTCGAAATGCTCTATGAGTTCGAGCGCCCTTTTGTGGCCGACGGTACGCGCTTTACGGCGACCTTTGGGCTGCACCCAACCCCGATGGCCAAGGCGATCCGGGCCACGCTGGCCTGGTATCGGCATCGGACAGCGCTCCCTTAGCCCGCCGATCCTAACGCTGATGGAACACCCGATACTCACGTACAAAGTGTTCGATAAAACGTTCCGGGTCACCCTGGGCGGGCAGGCTCAGGCGGGTACGTAACTGGCTGGCGATCATGGTCGCTAATTCGCTACGGCGGGCGGGACGCAGTTCGTTGCGCCGCCGCAAAAAGGCTTCGGCCAGATCGTAATCATGGGATTGGGCCAGGTGCAGATCGGGCAGCAGCGGCGCAGCAGGGGCACCAGGGGCACGCGGCGGCACCGCCACCGGGCGCACTTCACGGCTCAGGTCAGCCAGACTGAGGCTGACCCCTTCACGCACCACCAGCGTCCCTGCCGCCAGATCACCGGGGCGACGGGACCAGCGATCCGCGACCATCGTCAGCAGGCCAACCCCATAGCCAAAGGGCAAAAAGTCTACCGCACGCACCAGGTTGCGGATCGCCGAAGCGCTAAAATCAAGCGGGCGGCCCCCTTCGCGGATCACCCGCAGCCCAAACATGCGCTTGCCCGGGGTCTGGCCCGACCAAAGCAGTTCGAAGCCCAAGTAGAAGCCCCAGATCAGGCCAAAGCCAAGCAAAGCCCAGATCGTCAGGGCCACCTCGTTCAGCGCCTCCAGGCCGACCCCCGCCAGGCTGGTCAGCATCACGATCACAAACCCCAGGGCTAACTGGAGCAACAGGATCAGCAGGGTATCAATCACGGCCGCCATACAGCGCGAGCCAGCCCCTGCCACGGCATACTCCAGCGTGACAATTTCGGGCGTCTCGACCAGATAGCGTTCGTTGCTCACAAGGCCGGGCGCTCGGCATCATCAGGCGGGGTCGAAATCAGATCAGGATCGTGCTCGGCCTCGATATGGCTCAGATCATTGACCAGGATGGTCTGCCAACCTGACGGTGCAATCTGAATAATGCTCACCGAGGTATTGCCGATATGCGGGAAGCGCCGGAAGCCATCGCCCTGGTAATTTTCGGCGTGGGCCAGCAGCATCCGAATACAGCCCCCATGACTGACCACCCCAAGCGTGCCGCCCCGGTGCAGATTAGCAAGCGCATCCACCGCCTCGACCACCCGTTTCCGCAGGGCACTCAGGGTTTCGGCCCCACCACGGGGCAGATCCTGACCCTGTTCCAGCAACGCGATCTCGGTGGGATGGGTGGCGCGGATCTCATCATAGGTCAGCCCACTCCAGGTTCCGAGGTCAATTTCACGCAGGTTCGGCAACAGTTGCACTGGCACCTTGACCGCCGCCCCGATCTCCCAGGCGGTCTGGAAGGCACGCGCGAGATCACTGCTATAGATCGCATCAAACATCACCCCATCACGCGCCAGGCGACCCGCGACTAACCGCGCCTGCCGATAGCCCAACTCGTTCAGGGGCACATCGGCATGACCCTGCCAACGCCCTGCCAGATTCCAATCAGTCTCGCCGTGGCGAATGAGATGGACCGTCGTAATCATTGAGAAACCTCACCCATGGCACCAAGCCGACATGCCAGGACATTCGGCGGTATCATACCACAGATGCGGCCCACATTGACCGACTGGTCACCCCTGACGCAGCCCGCCTCGACGTGGGGGGGGGGGGGGGGGGGGGGGGGGGGGGCCCCCCCCCCCCCCCCCCCCCCCCCCCCCGCCGGCCCGCCCCCCCGCCCCCCCCCCCCCCCCCCGCGCCCCCCCCCCCGCCGCGGGGGGGGGGCGCGCCCGCCCCCCCC
>JBLWKA010000208.1:0-7139 GCA_048381555.1 Oscillochloridaceae bacterium umkhey_bin13
CGACGACGCCCACGCTGCCGTCGTCGTCGCCGCAACCGGCACCGCCGTCGAGGTCGTCAGTGGAACCTCGGTGCAGTGCCGGCAGATACTGGCAGGCTGCGCGATGCTGGTCGCATGCATGGGCGCATGCGTCGAAACCAGCACCCGTGCCGTCGCCGTTAGCAGTGCCGCAGCGCCGGTCGGTGCTGAGCGCGCCGAGACCAGCAACGCACTGCTCGCGGTGAGCAGCGCAGCGCCGATCAGCGCAGCAAGCCAGATGGGAAGCTGAGACCACCGCATCAATCACCTCGCCAGAGCAGAACTGCACACCATCAATCTGAGAATCCGAGCATGCCACCGCATATGAGCACGGTACCGCCAACCATGATCGCGACGATGGCGGGTCGCCACTGGCGCCAGCATACTCGTCGGCGGAACGGAGTGAGCGAGTCCTGGGATTTGCCCCGTCGGAGCGGAGGAGCAGTAGGTCGCATCGTGATGAACCAATGAGAAAACGCTTCCCAGTGAGCAGGTCACCATCACACGGCATGGGTCACTGGTACCAGCGCGACCGCAGCAGGTGCGCTACCAGCCTGCAATCAGGCTCTCTGGTTGTAGCACGCGGGATGTGGGGAGTGCCTGGGGAACTTGTGGGGAGCAGGTGGGTAATTCGCTCACATGTGCTTGTTCACGATGAACTGACCAATCGCATTGCCGTGCGGAAGGAACAGAGCCGAGAACTGTGGCTATGTCATCTAGACGTAATTTTAAGTAATAGAAAATATGTGCTTTCTCTTGTACACTGGATACCCTTTCGGTTGCGACGGGTGGCGCAATCGGGAAGCCTGAGCACGGCACTACCACCGTCGGCGCAGCACTCCAGCGGTCTCCCCATCGGCAAGGACATGTATGACGGCGGAAGGGCGGGCGTACGGGCCAATCGGGATCGCCTGGAGTATCTGCGGCCTGGCCCTGATCCAGGTCGGCGTGTCCTGGTTGGTCGTCACGGGTGGGCGCGAGGTGGTGCCGCTCATCACGCTCATCCCGCTGATCGGCCTGTTCATGGCGCTCGGTGTGATCCTCGTTGCCGGGTGGTGCGTACGATCCGGAGGCACGCGCTGGGGCTGGCTCCTGCTGGCGGCAGCCCTGGGCATGCAGATCTGGGCCACCGTGCTGGATCTCCTGCCCAGAGCTCTGCTCCCGCGCCAGGCCGATCCCTTCACCGTGGTGGTCAGCACGATCACCGGGATCGCGCTGATCATTGGACCGGCGTGCATCTGGGCCGACCAGACCATCACCGTGGGCAGTACGCTCCAACGCCTGTTGGAAGCAGGCATCATTGGCCTGGTCGCCCTCATCGTGCTTGGGCATGCCCCAGGCGTGCCACGTTCGGCCTGGCCGGTCGAGCTAGCGATGATGATCCGCCTGATGAGCTACGGCATCTTCGTCAGCGCCATCGGCGTGCTGCTGGTGACTGGCCGCAAGCTCGCAGGCTTCCTGGGCAGTGCCGTGCTCGGTGGCGTGATTGCCATTGGCACGCCGATGCTGGTGGGAACGGATGGGCGTGCCGGCAGCGTCGCGCTGGAGCTCGTGCCCTGGAGCATCGTGGCGCTCGCGGCGGCCTACCGGGCGTCACCCGCACCGCACCCGCCAGCGAGTTACCGGGTGTTTGATCGTGACGACCCCTGGCGTGGCTCATCCTTCGCCCGCCTCATCCTCGTGGGCGGCCTGGCCGGCGCTGCGTTCTGGTCACCGGCAGCAGGGCCCTGCGTGATCGGGCTCGTCGGGATCGCGGTGGCCTACGAAGCATGTCTGCCCATGCGCCACCACGAACTGCAACGTCGGCGACACGCCTTCGTTCGACGTGAACGCATCGCCATTCACGAAGCGCGTGAGCGCGACCAGCAGCTGATCCAGTCCCTGGCCCGCCTCATTCACGACTTGGGGCCGCCGGTACAAGGGGTGTCGAGCATCGCCGACCTCCTCCTGCGCATCGCGGCGCGGGAAGTCCGTGAGTCGCCCCAGGCAATCAGCGAACGGCTCAGTCGCCACGTCGATTACCTCGAGCACCTCATCCGGCAGCTCAACGCGCGGCTGCGCCGCCAGGATCGTTCGCACCTACATCGGCGCGAGATCGATGTCGCGGTCATTGCCACTATCGTGGTCGAAAGCCTCCAGCCCCTGGCGCGCCGCCGGCGCATCGACCTGAGTGTGTCACTCGGCACTCCAGCGACCGAGGTGCTGGGTGATGCCTATGCGCTCCGGCGCATCCTCGACAACCTGGTCAGCAATGCGCTGGCGGCGACCCCACCTGCGGGGATTGTTGTGGTCGAGCTCGCGACGCAGGGGGCGCATCCCGGCGACCTGACCATTTCGGTACGCGATTCCGGTCCAGGCCTGACGACCGACGAACAGCAGCGGGTGTTTCTCCCGCGCATCCAGCCGAGCACTGGCCCCGGCATGGGCTTAGGGCTCGCGATTGTTGCGGAATTGACCGAACAGCTTGGCGGCGCCTATGGCGTAAAGAGCGAACCTGGCGCAGGGAGTACCTTTTGGGTACGCCTGCCTCGTGAAGTGAATGAGGAGTAACTCAGATGAAGCGTGTGGTCCTGATCGAAGACAACCTGGATGCGCGCCAGTTTATCCGTGAATGCGCCCCGGCCCACTGGCAGATTTTCGAAGCCGCTGATGGGCTGAGTGGGCTTGACCTGGTGCGCGAGTGGCTCCCGGCCCTCGATCTGGTCATCCTCGATATGATGCTGCCTGACATGGACGGTGAGTACCTGTGTGCCCAGATACGCGAACTGAGCCACCTCCTCCGGATTCTGCCCTACACGGGCAAGGCGGAAGCGCTGCCGGTGCTGAACGATTTTGCCTGCCTGCCCGCGATCATCAAGCCGGTGTCAGCGGAAAAGCTCTCGCAGATCCTCGAGAACGCATGCCAGCAACCGGCACCATCAATGGTCGAGAGCGGAGCCTTGCGGTTTGTCCGCGCGCAGAGCTACAAGGTGGTCCAGGAACAACGGGCGCGCGTCAGCGGCCGGCGGATTGTCGTCATTGCCGCCGACGAGTACCGGCGCTCATGGCTGAGCCAGATGATCAGCCCCGTCGTCACCCCGATGTACGCGGAAAATCCTCCCGCGTTGCGCAAAATCCTGTCGCTGCTGCATGTCACCGCCGTCGTCGGCGATGCGGACATCTACGGCGCGATTGTCCGCATTACGCAGTCCTACGGCGTCCCACTGATTCTCGTGGCCACCACCGCCCTCCAAGCTCGCGCCATGGGCAACGCCAAATTCCATCGCATGTTCGTGAACACCGAACGCAACCTCGGCACGAAACTGCGCGCCACGATCGACGGGCTGGACAGCGCGGAAGACGAGGATGGGTGGCTGCTCGATGAACGCCCGGACACGCCTCCCAGCAGCGCGGTGCCGGCGGACATCCTGCGCATCTTTGCCGATACCCCGCTCACCATGCGCGAGCTTGAGGTGCTCTGGCTGGAGCATCAGGGCTTCAAGCGGGCCGCAATCGCCGATCAGCTCGGCATTACGCCGGGAACAGTCTCGAGCCACTGGAAGCACGCGCAGGAGAAGCTGGGCGTGGATGCCGAGGGGCGGAAAGCGTGGATGGCTGCACACCTTCGCACCCGTGCGGGCTGATCACGCTGCCCCTACCACGGCTCGAAGCAGTCGTAGTTGCGCTGGTGCGCAATCTTGCCGTCGCGGTAGGTCAGGAAGACGGCAAAACGGGCGCGCATTTCGCCACCTGCCGGGATCGAGCCCAGGGGGATCGCGAGCGTGCCCGTCCATTGCACCTCGAGCGCGACCTGGTTCCCATCGACCAGGCTGTTCAGCAGTGCATAGCGTTGCGCGACCATCAGCTGTTGCCCGCGCACGGCTCCATCAAGGAGGGAAGCCAGGTCGCGGCGTGCGCCTGTCGGCATGAGCCGATTGGGAAACTCTTCCTGGATCACCTCGTCGGTGAAGAAGGCGGCGAGCTCCGCCCCGGTGGTGCCGCGCTCAAGCGCCGCCAGGTACTGGGTTGCCAGGTTTTGGAGATCATCAGCTGGAGCCATAGTATCTTCCTTTCTTTACCCATACGTCGGCGTTGCACTCCTCGCCACGCACGAACCGGCGAGACTATCTGCTGAGGAGTGCGGCGAAACTACCCATCCGCTCCCCACATGTTCCCGCTTGCTCTCCCCACGACAGCTGGGTATTGTACATGGACATATGTTCGTATATGCAGTGTCGTGGGGATGTACCGTGGAGAGAGACGTAGCCCATTGTACCCAACTTGCCGCGAGTGGCATCAGTGAAGCCATGCAGCAGGAACGGGGCTATCGGAGCATCCAGGGTCTGGATCAATGGACGGCCCTGGGCTGCGCGCCGATCAGCAAGCAGTTCGCCCACGTCGGCCTGGCTTTTCCGGTCTATCGGCTCGGCCAACTGGAGCCCTACACCTGGGTGCTACGCCCGGACCACCCGCGCCTGAGTCGGGGCCGCCCGATCAAGTACGAATGGCCAAAAGGCCTGCCGCCCTGCTTTGACGTGCTGCCGCGCTACCGCACCGCGCTGACCGATCCGGCTGTGCCGCTCTGGTTCACCGAGGGGGCGAAGAAGGCTGACGCCCTTGCGACGGCCTACGGCGACGCGATCATCCCGGTCAACCTCAACGGCGTCTGGGGCTTCCGTGGCACGCGGAGCGGGGGCGGCAAGCTGGTATTGCCCGATGTGGACGAGATCGCCTGGAATGGGCGGCGGGTCGTCCTCGCCTTCGACAGTGATGTCGTGCGCAAAGCGCCGGTCGCGGCCGCGCTGCGCCGCCTGGCCGCGCTGCTCATCGCCCGTGGCGTGAGTGAGGTGCAGATGCTCGTGCTGCCGCATCTGGGTGACGAGAAGCTCGGCGTTGACGATTTCCTTGGCCGTGGTCACACCACCCAGGAACTGGAAAGCCACCTGACCACGCTCCAGTCCGGCCTGGCCCAGGCCCGTGTGCGCCTGACCGTCCATCCGGAGACAGGACACGACCTCTTTCTGCCCCACGGCTGGGCGGTGGTCAACGGCAGCCTGGCCACGCTGAGCAAGCACGGCGAGCCGAGCGTCATCTACTCCGGCATGCTGATTGCCAGCGCCATTGGCGTCGACCTCGCCACAGGGGATGCGATGCTGACCGTGCGCTGGCAGGGCCGTGGCGGACGGCGCGACGAACTGACGGCGCCCAAGGCCGAACTGGGCACGCGCCAGGGCGTCCTGGCGTGGCTCGGCGCCCGCCCCGATGCGCCGGTGCACGAGAGCAACGCCCGTGATGTCGCCGCCTACCTGATTGAGTTTGCTCAGGAGAACCTCGACGCCCTGCCCCGTGTGGCGACCTCGGCGCGCCTGGGCCTGGTCGCCGATGGGCTGGTGCTGCCGACGGGCAGCGTCGGCTACGCCGAGCCGGTGCAGTACGCCGGGCGCTTGCCGATCAGGTTCGGCAGCGATGCTGCGGCCTACCCCAAGGCACTCCAGGCGATCAGCACCTGGCCCGAGGCCTGGGCCGCCTGGATCATGCTCGGCCTCACCCTGGCCAGCCCCCTGATCGCCCGCATCCGGCCCCGCCGCAACCCGGCCTGCTACCTCGCTGGCGAGAGCGGCAGCGGCAAGACCACCCTGGCCCAGTTCGCGGTCGGCTGCTGGGGCGACCCGAGCGGCAAACCCTTCCTGGTCGAGGCCCATCGCACCACGGCCGCCGGCTTCCGCCAGAGCCTGACCGACCTGAACGGCCTGCCGCTGCTGATCGACGAGGCCCACACCACCAGCGACCCCCAGCGGCTGGAGGCGCTGGTCTACGAGTTCGCCAATGGCCAGTCCTACAGCAAAGGCACCGCAGAGGGCACCGCCGCCGGGGGCGAGCCGTTGCGCGGGGCGCTCATCCTGGCGGGCGAAGCCCTGCCCGAGTTTCGTCACGCTGGGGCCGGGAAGCGCGTGCTCTGGCTCGACTGTAGCCGCAGCCCGCCGCTGGGTGCTGGCACCCTTGGCCGACCGGGAAGCGATGAGCACCGGCTCGGCGGGGCGCGCGCGCACATGCTGGAGCAGGCCTGGGAAGTCGGAGCAGGGCTGCTTGGGCGGGCGGTCGCCGAGCGCTGCTGGGCCGACTGGGCGACCCTCCTCACCGACTACCGGCGCGTGCGTGATGACCCGGCGCTGCAACCCCTTGCGGCCTGGCGCGAGAGCCTGGCCCTGGGTGCGGTCGCGCTTCAGATCAGCGCCATCGTCACGAGTCTGGAGCTTCCCCCGCTGGACGTGCTGCTGCCCCGCTGGGTCGAGCTCCTGACCGTCGGCCAGGAGCAGACCGACCCGGCGCTGGAGGCGTTCGAGCGCCTGCGCACCTTGCTGGCCCAGTGCGATGAGGACACCAACGGTGCTCCCGGCTGGGTGCTGCGCCGTTTGCGGGGTGAGACCGTGGCCTACCGCAAGACTGATGACCCGTACTGGCGCGTGCCCACCGGCACGCCGCCCTTCGAGAGCCGCATCGGCAAGAGCGCCGTGCAGATCTACGGGCGTACCTGGCTCCGCCACGGACTGATCCGGTCACTGGATGGACGATCTTCCAAAACTCTGGGCGCGCCGCACCGCACCACCGCTGCCGCGATCTGTATCACCCGCTCAGTCCTGGCGGGGGAGGACGACGATGTTGAGACCTGAGGCAAGGTCTCAACCGGGTCTCAGCAAGGTCTCAGCGCGTTTCAACCCATTGGGACGCGCCATCCCTGCCATGTTGAGCGCTGAGACCCTGGCATGACCGCGACTCATGTGCGCGCACGCGCGCGTGCGCGCACATGAGTCACCAGAGACTCAAGGTCTAAGCTCTCAACATGATCAATCCATCCCATTGGAATGCGCCAGAGGCCGCTGAGACCCGGCTGAGGATGTGTTGAGACGATCACACCCTACCGACAAAGGAGCCCGCGATGACCGCAGAGAAACTTCAGGAGCAGCCGCCCATTGAGCCGCTGCTGGTCCGCGTCGAGGAGGCCGCCCGCATCCTCAGCCTGAGCCGCTCGACGATCTACGAGATGATGGACGCCGGCGAGCTGCCGTCCGTTCGGCGTGGCGCTGCCCGCCGCATTCCGGTCGCTGCCCTGCGCGAGTGGGTAACCCGCCGTATACAGAGCG
>JBLWKA010000209.1:0-2257 GCA_048381555.1 Oscillochloridaceae bacterium umkhey_bin13
ATCAGCTTGGGCTCGAACCCTTCTCGCTGAGTGACCTCGGCCTCTCCCCTGACGAGATCGCCGGGCTTGATGCGGCCGCGCCTGCCACCGATCAGCTTGGGCTCGAACCCTTCTCGCTGAGTGACCTCGGCCTCTCCCCTGACGAGATCGCCGGGCTTGATGCGGCCGCGCCTGCCACCGATCAGCTTGGGCTCGAACCCTTCTCGCTGAGCGACCTCGGCCTCTCCCCCGACGAGATCGCCGGGCTGAGCAGTGCGACGGCGGCTGATGCAGATGAGCCACCCCTCAATCTGGCACCCTTCTCGTTAGATGAGCTTGGTCTGGATCCTGAACCAAGCAGCCCGAGTACCGACCCAGCGGCGGGGTTGACCGCCGAGCCATTCATGTGGGATATCAATACGCCTGAGGGTGATATGGGGAGCGAGTTGGGCGATCTGCAACCCTTCTCGCTTGACGACCTGGATCTGAATGCCACAAGTGACGATCAGGATTTTGGCTCGTTGCCCCCTTCGCTCCAACCGTTCTCGCTTGATGATGCGGCCCAGCCCAGCTTACCGCGACCAAGTTCGGCTGATGAGCAGCAGGAACTCGCCGAAACCGGAGTCTATAGCTGGCAGCAACCCTCGGCCAAGCGCAGCACCGATTTTCTGCGGGGCGAGCAACCCGAGCCGCCGAAGGGTAGTATTTTTGGCCGCCTGAGCAAGCAGGCTTCTGAGCGGCCAGTCGAAGAGTTGCCCCCCTTGCCGCCAGTCTCGGATGAAGAAGCCCAGGCCGCAGGCTACTTCTCGAATGATGATGTGTCGCTGCGCGACGATGAACCAACCCCAACCGAGCGGTTTGCAGGCGGGTTCCGCCTACCCCGCGAGGGAGAGCCGGTAGAGGAGACGCCCAGTGCTGGGCTGGTTGCTGGTGCCGCCGCTGCTGGTGGGCTTGCTGCCGCTGCTGCGGCGGCCGCAAAGCAAAAAGCACCGCCGGAACCACCCGCAGCCGAAGAACCAGTGCTCAAACCGTTCTCGCTGGCTGACCTTGGTCTTTCGCCCGAGGAGATTGCCGCACTCGAAGCGGCCCAGGCGGGCGATCTTGCCGCAACTGAACCCGAAGAGCCGGTGCTCGAGCCGTTCTCGCTAGCCGATCTGGGCCTTTCCCCCGAGGAGATTGCCCAACTCGAAGCGGCCAATGAAACGCCTGCGGCCACACCCGAAGAGCCCGCGATCAAGCCGTTCTCGCTGGCTGATCTGGGCCTCTCGCCAGATGAGCTTGCCCAACTCGAAGCTGCAGATAAGGGTGAACTGCCCTTCCCAGTTACCGGTGAAACGATTGTGCCGGGTTGGTCACGCGGCGAACAGCCCGAACTCACGCCTTTTGCTGCCGATGAGCCACCGGCTTCCTCCAATGATGCAACCACCGGGTTCGATGATGTTGAACCCTTCTCGTTTGATGACTTTGACCTCGAAGGTGCAGCGGCAGGCACAACCCCTGCGGCGACTTCGGCACCCAATGAGTTTGACGATGCCGTTGCCGGGGTCGAACCCTTCTCGCTTGATGATCTTGGACTCGATGATCTTGATCCAACGAGCGATCCTGATCGTCAATTGGGCGTAACTGCCGAAGAATTGGCTGGCCTTGATCTAGGTGAACTGGAAAGCCTGGCCAATGAATCACGCCCAACGACGCCCCTTGTGAGCGAAGATCCCGCTGCCGCAATGGAACACCTAATGGCACTCGGGCGCTCCCAGGGTTATGTTGACCTGACCGATATCATCAGCATGGTCTCTGATCCCGAAGCCGAAGCCGAACGGATCGAAGAGTTGGGCTGGGCGCTCCATAATTCTGGAATCCAGATCCGCGATGGAGACGAGATTATTGATATGGAGGGCGATCTCGAAGAAGAAGATGCCGAGATGGCCGCCTTCGATGAGCCCTTCGCCAGCGCAGAACCACCACCGGTACCGACGCTTGGGGTTGATGCTGAGCCTGATATGACGCCGTTCTCGCTAGACGATCTTGGCCTGAGTGAAGATGAGATCGAGGCGCTTGGGCTGAGTGATACGCCTCCTCCTGCCCCGACCCATGAGGCGGATCTTGATGCCTTCAATTTCGATGACTTCGGGCTGACTGATCAGCCGCCCGCCGCCCCTGCCGCCGAAGAACCAGTGCTCGAACCGTTCTCGCTGGCCGACCTCGGCCTCTCCCCCGACGAGATCGCCGCGCTCGAAGCGGCCCAGGCCGGTGAGTCTGTCGCGCCCGCACCCGAAGA
>JBLWKA010000209.1:2357-7049 GCA_048381555.1 Oscillochloridaceae bacterium umkhey_bin13
CCGAAGAACCAGTGCTCGAACCGTTCTCGCTGGCCGACCTCGGCCTCTCCCCCGACGAGATCGCCGCGCTCGAAGCGGCCCAGGCCGGTGAGTCTGTCGCGCCCGCACCCGAAGAGCCGGTCCTCGAACCGTTCTCGCTGGCCGACCTTGGCCTTTCGCCTGAGGAGATTGCCGCCCTCGAAGCAACTCAGGCGAGTGAGCCTGCCGCGCCTACACCCGAAGAGCCGGTCCTCGAACCGTTCTCGCTGGCCGACCTTGGCCTTTCGCCTGAGGAGATTGCCGCCCTCGAAGCGGCCCAGGCGGGTGAGCCTGCCGCGCCTACACCCGAAGAGCCGGTCCTCGAACCGTTCTCGTTGACCGACCTTGGCCTTTCGCCTGAGGAGATTGCCGCCCTCGAAGCGGCTCAGCCGGACTCTGGGGAGTTGGGAGGCGAAAAGCAGAGTCTGGAACCGTTCTCGTTAGCCGACCTAGGTCTCTCGCCCGAAGAGATCGCCATGTTGGAGCAGGCGGCACGCGAAGAGGCCGACTTTGCCGCCGAGCAAGCGGCAACAGCCTTGCCCTCGACCAAAACCGAACCCGATGCCGATGATCCGCTCAATTTTGACTTGGATGAAGTTGCGACGGTTGCCAAGGCCAAGCGGACAGCCCCGCGGGTCGAGGAGCCACCGCCGACGGTTGATCCTGCCGACGAGAGTTTTGTGCCCGAGCCACTCGAAAGCCTGGATGACATCTGGCACCTACCAGAGCCAGTCAAACCTGTTGAGGCAGCCCCGGCCCGGGTCGTCCTGCCACCAATTAGTGAGCGCAAACGGGAGCCAGCCCCGGCTGCTCCGGCGCGTGCGCCCCGTGAGCGCAGTAGCATGAGTCGGGACGAAGATCGCTTTGCGCGGCGTGAGGCTGTCGCGCAGCGTGGTCGTAGTCCCGAGCGGCCAGCACGTAGCCTTGGTCGAGCCGGAGCGCGTCCGGTTGCTGAATTTGGCGGTTTCTTGCCAACTGGCAATGCTATGCTCGATGAGTACCTGCACCAGCTTGATGAAGAACCCGATAACTATGGCTTGGCCCTGGCCATCGGTCATTTGTGTGCCGAAACCAACCGGGCCGAGATTATGACTCTGGCCTTCAAACGGATTGTGCGTTCGGGTCAGGGGGTTGATCAACTGACCGAAGATCTGGAAGGGCTGCTGGTCAAAACCGATGATGCCACAATGAAACAGCTGCTTACCCGCCTCCTTGGTGATGCTTACTCGAAGCAAGGCCGTTACCGCGAGGCAATGGCCGCCTATGGAGCCACCTTTGGTTCGTGATCACTATGGCCGACAGTCCCACCAGCAAGCTTGATCCGCAGGGTCTACGCAGTCTTACGAGAGGTCAGCATATGCGCCGCATCGTCGAGGATCTTATTCGTGTTGAGGGAGTGATTGGAAGCCTTTTGGTGGGCAAAGATGGGCTCGTCGTGGCAAGCACGTTGCTTGACGAAGAGGACGCCGAGATTCTCGGTGCCATGTCGGCGGCGGTCTTTGGCGAGATTGACAAAGCCACCAAACGGATTGGTGTAGGCACCTTGATCGACTCGATCATTGATGCCAAAGATGGCTCTATTTTGCTCCTTGAGGCCAAGGAGTTGATTCTGGTGGTAATCACCCAGCGCAGCGTCAACCTGGGCCTGGTCAAGATGGAGATGCGGCGGGCCGCCAAACGCATCAGCGAGGCGGTGCCGATTTAAGAGGTGTACTCAACGATATAACGAGGTACTTCCCAATGGAGGTACCTCCTTTTTTCGTGTCTGGACTGCGATTAAAAGTAACATATAGCCGACTAATCCATAAAAGGCCGGGGTTAAGAATAATAATCCCCAACTCGTGTGCATAAATACATGTAATTCTGGGGTGATTTTTGTCCATCCTGGAGGAATGGCAATTAGCAGCGTGCAAATAAATAGACCTATAAAGAGACCACGCTGCGGTTGCTGTTCGTATGAAGCAAGGATAGCAAGGAAGGAGACTAATAATAAAACGAGAGTGTAGATCCCATTAGTGGATGATATAAGCATCATACCACAGAGCCACATTCCTAAATGTGTAAAACTATGCAATCCCTCAATATTCCGATCAAACCAATAGCATATAAATACAATAAAACTACTACCAATTAGGAATAACGGCGTAATCAGCCAGGATGCTTCAATCATAGGTGCGGCAGTAAAAGGCGTTTCGCTGAGTAGGCGTGCAAGCATACCATATATCGAGATATTATGCTCGGCTGCAAATGGATATGGAGTTGGTGGGGCGCTCGTGAGTTGTAAAAAACTCTGAAATGGCGCAATACCATATATGCCAAGACTTAGTACAAGAATTCCAATGCCCCACCCACCCGTCCAGATGATACTCTGCCACAATCTGCGTTTGAAGAGCGGGAGGAGAAGCAGAGCAGGAAAAATTCTAATCCAAATACACAGACTAAGGAGTAAACCAGCAGCCCATGGTCTGAGCCTAGCGAGGATAAAGGCACCAACCATGCCAAGACCCATAAATACGCTGATCTGCCCAAGTTGAAGATTGAGACGGCTGAAAGGCATGACTAAAAAACCTAAAAGTACGACACCCCAATATTTTTTAGCCAACACAGAAGGGCCATGTATGATACACAAAAACACAAAGGCAATACTCGATAAGCTGTTCAGGATAAACCAAATGATTTGCCCTTGGTTTTGTGAAAGCAAACCAAACGGTTTGACAATATAAGCAAAGATTGGTGGATAAAAATAACCAACGTAAGGTGCTTTGTCTGGATCGGGAAGAGCAATGAAGGGATTTCCTGTAGTACGCAGATTTACGGCAGCTTGCCAGTATTGTTTGAAGTCATCATAATCCTGATTTAATGTTGTACTGATAATTGCAAGCCAGCATATACTGACAATTAAGCAAGTGAGATTAATGAAATTCGTAAATTTGAAGTGCATTAGCGCACCATAAAAAACGAAGATAGGGCTTAGCCCTATCTTCGTTTGCTTTGTTCTTGTTTAGCCGCGCCCAGCCCGAATGATCGCCATCATCTCGTCAACGCGGGTAACTTTGACCCGCGGGCGACCCTGCTCGCTGCCCTGACCGGTCTCGTAGGCGTCGAGGATCTTCCAGTCGGCGTAGCTTACGTAATCAACCCCGCGCTGCTGCAACAGTTCGGCAACATCTTGATCAGACGTGGCAGCAGGGATGCTCGCCACATCTTCGATCATGGCGACCACGGTGGCGGCTGCATCGGGCTTGTTGGTGCCAATCACGCCGGAAGGGCCACGTTTGGCCCAGCCGACGACATACTCGCCGGGCATGACTTCGCCGCCCGCTTCAGCGATTACCCGCCCTGCCACGTTGGGGATGGTACCACCGGCATTGTTGTAGGGCACACCCGGCAAAGGCACACCCCGGTAACCCACCGAACGCAGGATCATGCCACAGGGGATCTCCTCGAAGGCCCCGGTGCCCTGTGCCCGCATGCTGCCATCACTCGCCTGAGTCAACTGGTTCTTCTCGATCTTGACGGCGGTGACCTGGCCGTCAGTCCCTAACACTCCAACCGGCGAGACCAGGAAACGCATCACGATCCGGCGCGGCGCACCGGTGTCGCCTTTGGCTGCATAGGCCCGCAGCATATCAACATTTTTGGTTGCGGTCTTATCCTCAGCGAGCGCGGCGGCGCTCAGCGAGTCAAGTTCAAGGTCGGCCGGATCAACGATCACATCTACGCCTTCCAACTCGCCAAACTCCTTCAGTTCGGGGTTGGTAAAGGCGGCCTGAGCGGGACCACGGCGCCCGAGCATCACAACTTCGCGCACCTTGCTGGCCCGCAGCGCTTCGAGGGCGTGATCGGCCATATCGGTCTTGGCGAGTTCATCGGGGTCGCTGACCAGAATGCGGGTTACGTCCATTGCCACATTGCCGTTGCCAACCACCAACACCCGCTCGCAACTGAGATCCAGGGCCAGATCGCGGTAATCGGGGTGGCCGTTGTACCAACCCACAAACATCGTGGCGGGCATACTGCCAGTCAAATCCTCGCCCGGAATGCCCATTTTGCGGTCAGACTGGGCCCCGACGGCATAGACAATCTGGTCGTAATGGGCTTTTAGATCTTCGTGGGTGAGGTCTACGCCAAAGGTAACATTGCCAAAATAGCGCACATCTTTGCCCGCCGCCAGTTTGTCGTAGACCCGGGTCACCGCTTTGATCGACTGATGATCGGGGGCCACGCCTTCGCGGACAAGTCCGTAGGGGGTCGGCAAACGATTGAAGAAATCGATCTGACAGACCAATTCCTTCTGCTTCAAAAGAGCCTCGGCGGCGTAGAAGCCAGCCGGGCCAGCCCCGACGATGGCAACACGCAGGGGGCGATCAGCGGATCCGAGGGGTGCGCTCACGGGGTGCTCCTTTGCGGGCCGTGGATCGGCCTGGTTGTGATTTATGACACGATGGGCTACATGAAAGGTAACATGGGCCGTAGTTGATGTCAAACCATGGGTTGTTACAATGTCCGCCTCCGGCGGTGGGTATGGGGGGCTGCGCCACCCCATACCGTTTTTGCGGGCGGTGGGGGGGGGGGGGGGGGCCCCCCCCCCCCCCCCCCCCCGCGCGCCCCCCCCCCCGCGCCCGCGCCCCGCCGCCTAAGACAACTCTCAGTCATTATGGGTATGGGCCTCCC
>JBLWKA010000210.1:0-7021 GCA_048381555.1 Oscillochloridaceae bacterium umkhey_bin13
GGGGGGTGCGGCTGGGTCGGCCGCCGGGGCTTGCGTGTCGGGGGGGGGGGGCGCGCAGGGGGGCGGCGGGCCCGCTGGGGAACCCTGGTATCCCCAGAGCCCCCGGGGCACGGGGGGCGCACCCCGCGCTCCCACGTTTAATTATTCATCTTCCCTAAGGTCGCCAGAAACTCGGCATTGGTTTTGGCCTTTGCCATCCGGGTCAGCATCAATTCGGTGCCCTCGTTTTCGCCGACCATACTGACCATGCGGCGCAAGGCGTAGGTCTGGCGCAGCGTGGTCGCATCAAGCAGCAACTCTTCGCGGCGGGTCGAGGAGCGATTGATGTCTACGGCGGGAAAGATGCGCTTTTCGGCCAGGCGCCGGTCAAGGTTGAGTTCCATGTTGCCGGTGCCCTTAAACTCCTCGAAGATCACATCATCCATTTTGCTGCCGGTATCAACCAGACAGGTTGCGATGATCGTGAGCGAGCCACCCTCCTCGATCGCCCTGGCCGAGCCAAAGAAGCGTTTGGGAGGATAGAGCGCCGCAGGATCGATGCCACCCGAGAGGGTTCGCCCACTGGAGGGCATGGCGATATTGTAGGCTCGGGCCAGGCGCGTGATCGAGTCCATCAAGATCACGACATGGTGGCCGTGTTCAACTTCGCGGCGGGCCCGTTCGAGGGTCAATTCGGCCACCTTGATATGATCCTCGACCGGCTCGTCGAAGGTCGCGGCGATCACCTCGCCTTTGACCGACCGCCGCATATCGGTGACCTCTTCGGGTCGTTCGCCAATCAGCAAGACGATCAAGCGCACATCGGTGGTATTGGAACTGACCCCGTTGGCAATCGCCTTCAGGAGCATGGTTTTGCCCGCCTTGGGCGGGGCCACCACCAACCCACGCTGTCCGCGTCCGATGGGGGCAATCATATCAATCAGGCGGGTTGGCAGAATCTGGGGTTCGGTTGCGAGCATAATCTGCCGATTGGGATGCACCGGGGTCAGGCGCTCGAAGATCGGGCGTTGCTGCGCCTGTTCGGTCGAGAGCCCATTGACATGTTCGACCCAGAGCAAGGACGGGTAGCGTTCGCCTTCGCGGGGGGGGCGTACGCGGCCCGTGATCGTATCCCCGGTGCGCAAATTGAAGCGCCGGATCTGCGACTGGGCTACATACACATCATCAGCGCCGGGGAGCAAACGTGGGCCACGCAGAAACCCAAATCCTTCGCCCCCAATCTCGAGCACCCCGCTCCCGGTGGCGGTTTGATCATTGAGCAGGAGCGGTTCGGGGGGGGGTGACGGGGGCGTATCGGGAGAAGGTGTGGCGGCATTGGGCATACCCACCTCGTCGGGTGGGGTTGTTTTTTTCGTTGAGCGCGGCATTGGCTTTGTTTCACTCCTCCTTCTGGGGACGAAGGCGGAACAGCGCACGCCAGCATCGGGCAGCATGTGCCAGGATGATCAACCGTGCGGACAGGCATACACGGGGACAGAGAACCGGGTGGGATGGGGGAAGCGCGGCGGGAGCGTAGACTAGGAACGGAAGGACGCCGACCAGGAATTACGTCAATCTAGGCGGGCGCCCTTCGTCAGAACAGCGTACCGAATGTACCGGGACAGCGATGACCTGAGTTGGGCTCGCATAGCCAGGGTTGGCTCGAATCACGTCCCTCAGCGATCCTCACAACGCTACGGGAGCGCAGGAGTTCCTAACGACACGCGGAGGCTACTCCGTGGGTGCCTCGTCGGCTGGGTTCGCCAATGCGGCATCATCAGCCAGATCATCGTCAAGGATGGGCAGATCGGCGCTATCGAGGTAGCCAAGGCGGGCGAGGTGAATGCGGATCTCTTCCACGCCTTTGGGCCCAAGGTTGCGAATCCCTTGCAGGGCCCGGTCATCAAGTTCGAGCAACCGCCCAATCGTCGTAATATCGGCGCGGCGCAAACTATTATAGGTACGGGTACTGAGGCCAAGCTCATCAATCGTACGGTTATACACATCAGCGGGAATAGCGGGCTTGCTGGGGGCGATCAGATCCGCGACTGGTTCGGGCTGATCAAAACCCGCGATCCGGCCAAAGTGCTGCGAGAGCACCTGGGCCGCGTGGCCGAGGGCATCCCCCGGCTTGATCGTGCCATCGGTCCAGATTTCGAGCACCAACCGCTCGTGGGTGACATCCAGCCCAACGCGGACTTCGTCAATTACAAAATTGACCTGAGGGACAGGGCTAAAGAGTGCATCAACCGCGATTTCACCAATATTCAGCCCACTATTATTGTCGGCCAGACTGGTTCCGCGACCGCGCTCGGCGGTCAACTGCATTTCGAGTACCGAGTCATCATCGAGGGTACAGAGATAGTGTTCCGGGTTGACAATTTCGACGGTGCTTGGGGCATCAATATCGCTTGCAAAAACCGGGCCAGGACCACGCTTAACCAGTTGCATGGTCACAGCGCGTTCGGAGTAGGAGCGCAGGCGAATCCCTTTGACATTGAGGACCAACTGGGTGCCATCTTCGAGCACACCAGGGATCGTCGCAAACTCGTGGATGACCCCACCAAGCTTGACCCGAGTAATGGCAGCGCCTGGGATCGAGGAGAGGAGCACCCGCCGCAAGGCATTGCCAAGCGGACTTCCATGGCCGGGCTCAAGCGGTTCGAGTGCGAAACGGCCATAGTTGGCCCCCGCCGCTACAAGTGCGACCCGCGGTTGAATGGCGAGCGGTTCTGCTTTCAGAGGTGGCATAATTTCTGGTTTACTCCGGCAGAAAACGACAATGCGGGCGACCGCCTAGGCGTCGCCCATCAGAAGAAGGTTTGACTTCGTAGAATCCACGCCTCTATTGTAGCGGATCTTCAAAGTTTTGCAAAACATGCACTAGGCGATTGCTAAGGTAACATACACCACCGCAAGAAACAAGCCCCCACCCAACAGCGCATACTCAAGCAAAAGGCGGCGCTGGAGTTTGCCAGCGGCCTGAAACTGAATCAGACTGACAATCAAATAGAAGGCCAGTAACAGGACGGTTCCGGCGATCAAAAAGGTCGTAGCCCAATAGTTTAAGGCCCAGGTCGCCTCGGCCAGCACGAGGCCAATCAGCAGGGCCAGCGTAAAACTGCCAACCCGCGTAGGCATGCTCAGCAAGGCATAGGCGATCAGGGTTGCCGTGGCCCCAATGAACGATGCCGAATAGAGGGTGCGATAGCGGGCATAGTAGACCGCACTAAAGACCCCAAATGCGAGCAGATATCCCATGACCTGCAAGACCAGTTGGGCCCGTTGACTGACCAGTGGGGTGCGATCAAGCACATAGTGCTGGGCGAGCAAAACCGTGAGTAACGAGCCACCAGCGGCAATCAGCGCCAGCGCAAAGGCCCCACCCTCGAAGACCCCACTAAACAGGCGAAAGAAGGCGAACGAGCCAATCACACTAAACGAGGGCAAGATCCAGAAGGCGGGAGCCACTTCGAGGCGCAGTACACCCAGATTGAGTTGCGGCAGGGCGCGGTGCTGCATCTGGGGATGGGAACGGGCGAGCAGATCGGCCCCGGCACTGGTGATCACGGCGAGCGAACTGATCAGTAGCCACGAGAGGGTGATCGTGGGCAGGTCGCCGCCCAAAACGATGCGCAGCGTATTCGGATTGCCGTCAATCAAAAAGATGACGGCCAGACCAATCAGAATGACGAAAATCAACGAGACCATCCGGTCGAAACGGGGTGCAGGCGAACTCGTGAGCATAGACTCCTCGTGTGTTGACACTGCATTGGCAGCATGCTATCATTTTGATATATCAAGGAATTATATTGAATACGTGCTTGTCGCCACACCGGCTTATTCCCCTGGCCAGATTCCTCATACGCTATTATCCATGTTACTGGCTATTTTGAAGTTAGCAGGATCGCACCTATGAGTGTGCAATTCGAGCCATCCACCATCGAGTCCTCCGGCCCAGAGTTTGAGGCCTATACGCTGCTCCGTCAAATCAATGCGATGATGGAGACCTATAATCGGTATGATCTGCGGAGCGAAGAGTTGACCGTGCCGCAGTTTATGATCCTCAATTATGCCACGGCGAGTGGGGTACCCTTAAGCGAGATCAGTGCGCGTATGTTGTGCGATAACAGCAATCTGACCGGGATTGTTGATCGGCTGATCAGCAAGGGCTATGTTGAGCGACGGCCCGACCCGCAGGATCGCCGGGTTAGTCTGATCTGCCTGACCGGGGCCGGGGCCGAGAAGTTGCGCCGGATCAAGCCGCGTCATCATGCTCGGGTGCGCCGCCGGATGCGCTCGCTCAGTGCTAGCCAGGTTCATGAATTGCGTAACCTGTTGCAGCAACTGTTCGAGGGGTTGCAGGACGGGCCAGTCGTCGAGGAAGATACGCGGGGCGACTAAGCCGATTGAGGCTGTTGCATTGGGGCTTGCGCGGCCGGGTCATGTGATCGCACGTTGCCCTCAGGGCGGGCGCATCCGGGCGGGTGTCGGGGTGTGCCGGTCGCACCCGGCGTAGGGACGCAGCACGCTGCGTCCCTACAAAGGCGACGGGAAGGTCAATGGGACGCTGGTGTTAAGATGCCCGATCAGCCGCGATCTTCCTGGCGGGCGCGTTGTTCCACGAGTTGCCGCTGCACATACAGGGGCGGCACGGCGTAAAAGGCCCGCTCTTCGTCGCTAACACTGGGATCAACCGGGCCAAGCGAGGTGCGCCCGTTTTGCTTGATAATCTGAGTGCCAAAGCGTTGGGGCTTGCCATTCGCCATCAGCCAGCGATCCCATGCCATGGCTTGTAAGGTCCAGGCCCTGGCCTCGCCCTGGGAGGTGGCTTCACGCGCAAAACGCCGAGCCAGTGCAAAATGGCTCTGGCTTTCGCCACAGAGCATCACCCAAGCGGCATGAAAATAGTCGCGCCCATCAATGATTGCGCCGTCGGTTTGCAGCGCCAGTACGCGCTGGCAGCGCCGTCTGGCCCCCACCGGGTCTAGGGTGCCGGTCTGCGCTTCTAACGTTTCGCGGGCGAGGCGCTCTAACTCTTCGCTTGGCGTCTCGTGGGGTGGCTCAGGCAGATCGTGATCGGCATCCATAATCAAGACTCCTACGCTGTCGCCTGTGCAGGATCGCCCCGGCGTGGGGACGGTTTATCTGATGCGGTTTTTAGCTTGGAAGCAGTGTACCATATCGGTGGCAGACCTTGCAGATCGCATGAAAGCCGGGCCGCCCCTGCCGGGGTAGGCGGTGGATCTGCAAGGGCCGATCATGGCGACCACAGCCCTCACAGCGGCCCCGGGCGCGTAAACGGGCGGCGATGCGCCATGGCCCATCGAGGTGATCAAGCAGCAGGTGCAAGCTCAGGCCATAGGCCAGCGGTTGCAGCCACGGATAGCGGGTGGCTCCCATCCAGAGGGCTGGCACCATCAGCCAGGGCCGATGCAGGGCTGAGCGCATCGAACCATAACGCGGTCGGGTATCGCCCTGCCGCCAGCGTTGGTGGCGGTAGCGTTCGTAGCGCAGCGCCCCAACCACACTCCAATCACCCGTCACAAAGACGTACCGCAGCAGATGATCAACATCCACCAGGGTGCCCGCCGCGATCAGGGCCAACAATGGGCGGGGCCGCCAGCCATACAGGGCCAGGCCGGCCACGGTAGAAATCAGGAGATGGTCGCGGGGGCGCACGCTACGTTTGTTCTCCGAGTCTGGTTCGTTTGCTAAATCGGCGACCAGGATGAGTAGCTTGCTTGGTTTCCCAGGTTCGCACGCAGCCTGCTGCGCATCATAGCATAGCTTGGCATTGCACAAAGAAGGCAGGGCTGCTATAGTGACGCGGCGCTTTCGTCTGGATTGTAGAAGTGTATGTCACGTTTCATTGTTGGGTTGATCTGGCTAGTGCTACTCGCGGGATGTAGTTCGGTCGCTGCCACCAGTGCGCAGTTGCCTACCCCAGCTGCGATTGCTCCCCTACCGTCGGTTGTGACCGCGACGGTGTTGCCAACCAGAACCATGCTGCCGCCCACGGCGACGATCCCTCCACGTGCCACGCCGTTGCCTGCTACGGCTACGCCGCTGCCTGCCACGGCCACCCCCGACCCGAACGCCCCGCCCCGGGTCGGCTTGCAGGTGGGGCATTGGCGGATCGAAGAGCATCCCGATGAGCAGGCCCGGCTGCGCCGTTTTTCGGGGGCCTATTACCGTGGCTATGACGAGTGGGAAGTTAATATTCTGATTGCCGAGCAGGTGCGTGATCTGCTTCAAGCGGCTGGGGTTACGGTCGAGTTGCTGCCGGCAACTGTACCGATGGGCTACGAGGCCGACGTCTTTGTGAGTATCCATGTTGATGGGGTTGTTGGCGAGCAGGCGGCGACGCGGCGGGGCTGGAAACTGGCTACGCCCTTTCGGGCTTCGCTGGCCTCCGAACAGTTAGTTGCCGCGCTGAGTGGCAGTTACCCGGCGGCAACCGGGCTACCAGCCGATCCGTTGGGGCCATCGTACGATATGCGAGCCTACTATGCCTTTGCGTCGTACCGGTATTGGCATAGCATTGCGTCAACGACCCCGGCGGTGATCATCGAGTGTGGGTTTATGACCCATCCGGCTGACCGCGAACTGATCTTTAATGGGCGCGACCGGATTGCAGCCGGAATTGCCCGTGGCATCCTCGCTTATCTGGCCGAGCACCACCCTGCTACGAGCGACGCGCGGGTCGACCGTGGCCCGGCCACCCTGTTACGTCCGCTGAATGATGCGACGCCGCTGTATGCGCGTGCCGATGCCGCCAGTCGGGTCATTCTGGACCTGAACGCCGACCAGCGTTTGGTGGCACTGGCCCAGGCCGGGGACTGGCGGCTGGTCTTTACCCATGGTGGGGACTGGGATCTGGGCTGGGTGCGCCGCGATGCGCTAATCGCCACCAATGAACCGCTTGCCCCCCCCCATGCACGTCCGTAGGACCAACGTGTGGGCGTAGGGACGCAGCAGGCTGCGGCCCCACGCCCCCACTGGTGTTTTACCGTCACGCGAGGGGGGTCCGGTTTGCGGT
>JBLWKA010000211.1:0-7002 GCA_048381555.1 Oscillochloridaceae bacterium umkhey_bin13
CAACATCCACCGCGTTTAAGGCCCGCTGAATATTGCGCCGATGATGATCAGAAACAAATGTTTCTGGATGCTGGGCGAGATCGATCACGAAGTGGGCTTTGAAGGGCACGACCAGATCGCCAAACGCTTGCTTCAGCACATCGGTATCATAAGCACCGAACGGATCGGTCACCACCGCTAGGCTCACCAAATCATCGGTATGATCATGCAGATCCGCGCCAAGATGTGACCAATCGCGGCAACTGAAGAGGGGATAGCAACTCATCGCATCGTGGAAGGGAACGCCCGGGATGGGACGCCGCAAGATCCATCCCTGACAGCGCGGCAAGGCGACGGGCATGCCGAACTCGGCCAAGGATGCCGCATAGCTTGGATGGAGGTAGCCTGTGAGGGGTGATGGAGAAAAGTCATGCGGTGTGGCGTGAAATTCGCCAAGAGTCAAACAGCATCTCCTTAGCACGAATGCACTATGAACCTTCGATAACGTTTGCGGCTGCTTCTGAGGGTATTGTAGGCGTAGGTTTTTAGCAAAGCGTGACAGTGCTCACTCGTGAGAATGAACAAAAGTACATAAATACATATCATTCGCTTTTAGACAAGGGGCGGACGCGATCTGCTTTCGCGCTATTACGCCTATCAGCCATCCGCGGCTCTGCGGTTGATCACGAACATGCAAACCTACACCAATTTTGGAAACTCACGCAATTGTTGCTGCGGATCAACACAGACAATATCCACCTCGGCCTCGACCAACAGTTCACCGCGACACTCGATGCGTTGGCTAAAGCGCCCGCGGTAGGCCGAGGTCAGATTGAGGTGGGAAACAACTTCGACCATGTCGCCGAGGGTGGCCGACTTTTTGAACTTCATAGTCAGGGCATAGACCACAAAATAGTACCCCTCACGGTTCCATTGCTCGATTGGCTTGCCCTGGGCACCGACAAACTCGCTGCGACCGCGTTCGAGGTACTTCAGATAGTTGGCATAGTAGACGACACCAAGGCTATCGGTATCTTCGTAATAGACTTTGTAGGCGACCCGGTGTTCCATAATCATGTTCCTGGTTTGAGCAATGGAGAGTTGTGGAGGTGTAGAGGTGTGGGGTTGTTGAGAGGGTGGTTGCCAAGGCATCGTTCAAAATTGGTGATTTCAGCTTGACCGTTTGCGCTCCTTCATTGCGTCGGGCTAAAGCCCTGCCTGATATCCGAAGCCCTGCGGGCTGCCAGTGAACCAATTCTGATGAGCCCGAAGGGCTTGGTCTATCAGCAAGGGCTTCAGCCCCACGGCACGGGCGTCTACCCAAATAATGACTAAGTTACAAGATCATCGTTCTAAGCGGTGCGAGTCGTTGCCCAAGAAACTATTGTATGCTGTATTGTACGCATAGCAAGACCCTTGTCATCTGAAGCGAGCGCATTGCCATGGCCAAGATAAGCCTGATCCCAACCCTACGTAGCCAGGCCCACCCGCTGGCGGCCCCAGAACAACAACGTAAAACCCTGGCCGCATTGGGGTTACCCCGCTTTGGAACAACGCTGGCCGAGGCCGGGGTGGGGCCGATACGGGCCGCTGAACGCATTGATGTCTTGCAGATCAATGTCGGGCGGCGCTGCAACCAGACCTGTCACCACTGCCATGTGGATGCCGGGCCTGATCGGCGCGAAGTGATGCCATCCGAGGTGGTCGAAGCCTGCTTTGATCTGCTGGCCCGGGCCAAGATTCCAACCCTGGATATTACTGGCGGCGCACCCGAGATGCATCCCGACTTTGATCAGATTGTGCAGCGGGGGCGGGCGATGGGCTGCCATGTGATTGACCGCTGCAACCTGACGATCACCCAACTACCCAATTACGCCTACTTGCCCCGTTTTCTAGCCGAACACCAAGTCGAGATCCTAGCCTCATTGCCGCACTACGCACTCGCTGCGACCGATGCCCAGCGTGGGGACGGCGTATTTGCCCAATCGATCACCGCGCTGCAACAGTTGAATGCGGTCGGGTATGGTCAACCCGGTGGCCCCAGCCTAAGCCTGGTGACCAACCCGGTTGGCCCCGTCCTACCCCAGGCGCAGGCCCAACTCGAAGCCGAGTGGCACCATGAACTTCAGGCGCGTTACGGGATCAGTTTCACGCGGCTCTATACCCTGACCAACATGCCGATTAGTCGGTACCTGGAGCATCTGCAACGCACGGGCGAACTGCAAGCCTATATGGAGTTGCTGGTCACCAGCTTTAACCCGGCCACGGTTGCTGGCCTGATGTGCCGGACGACGCTTTCGATGGGCTGGGACGGGCGGCTGTTTGACTGCGACTTCAACCAGATGCTGGACATGGCCTTGCCGCAGACAATCTTCGAGGTAAACGCCGAGGATCTGGCCGGGCGCAGCATCCGGGTCGGGGCACACTGTTATGCCTGCACGGCCGCGGCGGGCTCGACCTGAAGTGGGGCTGTGCTTGCGCCGTGAGCGCAGGAATCAGTTATAGCGGTTCATCGCCGTGGTCAGCCCTTCGCGGATGAGCAGATCGAGCGCATCGGCGACCGTCACAAGCAGGTCAGGCAGGGCCGCCTGCTGTTCTGGCGTGAATCTTGCAAGTACATAGGCAGCGACGTCCATCTTGCCGGGTGGCGGATCGATGCCAAGCCGGAGGCGCGGGAAATCGCCGCCGCCGAGTTGCCCAACAATCGAGCGCATCCCGTTATGGGTACCGGGGCTGCCCCGTTCGCGGAAGCGCAGCTTGCCGAACGGCAGATCAAGATCGTCGTAGACCACCAGCAGTTCACGGGCCGGCTCGATCTTGTACCAACTACGCAGATTCGAGACCGCCTGCCCGCTCAGATTCATGAAGGTCTGGGGCTTGATCAGGGCCACCCGCTGCCCGGCAATCGTGCCCTCGGCAAGCTGGCTGTTGGCCCGTTTGGTTCGAAAATCCAGGCCATGGCGCGCGGCCAGCGTATCAAGCGCCATAAAACCAAAGTTATGGCGGGTCTGAGCGTACTGGGTTCCGGGATTGCCAAGGCCAACAATAAGCCACATAAGGAGTTTGGGTTTTCGCTTTTGGATTTTGGATTACGGCGCAGCCGCATGGATGGTAGCCCAAGGATCGGTTAGCGTCAAACAGTCGCCTTGATCACGAGCAAGCTTTCTGGTATGATAATAGTAATTCGATTAGGGATTACTAAGATACAATCCTCGCAACTAAAGGAGGCGCAAAGCCATGAGTACCGAAACGAGCAGTGGCCGCATCACCACCAGTCCGGCCCCCGACCTTGGCCTGAGCACAGCAAATGTGCAGGGCGTAGCTGCAATTCTGGGACGTCTGCTGGCGAATGAGCATGTGCTCTACACCCGTTTGCGCAACTACCATTGGAACATTGTGGGCATGGCGTTTGGCCCGCTGCACGCGCTCTTCCAGGATCAGTACGAGGCATTGGCCGATGATATTGACGAAGTGGCCGAGCGGATCCGCATGCTAGGGCCGAATGTGCCCGGTACCATGACCGAATTTTTGCAGTTGGCAACCCTGGCCGAGCAACCGGGCGATCTGCCTGATGCCCACGGCATGATCGCGCAACTGGTGGCCGACCACGAGGCGATCATTCGTCACTTGCGCCAGGATCTGCGGGCCTGCGACGAGCAGTACGACGATATGGGCACGAGCGATTATCTGACCGGCCTGATGGAGAAGCACGAGAAGCAGGCATGGTTGCTGCGCGCCCATATTGAACAGCGTGGCTAAACGCATCAATATAATCTAGGATCGGTCTGAAGGCGGGCTTGACAACCCGCCTTTTTTTTGCTAAAACTAATTTTAGGTAAGGCTCAAAATAAGATGAGGTTCAGAAACAATGCTTACGCTTACGCTTACGCCTGCGATTGCGATCAGCGATCTGACGGTCGCCTACGGCGATACGCCGGTACTCTGGGATGTTGACCTGGAGGTGCCAGCGGGAGTTTTGCTGGCAATTGTTGGCCCGAATGGGGCTGGCAAAACGACCTTGATCAAAGCAGCTTTGGGCCTAGTACGGCCCGCCGCCGGTCAAACCCGCATTCTCGGCAAGCCCTACGCCCAACAGCGCCACCTGGTAGCCTATGTGCCGCAACGCGGTAGTGTGGACTGGGACTTTCCGACGACGGTGCTTGATGTGGTGATGATGGGCCGCTATGCCAGCCTGGGCTGGTTCCGTCGCCCCGGCAAGCGTGAGCGTGAACTGGCGATGAATGCCCTGAGCCGGGTCAAGATGCAGGATTTTGCCCAGCGCCAGATCGCCCAACTCTCGGGCGGGCAGCAGCAGCGGGTCTTTCTGGCCCGCGCCCTAGTGCAAGAGGCTCAGGTTTATATTATGGACGAGCCGTTTGTGGGGGTTGATGCGGTGACCGAGCGGGCGATTGTGGCTTTGCTGCAAGATCTGCGGGCGGCGGGCAAAACCGTGGCGGTGGTACACCATGATCTGCAAACCGTGCCCGAATATTTTGATTGGGTTGCGCTGCTGAATGTGCGCAAGATTGCCAGTGGCCCGGTTAGCGATGCTTTTACCGACGAGAATCTGCGCCGCACCTATGGCGGGCGGATCGCGTTTATTGGGCAGACGGCCGGTGGCAGTGCGCCCCAGTCGGCCCCAGCGCCGCTGGCGAGTGGAACTGACTAAGATGGATCTCTTTACTGACTACACCCTGCGCATGATTGCGCTGGGGGCCGGCTTGCTCGGTCTGGTCAGCGGGATTCTGGGCTGTTTTGCGGTCTTGCGCCGCCAGGCCCTGCTTGGGGATGCAGTCTCGCACGCGGCCCTGCCCGGGATTGTGCTGGCGTTTATGTTGACTGGTTCACGGGCACCGTTGGTGCTGGTACTCGGTGCAGCGATTGCCGGTTGGCTCGGGGCGCTTGCGGCCATGACGATTGTGCGTACCAGTCGCCTGAAAGAAGATAGTGCCTTTGGGCTGGTCTTATCAGTCTTTTTTGCGTTCGGCATGGTCTTGCTGACCATGGTGCAACAGGGTGGGCAGGCCGGGCAAGCCGGGCTGAACAAATACCTGTTTGGCCAAGCCGCCGCGCTGGTCTGGAGCGACGTAGTCACCATTGGGATCCTGGGCACGCTGGCCCTGAGCCTGGTGCTGATCTTCTGGAAAGAGTTGAAACTATTAAGTTTCGATCCCGACTATGCTGCCAGTCTAGGCTATCCGGTGCGGCTGCTTGATGGCCTGCTGACCTCGTTGATTGTGGTGGCAATTGTAATTGGGTTGCAACTGGTTGGCGTGGTGCTGATGAGTGCGCTGCTGGTGGCTCCGGCGGCGGCGGCGCGCCAATGGACCAATCGCCTGAGCACGATGGCCTTGCTGGCTGGGGGCTTTGGTGCGGCAGCGGGCATCATCGGCGCATTGATCAGTGCCAGCGAACGCGGCCTAGCCACCGGGCCGGTGATTGTGGTTGTGATCAGTGCCGTGGTGCTGGTTTCGCTGCTGCTGGCCCCGGGACGGGGCTTGCTCTGGGAGTGGTTGCAGCAGCGGGCCAATCGGCGGCGTTTTAGTAGTCTGTAAAACCTATGAGCTACGAACTCGAAGTAATCATCCTGGCGATGCTGACGGCGGCGGCCTGTGCTTTGCTGGGCACGTTCCTAGTCTTGCGGCGCACCGCGATGATCAGTGATGCGATCAGTCATACGATCCTGTTTGGAATTGTGCTGGCCTTCCTGATCATTGGCGACCTGCGTTCGCCCTGGCTGCTGGTCGGTGCGACCCTCACTGGCCTATTGACGGTCTGGCTGGTTGAACTGTTGAGTCGCAGCAAGCGGGTCAAAGAAGATACGGCGATTGGGCTGGTCTTTCCGTTGCTCTTCAGCCTAGCCGTGATTATGATTTCGCGCTTTGCGGGCAATGTACATCTGGATGAGCATACGATTCTGTTGGGTGAACTGGCGTTTGCGCCCTTCGATCGGGTGACGCTGTTGGGCCTTGATTTGCCCCGAGGCTTCTGGGTCATGGGCGGGATTCTGTTGCTTAACGGCCTGTTTATCGGCCTGCTCTACAAAGAGTTAAAACTCAGCACCTTTGATGCGGGCCTGGCTGCCGCGTTAGGCTTTGCGCCTGTTTTGCTCCATTATGGTCTGATGAGCCTGGTTTCGTTGACCGCAGTGGGGGCCTTCGATGCGGTCGGCGCGATCCTGGTGATCGCCCTGATGATCGGCCCGCCTGCCGCGGCCTACCTACTCACGGATCGGTTGTCATCCATGCTCGGCCTGAGTGTACTGATCGGCATGCTCAGTGCGCTGGCGGGCTACGGGTTGGCTGTGGCGCTCAATACGACCATTGCCGGCGCGATGGCGACCATGGTCGGGGTCAGCTTTGTGCTGGTCTACCTGTTGGCCCCGCAACGCGGCCTGGTGGCGGGCCTGCGGCGGCGGCAGCGGCAGCGCTGGCTGTTTGCGCAGCAGATGTTGGCGGCCCACCTGTTACAGCACGAAGACACCCCCGAGGCGAGCGAGGAGTGTCGGGCGGCGACGCTGGGCGAGCATTTGCGCTGGGAGCCAATCTTTGTGGCGGGGGTGCTTCAACGGGCGGAACAGGCCGAACTGGTGCGCCGCGAGGGGGATCTGGTGCGTTTGACCGAGCAGGGGCGTACGTTAGCGGTTGAGGCGATGATGCGGTAGGGGTGGGGCGCTGCGCTAGGCCTTCCGCGGGACAGGTGACCCTTCGCGGGTGTGCTACCCCGCACTCTGCGTGCCTGCTTGTAGGTTGTCTGGCGACCCTTTGCGGGCGCTGCGCCCCGCGCCCCGCCCAGGGAGGCGCTGCCCCCTGGCCCCCCGCGATGGGGCCTTGCCCCCTTCGAACCCCCAACTTTGGCACGTTGCCTACTAGTTACTTAGCAGCGTATGCCTCGTTCTTACCGTTCGCTTAAATCTGGACAGGGTTCGGAGAATCTGGTAGGCTCGCGGAATGAACGCGCAACCTATCGTACACACGGAACGGGTCGACGACGTGCCGCTGCTGCTGGCCCACATGCAACGCC
>JBLWKA010000212.1:0-6947 GCA_048381555.1 Oscillochloridaceae bacterium umkhey_bin13
CAGCGTGCTGCGTCCGCACAAGCAGCGTGCTGCGTCCGCACAAGCAGCGTGCTGCGTCCGCACAAGCAGCGTGCTGCGTCCGCACAAGCAGCGTGCTGCACCGATCCAAACCATATTACGGGCGTAGGGACGCAGCGTGCTGCGTCCGCACAAGCAGCAGCGGGCACCCCCTAAGGGGTGCCCGCCGCTTCACCAGGCATCAGAGCCGTAGTTAGTCGTTATGGGGTAGGCCCAAAGTTCGGGTCAGGAATACCAACCACGGCGTGGGCGATCACCCAGCCACTAGTCTTGGGGATGGGGTTGAAGGTGTACTGTCCTGGTGCAACTGTGTCAACCATCGTCCGGCCTTGGCGCACCTGTGGGTACTTGCCGCCACCAGCGTACACGTGCCGCTCAGCCTCGATGTAACCAGCGAAGTAAGAGTACGTAACTTTCACGTTGCCACTGGCGTCCACTTTCACCATTACTGCGCCAACGAGGGTTCCCTTGGAGGTGACACACTGACCAGCCGCCGCCCACAGTTCGTAGGTGTAGCTCATGCCACGAACAACCGGGTTAGTCCAGCCCCAGCGGCTGAAGCCATCGTCGAGGAAGCATCGCCCGTTGCCACCTTTGGCAAAGGCCGTCTCGTAGATATCGCCACCATCGTTGTTAGTCGTCGCATACGAACGCCCCCCTTTTCATCAATTCCATGTTTCCCTCCAACAGGTGACTCCAGAAACGTAGCGTCTGGAGGTCGCAGGCGGCTACCAGGCAGGAACCGCTGATGAGGCGGCGGGGGGGATGAGGTAGCAGGCCCGCGTGGGCTTGGCGCAATCTGAGAAGCTAAGCACCTCCTTGTGCTAAAGGCCGCCCACACTCAATCGATCCCTGCGATTGAACCGACCAGGACATGCCTTAACGAAACCCCCAACATTGCGGTATAACCCGTTGCTTGCAAGCACCTCATATAGAGGCATTTTCACCCCCAGAAGTACATTACAGAAAAGACATCAGCGTTAAGAATCGGTTAGCGCCCACCGATCATCCTAATTCGACAGGAACCCATAGCTACGGTATGCTACAAGCCATTCGTGATCAGACGAGGGGCAGTCATGGAGCTGAGCGACGAGGCTTTAATCAACGCCTGTCGGCGGGGTGATGAGGCCGCCTGGGATCAGCTTGTCACTCGTTATGAGCGCTTGATCTTCACGATTGCCCGCCGGGCGGGCCTCGAAGAAGCTCAAGCCGCCGATGTGATGCAACGGGTCTTTATGATCCTGCTCGAACGTCTGGCGACGATCAGCAATCCGCAGCGACTCGCAGCTTGGATTACCGCAACCACGCGGCGTGAAGCCTGGCGCGTCCGGCGCCAGGAACGGATGTTGCTTTCGGCAGATGATCTGCAGACTGCTTGGTTGACCGAGCTCGAAGATCAGACCCTCATGCCCGATGAACTGATGATCCAACTCGAAGACCAGCACGAGATCCTGCGTGCCCTTGATCGCCTTGACGAACGCTGTCGCACGATGCTGAAACTCCTCTTCTTGCAGCCTGACCCACCAAGCTATACCGAGATCGCCGCTGTCTTCGAGATGCCCGTTGGCGCGATTGGGCCAACCCGGGCACGTTGCCTCGAAAAACTGCACAAACTGTTTGAGGATGGGCGCAATTGATCCGATCATAACCACCCCATGTTTGGGCAAAGTTGCTCTTTTTAGCCGTATTTATTCCTGTAAAATACTCTCTATACAAGTATGGGCATGCAACGGCGCTGCGTCATGTTCACGGTACGAGGGCCAACCCATCTATGAGCCAGTTTCATCCTCACCTTTCTTTTGCTACCCTCGCCGATCTTGCCGATGGTCTCCCGCTCACAGACCCTGCGATCCCGGCCCATCTTGCAACTTGTTCGCGCTGTGCCGATGATCTGCATTGGCTCCAGTACACCAGCCAGTTGTTGCGGGCTGAGCCGCTAGAAACGCCACCGGCCCACGCTTCCGCCCGCGCACGGGCGCTCTTTCGCCAGGTGCGCACGGCAGCCCCAGGCCCGGCCCGTCCGCTCCTTGGGCTGCTCCGCTTTGATAGCTGGAAGCTGGGTCAATTGGCCTTGGTGCGCACCACCCTGCCCTACCAGGAACGCCAACTGATCTACCAGACCGGCCCCTACATCCTCGACCTACGCCTGAATGCCGAAGAAGCCGGTTGGGAACTTGCTGGTCAGATCTTGGGCAGCGAGGCTACGCTGAACAGTTCCGGGCGGGTTGTCTTGCGCGGCCCCGAAGGCCAGGCCACCACGGCCATCAGTGAGCTCTACGAATTTCGGCTGCCCCCGGTGGCCCCTGGCCTGTATACGCTCGCAATTGCCACCGGCGACGATGCGCTAGTCATCCCCGACCTCTACCTCGGCGAGGATGCCGCCTAACGGAGGGCAGTACAGTGCAGACCGCTCGCTGCGCTCCTAATGACATATCGGATGTCATCCCAGCACCACTGGCCGACGGGCCATAGGATCCTCGGGGTGACAATGGGGCGTAGTGCAGCTTTCAGGTATAGGGTTTTGGTTGGCGACCCTTCCGCCCCCCCTATCCCAGCCCCTCCCCCTCACGGGGGGGAGGGGGGCCGCGCCGCAGCAGAATGAGCTATTCGGCGACACCCCCCCTTCTCCCCGTGAGGGAGAGGGGGGCCGGGGGGTGAGGGGGAAAAGGACGACCGGACGCAATGATGCAAAAACCCTCTACTTGAAAGGGAGAGTTGGGGAGGGGGCGTGGCGGTTGGCACAGGGTCACGTAGCTACGAGCCTTGTCTAAGAAACAAAGCTCCATGGCCCCATCGAACAGCGCACAGCGCCCCCATTTTCATGCCGAACGGAGCCAAAGGCGAAGCGAGGAAGCTTCACTGATCAGCAGCGAAGCCCCCTCGCTACGCTCCTAATGACATATCGGATGTCATCCCAGCATCACTGGCCGACCGGCCATAGGATACTCGGGGTGACAATGTGGGCGGTGCACCCTGTGCTCCACGCCACTGGCTTGCGGGCCATCGGTCCTTGGGCTGACAAGCAGGACGCCATACTTAGGACACAGCTGCTCTAGCGTGCCGCCTTGGTACTGCGGGTCGAGCGCGAGGCCCGTTGGGCTTCAACCCGGGCTTTGGCCGCCCGCGCTTCGGTCGCCCGCGCTTCAGCGGCCCGACCCTCTTCAAAGCGGGTCACCAACCGTTCAAGCTCGGCCAGCGTATGGGCCAGACCGGCAGGGGCGGTGTGCAGCGAACCATCAGAAGCCAGTGCCGCTTGCAGGTAACGCACATCATCGCCAGCGACCCGCAAATTGTGCAGATCCTGGGTAATGCGCCCATTATCAATTTTGACCCCGTGGCGGGCCATCAGTTCCCGGTAATAGGCGTAATGCTCATTTAGATGGTGGGCCACCGTTTCGTAGCCATGACGGGCGATCCGCAGGCGGGTCTGATAGCTCATCGTATTATCGCTAAACATCACCTGATCATTGCGATTCGGCTCGATCAAGATAATGTCCACCTCGGGATGGCGGCGGCGAACCTGTTTAATATGGTAGTGCAGCCCAGCATGAATGAAGGTTCGAAAAACCTGACCGCCAATGCTGGGAATGCCATCATCGCCGATGCCACCCCCGGGGCGATGCAAACGATTATCGTAGGGCACCATCGGATTGACACAGACAATCAGTTCGGCCCCAGCCTCGATCGCCACATCAAGGCTCGCCGTGCCCCGGATGCCACCGTCAATATAGTCGTGGTCACCAATCCGTACCGGGCGATAGAACAGGGGGATCGCCGCCGAGGCACAGACCGCCAATGAGATCGGCACATCACGGAGCGGGGGCTGCCCAAACACGGCCCGCTCACCCGTATCAAGATCAGTGGCAACAATCGCCAGTTGATGCGGCAACTCGGCAAAATTGTTCGTCCGCCCCGGGCCACTCAGCGCCGAGCGCAGATAGCCTTCGAGCATCACCGTATCATAAAGCCCACTGGGCAACGCGGCGGCCAGCGTTTCGACCAGATCGATCAGCGACAGGGAGCTACGTTCAGCCACGGTGCGCCGGATAATCTGGCCAATCGCCCCGGGCAAGCGGCTCAGCCGATCAAGCAGACTGGGCAGATTCAGCGCGTAGAGATGATGCGGTTCGAGCTGATCAATCCCCAGGATCGCGTTATCCAGCACCGAAAGCAGCGTACGGGGCGAAATATTATTCGCCAGACATGCCGCAACCAGCCCCCCGGCGCTCGTGCCGACATAGATGTCAAACTCGTTCACCGAAAGCTGTTCGAGGAGTTGATCGATCGCACACATCGCGCCGATCTCGTAGGATGCGCCAGCCAGGCCACCGCCTGCTAACACCAGGGCTGTTTTGCTCCGCTGCATCATGGCCCTATCTCTCTATGCTATAGACGGTCGAAAAGGTTCGCCACCAGTGTGTGCTATGGTCGCTCCGCCCTATGGTCACAATCAGCACAGGTCATGCCGCGCCTACTTACCTTCGCGAGGATCACGTTGTTCGAGTAACTGTTGCACAATCGAGGCCAGGGCATCAACCTGAGCGTGGAGTTTTACGACATCATTGCGGCTCGGCACCTCAGCCACATCATTCGCAAGCGTTGTGTTCTGGGGCCCAAAATCGGTCTGGGTCAACAAATTACGCCAGCGTTTTGCTTCCTCGGGGGTGATCTGGAGGCTCGCCACCAGATGATCCAGGCGCCGTTCAAGTTCGGCATCGATCACCTCAGCCCCTGCCAGGGTTGTCGCCAGGGTACGCCGCAGGTTCGCCAGCGTATCGCCACCAATCTGGATCAGGCCCGTCAGCAACTGGGTTGGGATCTGGGGTGCGCTGCGGCCCCGCGCTTGCAACACAACCTGGGCCAGAATGCTCGACGTGATATCGTTACCGGTTTCGTTATCGAGGATCTGGACCGCTTCGCCGTCCTGCACCAGCCTGGCAATCCCTTCAAGGGTGATGTACTGCTTCTGGTTGGTGTGGTACAGCTTCCGATTGGCGTATTTCTTAATCAGCTGCATAGACTCTGCCTGATATGGGACGGTGTGAGCCTATTATAACACGCTGTGTCAGAACCGGGCGGCCAGAATCAAGAATGCGCCGACCCGCGGTTGGCCCGGAGCCGACGCACCCTTGGTGATTTATGCGTACATGGGGCTTATGCCCCAGCAAGGTGCTTCGCACCTTGCTGGGGCCATCCAACCAAGCTACGCCGTCTCTTCGACTTTGGCTTCGGCAACCTTGGGGGTACGAGCCTTGCCAGCGGGCACATCACCCGTGCGGCGCAGTTCTTCGACCCGTGCCGCCAACTGGGCGATCTTCGCGCTCAGTTCGTCAATGTCACGCTTCGAGGGGATGTTCATCCGGTTGAGCAACTGCTCGAGCCCGTTCTCGACCTGGTGGGTGAGATTATTGACGTTGGTATCGACCTGGATCGGGGACTGCGGCACCTGCACCTGCACCTGGCGAATGCGCGCTACGGTATCCTCAATCAGATGCTGGGCATCCTTCTGGGCCAGTTCTCCGCGCTCGACCAGCCGGTTCAGGAACTGCTCGGCCTCATCACGAGTCAACGCAAAGGCCCCAAACCCAGCCAGCATCATCCGTCGCACAATGTCGATCAACGGGGCGGTTGCTTGCTCAACGGGGGTGGCCTGCTCTTCGATCTGGCGGACGTTGACTTCGATCTCCTCGGGTGCAGTCATGGTCATGCTCCTCTACTCCATACGTGTATCGGGAAGCACTGCGGACGTGCCAGGTGGATCATACCATACACGGTCACGTCTTGCAGGCTGTAACGCAGTGCGTTATGACGTGAGTATAACACACTGCGTCATGAGCGTCAAGCATGCGGCGCAACCGTTTCGGTTAAGAAATCTTCGTCGTGACGAGGTTTCGTTATACTGGATCTTATGAACGACTTCTCCCTGTTGCGCCGGCTGGCGCTCGTCTTGACCCTGTTCGTCCTGTTGGCGGCAACGCCGGTCGCAGCTCAGACGCCCCCTTCGCCCACCAGTGCCCAACGTGTGGCAGGCCTGACCATCCCCGAACTGCGGACGCTCCCCTATGGTGAAGGCCAGATCAGCATTGGGGCGGTCTATCTACGTGGCCCAGGCTATACTACCTACCGGATCAGGTACCCCTCGGCGGACGGGCTGCGCCTGACGGGGCTGCTGCACGTTCCCAGCGGTGCTGGCCCGTTCCCGGTGATCATTGCCAATCGGGGCTATATCGATCCGGCCCGCTATCAACCTGGGATGGACAGCCGGGTCTTCAGTGATTATTTTGTGCGGCGAGGCTATCTCGTTGTTGCGCCCGATTATCGCGGTTACGCTGGCGGTGATCCTGGCCCCAATCCGTTTTATACCGGCTATACCATTGACATCCTGAGCCTGATTCCGCTGGCGCAGCAATTACCAATGGCCCGGCCCGGCAAGGTCGGCATGTGGGGCCACAGTCGCGGCGCTTCGATCACGGTGGCGGCCATGACGGCGACGGATCAAATCGCTGCGGCGGTAGTCTACGCCCCTGCTCCCGCCGATCTGGCTGTTGATTATGCCCGTCGCTTCCGCCAGAGTGGCGGCAATCCCGGCAGCGAGACCTGGCCCTTCCCGCCCGAGCTTGATCCCGAAGCCTATCGTCTGGTCTCGCCAATCAGCTATTTTGATGCAGTGACCGCCCCGGTGCAGTTGCACCACGGGCGCGCCGATAGCACCGTGCCCGCCTCGGCCAGCATTGCCATCACCGACGCGCTGCGTGCCGCCAATAAAGACGTGACGCTTTATTTGTATCCAGGTGATCCGCATACACTGCGCGGCAACCAGGAACGCCTCTATCTCGAACGCAGCCTGGCCTTCTTTGCACAGCATCTTGGCAAGTAGTAGGGTTTGGGGTCGCTGCACCATAGTTTGTGGGCGTTGGGGCGGCAAAGCC
>JBLWKA010000213.1:0-6890 GCA_048381555.1 Oscillochloridaceae bacterium umkhey_bin13
GCGCCCCGGCCCCCCCCCGCCCCCCCCGGGCCGCGCGGCCCGGGTGGCGACCGGTCGGGCCGGTGGCGCATCGTGGCATGGATGGGTTGGTGGCGACCGGTCGGGCCGGTGGCGCATCGTGGCATGGATGGGGTGGTGGCGACCGGTCGGGCCGGTGGCGCATCGTGGCATGGATGGGTTGGTGGCGACCGGTCGGGCCGGTGGCGCATCGTGGCATGGATGGGTTGGTGGCGACCGGTCGGGCCGAAGCATTCGCCACCGGATGATCGGTTGTATCGAGGCTTCATGCGTGCGAATGCTTCGGCCCTACATTTCTGTGCCATGGGATGGGTTGGTGACCAAGGCGTGTCCCGATTCCATCAAACCTATCCATTGTGTGGATGCGGCCCTGATCCCAGAACTGCTATAATCGCTGCGTTATGCGCATTGCCCTCTACAATTTGACCACCACGACCCGCTTTGGCGGGGTCGAAAGTTTTGTCTGGGATCTGGCCCGCGAGTTGCATGGTCGCGGCCATGCGATCACGATCATTGGTGGGGTTGGCCCGCGCCGTGAACCAGCCCCCGGGGTTCGCATTCTGACTTTCCCCTTCGTTTCGCGGCGGCTATTTCAGGCCATACCACCTTTGCGGCGCGCCTATGCCGAAGCCAAACTGGCCGAGCGGCTCAGTCTGGCGGTGACCGCGCTGCCCGAACTGATCCGAGGCGGTTACGACATCATTCACCTGCAGAAGCCGTATGATCTTGGCCCGGCCTTATTGGCGCGCCACCTGGGTGGGGCCAAAGTGCTGTTGGGTTGCCACGGCGAAGACTTCTACCGGGGTGATCGCTTGCTGGCCCAACAGGCCGACGGGGCAGTATCCTGTTCGCACTTCAATGCCAACACCGTGGCGCGGCGCTACGGGATCATGCCCGCCGTGATCTTCAACGGGATCGATTGCCAACTGTTTCAACCCCAGCCCCGTGATCCGGCGGTGCGTCACCAGTTTGGCTTGCCAACCAAGGCCCCGTTACTGCTGTTTGTAGGTCGGCTGCAACCCTGGAAGGGCGTAGACACCGCGTTGCGCGCCCTGAACCTGTTGCCGGGGGTACATCTTGCGATTGCGGGCGACGGCGAGCAGCGCCACAACCTGGAGGCCCTGGCCGTCGAATTGGGCCTGAGCGCACGGGTACATTTCCTGGGGGCGCTCGAACGCCAGTCCCTGCCCGCTCTGTACAGCAACGCCGACCTGTTAGTCGCGACCAGTCACGCCAGCGAGACCTTCGGTATTGGTTTGGTCGAAGCCCAGGCCTGTGGGTTGCCGGTGGTCGCCTCGCGGTTCGGTGGCTTCCCCGAAGTCGTGGACGAAGGGCGCACCGGTTTGCTCTACCCAGCCCGTGATCATGCCGCGCTTGCCCAAGCGGTCACCAGCCTGCTTGCTGATCCGGCCCGCCGGGCAGGCATGGCGGCGGCGGCCCCGGCCTGGGCGGCCCAATTTGCCTGGTCAGCAGTGACGGATCGGGTTGAGGCAGTGTATGCGGAGCTTTGCAATGCACTGCCGCCGCAACGCATTCCGAGGGTATAACCTATGCAGCCTGGGTTTAACATTGCTGAGGCATTTAACTACTACAACCGGCATATCAATCGCCAGGATCGTTTTATGCTGCTCAGAGAGCATGGGTTTGCCATAACTGGCAGTATCCATCCTGTGGATTGGGAACTCTTTGGGTCAATCTTGACCGGTGAGTCAGGTAAGCCCGGCTACGGTTCTGATTTAAGCCATTATGAAATCAAATCTGCGAGCGAGAAAGGCTCGTTTGAGTATCAGTATCACCTGAATGCGGGCCAAAAGAAGTTACGCGAGGATATGGAAGTTGATCACCTGTTTATCTCATACGCCAAGGATTACGCTGAAGTAACGGTTCGTCTCGTCACAGGCGACAAACTCTTGCCTATTTTCCAGAAATGGGAGCCAAGTTTGATCATGAACTATGATGCTGCGAACCCAAGGCAACGCTTTCGGCGGAGCATCGCCTACGGTACAGTGGTTCAATTAGGCACCGTGATCATGCAGATCAAAGACCATATACTGGTCTATCCAATCTGATACCGATCCATCATCACACGCTTGTTGGGATGGTCAAGAGGAGCGGCTCAAGCACATGTTCGGCAATCCACTCAATCACCGGAACACACACTGCATCGCCAAAACCAAACAGCGCATCATTCAATGGTACATCAGATGCGAGGTGATACTGATCAGCCCCCATTAAACGCGCATTTTCGACAGCATTGAGTAAGCGGGCATTAAACTGACCAAAGCCTGCCCGAATCACAATTTGCCGAGCACTGCCACCTTTGGGTGTGCGTAAACAACCTGCAATGCCATCAAGCCGGATTTCAGCGGTTGATTGTTTCAACCCATCGCGTACTCGCATTCTTCTAAAGGCTGTGCCATACGTCCAAGTTGATTGCTGAATGAGGTGAGCAAGTTTTTCTTTGTGATGGACATGCATTTGCTGCAAAAGATACGCCGATCGCTCTTGCGGCCACCACGGTTCGTCATGGTCAATGATCGCAGCAAAATCCTGGCGATAGGGTGGCAAGGCAGGTAGTTCGCTTAAGAACCAGTCTATCTGTGGGTTTTCCTGAATGAAGCGTCTAATTTTATCCGGGCGTGCATTCGTTGGTTGGCTAAGTATGGCTTCCTGGGTGAAAATATCCTGCGCTTCCAGGCCCCGCATACCCACCACAAAGAGGCGTACCCGACTTTGAGGCACAAAATGGAGTGCATTGATCAGCATTAGATCAACACAGTAGCCGAGATCGTTTAATGCTGCTAAAGCATCCCGTAGATCATTGCCTGTATGGGAGGTTAAAAAACCCTCGACATTTTCAAGCAGCACAAGTGGTGGACGCTTGTCGCCCATGTCGCGCAGAACTCGAATGAACCCCCAAAATGCTGATGACTCACGACCCGCTAAGCCCTGACGACTTCCTGCAACCGATGTATCAGTACAAGGAAATGAGGCGTGAGCTAAGACAGCCGAAGGGACGGTCGCCGCATCTACCGTATGAATATCCTCGACGACATACTGATCTGCGCCGAAATGCTTGGCATACATACGCTGCTTGAGCGGACTGTAATCCAGGGCGTAGATCTCGTGCCAACCACGACGCTCAAGCGCATACCGTACCAGGCCGATCCCAGCAAAAAAATCGATTACGGTTAAGCCTGGGCGTTCCTGCATCCTCATGGTACGGTTGCTCCCTTGTTGCGCTGCTGGATTATTGCAAGTATATACCCGAAAAAGGATAATTGTCAAGGGTTTGCAGTTTATTTTAGCACATATTCGCGAATGTTTGCCTACTACCAAAGGAGTCCCCGCATGAAACTGACCTGGCTGTTCCCGTTGTTGGCCCTGCTGGTCGCCCTGAGTTTGACCCCCGCCCCGGCCCGTGCCCAAGGCCCGTTGCCCAATTCGCTTGCCGCCGCCGGTGATTCGCTTTCGCGGGGCAGCGGGGCCGGGCCACGCTATTTCGCTGATAGCAGCGCTTTCGGTTGGGCCACCGGCGGCGATCCCTCGGTCAATAGCCTGGCGCTGCGAATTGCGACCCGCAACCCGGCTCTGGCGGGCAATGTGTATAATGTTTCGCGCTATGGGGCGCGGATGATCGATCTGTCGGCCCAGATTGCAACTATTAATGCGGTACGGGTTGAGTATGTCACGATTATGCTGGGTGGCAATGATGCTTGTGCCCTTACCGAGGCGACGATGACGCCGGTGGATACGTTCCGCGAACAGTTTCGGAGCGCGATGGCTCTGCTTGACCAGGGTTCGCCCCAGGCCCGGGTGCTGGTGATGAGTATTCCTGATCCTACCAAACTGTTGCCCATCCTGGGCAATAATCCCCGTGCTAATCTAATCTGGGACGCCTTCGGGGTCTGCCAGTCGGCCCTGCTGCGCCCGACTTCCACCTTGCCCGAAGATATTGAGCGCCGTGCTCGCGTGCGGCAGCGCGTGATGGACTATAATACGGCGTTGGCTGAAGTTTGTGCCGCCTATCCACGCTGTCGCTACGATGGTGGGTTGGTCTTTGACGGCACACTCGAAGCCGCTGATATTTCGCCCTTTGATTTTTTCCATCTTTCGGCCCGTGGACAGGCCCGGATTGCTGATGCGGCCTGGACGGCCTCTGGCTTTGGTCAATGAAGGTTCTGATCGTTACGACCTATGGTTTTGACCCGGCATTCCCGAGTCGCCCTGAACAGATCCAGGCCCGGGCGCTGATCCGGCGTGGGCATACGGTCTTTGCCCACGAGTATCGTGATCAGCGCTATGTCGGCCAGGCCCGGGCCTGGGATTGGCTCGCCGATGGGATTGCGGTTCATCGTGCCCCGACCCTCGGCTTCGTTGCACCAACTGCCCTGTTGCGCCTACTGGTGGCGACCCGCCCCGATGTCATCCACCTGCACCATCTGCGCAGTCTGCTCGGTTATCAGACCGTATTTGTGGCTCGCCGCCTCGGGATTCCGACCGTGCTGACGGTGCATGGCCTGCTTCACGATGGCGACCTGGTGGCGGATCGTGAGCGCCCGCTCGAGGCCCCGTTGCGCTATGGCAATCTGTTGATGACCCCAGCCCAACTGGTGGCCCGTCTGGTCCGGGGTGCCCATCCGCGCCGGGCGGTGCGCAACTATCTGATCCACGCTCCGCTGCTGCATGTGGATCATGTGATTGCCCTTTCGCGGGCCGAACGTGATTTGCTGGCCCGCCTTGGCGCTGATCCCCAACGGATCTCGGTCTTGCCGAATGCGCTTGACCTCGACGCCTATCCCCATGGACGCAATGGCTTGACTCCGCCCGTTGATGCGCCAACTATTCTGTTTATTGGCCAGTTGGTGCCCCGGAAAGGCTTCGACCTGTTGGCCCGCGCCCTGCCTGCTGTATTTGCGGCCGTGCCGAAGGCCCGCTGTATCATCGTGAGCCATAACCAGGCCGGCGCACCCCTGCTCGATGATCTGTTGACGGCGGGCGGAGTCCGCCCCCAGGTCGAACTGCGCGGACGGGTGAGCGAGGACGAAAAGGTGCGCTTGCTGCGCGAGGCGGCCGTGGTTGTGGCACCCAGCCGCTACGAAGGCTTTGGCATTCCTTTGATCGAGGCGCTGCTGGCCGAAGCGCCTGTGGTCACAACTGATGTGATGGCCGGCAACGAGGTGATCAGCCACGAGCAGACGGGCCTGCTGACGCCCTATGGCGATGTCAATGCGCTCGCGACGGCAATCATTCGGCTGCTGCGCGACCCGGCCCTGGGTCAACGCATGGCCCGTGCCGGCCGCCAGGAAGCCCTGGCCCGCTACGGCGCGGATCGGCTGGCGGCTGATTTGGAGCAGGTGTATGGTAGGTTGAGTAATACTATGCCCCCCATGTCACCCCGAACGAAGTGAGGGGTCTTCGCTGAGGATCAGTGCGGATTCCTCACTGCGCCTGCGGCTCCGTTCGGAATGACATCGAGGAGCCGTGCGCTCCGTTCGGAATGACATCGAGGAGCCGTGCGCTCCGTTCGGAATGACATCGAGGAGCCGTGCGCTCCGTTCGGAATGACATCGAGGAGCCGTGCGCTCCCTCCGTTCGGAATGACATCGAGGAGCCGTGCGCTCCGTTCGGAATGACCGTGAGTACTCTGTAAGTTTTCCGGTATTATCCTGGGAGCGAGGGCGTCTCGCCCTCGACCGTTGCTGAGGGCAAGATGCCCTCACTCCCAGGGAGACAGCAATACCAAAAGACTTCGTTGCCAATCTAGTGAGGCGCGTTGAAGAAGACCGTGTGGGCGTTCGGCATAACATTGGCAGTGCGATTCCTCCATTCGGCGTCATGTGTGCCCCGCACATCTGGACGCCAAAGCAAGCATTTAGAAGGTAGTTGATGCGCGTGGCCCAACCAGACAAAGACCAGCATGCACCATTCGCCCTGGTGGCCCTGGCCCCGCCCGAGCCGTTGCCGCGGGCGTTGGCGGTCTGGCTCGGCTTTTTATTGGTCGGGGTGATCTTCACCTGGCCGATGGCGCTGTTCTGGAATGCCGCAGTGATCCAGAAGGGCGGCGTGCCCGTGGATTCAGGCCAGGGGATCTGGAACCTCTGGTGGGGCTATACCGCGCTGAGCCAGGGCTGGCCGCTGCTTAAAACCGGCTACCTCTTTTTTCCGCAACAGGTCAACCTGTTCTGGCAGCCGGTCAGTCTGCCGAGTGCAATCATGGTTACGCCGATCATTGCCGCCTTTGGGCCGGTGGCGGGCTTCAATGCCGTGACCCTGCTCTCATTTGCGATCGGCGGCTATGCGAGTTACCGCCTCGCCCGCGCCGTTGGCCTGGCTGCAATCCCGGCGCTGTTGGTCGGCTTTGTGGTGATCGCCTCGCCCTACCACCTGCAACGGATTCTGGGCGGCTCGATGGAGTTGATCGCCATGCAGTGGCTGCCGCTCTATGCGTTGGCCTTGATGCAGGCGTTGGCCCGGCCCAACCCGATCATGATCCTGGCGGCAGCGGGCGCATTATTGCTGACCACGCTGGCGGCGCAGTACTACGGGCTGTTTAGCGCGATTTATTCATTGGCCTTCGTCAGTTTGGCGGCCCTGCTTGCGCCCAGCCGAACCATTGCGCTGCAACGCTTTGGCGTTGGGGCTGCCATCGCCCTGGTCTGGGTTGCGACCCTCTTGCTCTACGTCTGGCCGCTGGATGCGCTCGGGGCGAATACGGTCAGCAATTGGTATGAGGTGCAGGTCTTTCATAGTATGGCCCTGGTAGACCTATTCCCGTTCAATATGCTGCACCCGCTGTGGGGGCCGTGGGCGACCCAAACGATGGAGGGCTGGCATTTGGTTGGGGTCGAGGTCGGGGCGACCTTTGGGCT
>JBLWKA010000214.1:0-6777 GCA_048381555.1 Oscillochloridaceae bacterium umkhey_bin13
GCGGCGCCGGGTGCGCAAACGCGATGTCAGTTTTGGCCCCCAATCACGGAATGGGGCACGGGCCTGGGATACCTTCCAAACCCTAGCCGCCACCGCCGCCAAACTCGGCGTGGGGTTCTTTCACTATCTCCGCGACCGGATCGTCACGCCGGAGACCACGCCCACCTTAGCTGAACGCCTGGCCCAGCGGGCGGGTGTTGCCGTGCCATCGGCAGCCTGATCCATCGCTTTTGGAGAGGATACGTCCAAGATTAAGACCCCATCATCGTGCTGGATCGCACGCACAGGCGGCTTAACCTGTTGCCACAAATCAGCGGATGTCCGCACCCGTCCAGCAAGCATGCGGCGAATTCGGTCATGACTGATTTCTCCATCCATCAATACGGACAACCCGGTTGCTGTCGTTTGACCGAAGGAGCTAATGAGATAATCGCTATAGAGGTCGAAAAGTTCATCGTTTGTCATAGTTTAGATGGTAGCATATCGTTCATTTTTTGGGTGCGTAAGGTGAGTTAGCATGGAACCGGGAAGATTTGAACCCGCTACCATTACTGCTACACTCCACACCCCGACCACGGTAACCAGCCAAACAGAAAGCACCACAGCCACGCAAGCCAGTCGAGAATCGCCGGGCCGCCGAGCGCACCTGGCACCTCGTTGGCGCGGTCGTCGTTGCCGGGACTCCACCAGGTGCCGTCGGGCCGCTCCGGGTTGGCCGGATCGAGCAGGGTGGCGGCAGGGTGGCCTGGCGGCGGCAACTGCACCAGCGCCTCGCTGAGGGTCGGGTCGCCAGGGCCAGAGGCGACGGGCACCGGTGTGCCGTTTTGCATCGCTAAGGTGTCAGGGTTGGCCTGCGGCAAGAACTGGAGCGGGTCAGCCCAGGTCGTCTGACAACTCCAGGTTCCCGGTGGCGGCTGGCCCTGGGGCACGCCGGGTGCTTGCAGCGGCCAGCGACACATATCGGTCGAGACGCCGATGTCCAGGCCGAGGTGCAGGTGGACGCCGGCTGGCCCTGGTGGAACGAGCCGCCCGGTCTGGCCGAGCCAGCCGACGATGCCCACGAATTGGCGTAGGCGCGTGCCCGTGACGTGCATCTGGCTTGGCGGCAGCACCGGTGGCCCGCAGCCGCGACTGTAGCTCACGCCGGGCGCATCGTTCCAGATCGGCGGGTCGGGCACACAGACGCCGGGCGGGAGATCGAGGCCATCGCCGCCAGGCGGCAGGGTGCTGCTCGTGCAGCCGACTGATGCCCAGTTGATCTCGGGGAAGGCGGCGCTCAAGACATCGGTCGGCCAGACCTGCGCCATCGCACTCTGCCACCCAATCCCGTCAGGACGATACTCGTAGTGCCACCATTCGAGTACGCTGCCATGGGCGGGAATACGATTCCAGCCGTGGGCCTCGAAGATCGCGGTGATATCAACCGAACCAACGAACACGCGAAACATCGACCCCTCGCGCTGCAAGGTGAACGGCCCGCCCAAATTCAGATCAACCGCACGCCCGGTCTTGTGCCAGGAGCGATGGGCCACGCCTGGCTTGTTGGTGGTGAAACCAGGTGCGCGCAGCACGTCGGCGAGAACGGCCAGCACATCCTGGCCGGTGCGGGCGATCACCTCTTGGCGCACCTGGGCGAAGCTCGCCGCCGCCAGCGCGTTGAGCGCGGGTCAGGGGCGCGCACGCCGGGCAGGCGCACGAGCGGCTGCGGGGCGCAGTCGAGGCCGGGTGGCGGTGGTGGCGGTGGGCCACCTGTCGCCGTCGGCCCCGGCGTCCCCGTGGTCGTGGGCGTCATCGTCGGCAAGGGCGTCCAGGTTGGGAGCGGCGTCCAGGTCGGCACGGGCGAGGGGGTGAGGGTCGGGATGGGTGTGGCTTCCGGGCCACTGATGCGCACCTGCGTCAGTTCCGATTGCACCGTCTCGCTGCCGTTGGTGGCGCTCGCCTGGTTGCGGATGATCGTGCCGGTCGGGGTGCCAGGACGGGCGTGGACGAGCAGCGTCACGGTGGCAGCAGGAATCTCAGGGTCGGCCAGGGTACAGACCAGCGCCCCAGCCACCTGACAGGTCAGCCCTTCAGACGGGCTGACCCGAACGATGACAAGGTTTGGATCCAAGGCGTCGCGGATCGTCACCGGAGCGGTGCCGTCGCGCACGACACCAATGCTGTAGCTGAAGCTCTGACCAGGCCGGGCCTCACTGACCGAGGCGATCTTGAAGACGATCAGGGTGGCCTGGGCCATCGGCCGTGCGTGCAGGACACCGGGGCTATTCAGGCTGAGCGCCAGAACGAGCCAGGGCAGCGCGGCGCGAATTGCCCGCCTGAAATGAGATTCGATCATCGCCATTCCAATTACGGTGTTGGTCACGTTTAGGGGTCAGGGGTCAGGGGTCAGGGGTCAGGGCTGAGGGTCGAGTCATGCCTCTTCATCCTTCATCCTTCATCCTTCATCCTTCAGGTGTCGGCGTGGGCGTCGGGGTCGGTGGGGGCGGCTTCTGAGCGCGAAAGGTGATCGCCGCGTTGCTCGATCCTTCCCCCGGTGCGATCTGCTGGTCGAAGGTGAGGCTGGTCGGCCCATCGGGCGTGAAGTCGCCTGGCCAGGCTACGCTTGCCCGGCAGGTGCCGGGCGTCGCATAGAGATAGCTGCGTGTGGCGCCGTTCGTGTCTGTGGTAATGACAACACCGGGGCAAATCACCGTCACCGCACCGCTTGCCTCATCGCGATAATCGGGACAATCCACTGTTTGGGTGCAGGTCTGCGTGCGCACCCAGACCTGGTAGGGCTGCAGGTGACCGTAGCGGATCAGCACCGGGCCAGCTTCTTCCGGGTGCTGGAGGGTCATATCGACCACGACGCCGGCGCCGGCATACTGTGGCTCGCTGGCGTAGGGCTGATCCCAGCCGACGAAGACGACCTCGATGTCACCCATGGGTGGTACCGGACAGCCATCGCAGAACATTGGCCCGGCCAGGTCAATCCCCTCGTGCAACTCCCAGGTACTCGGGTTGTCGGGATTTGGTCGCCAGCCAAACGGGCTGCTGATCGTCCAGCCCGTCGCGAGGTACTCGGTTTGCCCGGCGACGACCTGGGTCGGCGCAACCACTGGCCAGACCACGGTGCTCTTGTTCAAAATAGCTGAGGCGGCGATGATTGGCAGCAACAGCAACCCAATCACCACCGGCACGACGATCTTAAGGATGCGGATGATCAGTGGCGAGAGCGCAAGGAGGGTCTGCATCGTCACGTATCTCCGTCGATGATCTGCGGCGCCGATGCGGGCGGCAGCGCGGCCCGGCTGGTTGCGGCACCGAACGACGAGCCATCCCACTCCTGGCGGTACTGCCCATCCACCACGCCAGCATTGCGCATATCGACGTAGATCGTCGGGGCGTTGCCGCTACTTCCCACCGCTGACGCACCGGCGGCAGTGCCCGCAGCTGCGCCGGCCGCTGCACCGCCGCCCATCATGCTGGCGAAGGCTGCCCGCTCGGACATACGCCACAGGCTGCGTGCGCCGGTAACCGCCTCCTGGGCCGCAAACCCGAGCATCCGCGGCGCTTTGAAGACCATCAGCATCGTGATCACGGCCAGGATCGGGCCGAGGATCGGCTGGGTATCGACGCCGAACCCGGTCATGAGCGCCCGCCCGAAGCCCAGGGTCAGTCCCCAGATCAGCGGGGCCGCCAGCAGCTCGACAAAGCGGAAGAACCAGACCCGCGCGTAGTTCCAGCCGCCGCCGGTCGCGATCGCCAGGCCGGCAAATGGGCTAACGATCAGCATCAAGTTGACCATGACAATGCGCACCAGGGCATGAACCGCTAGCAGCGCGAGCGTCCCCCAGTAGAGAATGGTCACCAGCGCGATCGCCAGGCTGACGCCCTGGATGCTGCTCAGCGACGACCAGAAGTAGTTCTGCGGGTCGAGCGGGATCCAGTTTCCCAGTCCGCCGCCAAAGGCGACCGAAAGCATCTGTGCGGTGATCAGATTGGCCGCACGAACGAAGAGCGTGCAGAACCACCAGGCCCCTTGAATGCCGAGCAGGCCGCCGAAGAACGCGATCAACAGATCGACCAGGCCGTCACGAAACGCGCCGCTGGTCAACACAAAGAGCGCCCGGTAGGTGCAGATAACCACCAGGATCGAGAGCGCGGCCTGGCGCATAATGTCGTGCAGCGCCTGCGGACTACCCAGCCCGGATGCACCCGCCCACGAGACAGTCAGGGCCTCGGGGGTGGTAAACAGAAAGCCGAAGGTCGCGTTCGATGCACTCGTAATCTGGCCGTTCAGATCGACGATCTGACCATTGCCGAAGCGAGCTAGCACCTCAAAGACCGAGGTGATCGAGTAGATCATCCCGGTTGCGGCCCCGAGCACCGAATCGAGCAGCCACTTGCCCGGGTTCAGCCCAAGACCGATCCAGGCCAGCGGATTATTGGGGTCGGTCTGCGGGCCTTGCTGCTGCTGTGGCGCCGCGTACGGCACCTCAGCACGGGAGCGCGCCGCCAGCAGCAGCGGTGGCGGCAGCTCAGCGAAACGCGACGGCAGCGCGGGCAGATCAGCCGGTGTGACGCTCCCCGCCCCGCCTCCCTGCGGCCGCGGCTGCGTGACGTCATTGAAGGGCGAATCGGCGCGGGCGATCGGCACCGCGAGGAAGAGCGCCAGCAGGATGCTAATCAGCGTGCTGATGAGCAACAGCAACCACCGGCGCGCATCGCCGGGCCAGAGCAGCCTATGACGTGTGGAAGCATGCATTGAGCGACTCCTGCGAACACAAAGAAACCCTGGCTGCACCGTAGCAGCCAGGGCTCGCAGGGGCATCAGTGCTCACAACCGATCTTCAGCGCAAGGCGTGATACGTTTGCGAGTAGCGAATACATGTTCTATACTATGTAGCGCAAGCCCACTTCTCTGGCGGAAAGGCGCTCCAGATGCGGATCGACCATGATGGGATTTTCAAGCAACTTCTGGAGGAGTTCTTTGTCGAGTTTCTCGACCTCTTTGTGCCAGATGCGTTGCAACTGCTCGATGCGCGCACGCTGACCTTTCTGGACAAAGAGGTGTTTCGCGATCTACTCGACCCTGATCGGCGCGAGGCCGACCTGGTCGTGCAGGCCCGCTTCCGTGACCAGCCGACCACCTTCATCGTCCACCTGGAGCACCAGGCCCAGGAAGATAAAGTCCTGCACCAGCGCATGTTCAGGTATTTCGCCAAGTTCCACGACCGCTACAGTGTGCCGGTTTACCCGATCGCGCTCTGCTCGTACCGCACACCGCAATCGTTGGCACCGGATCGCTACGCAGTCGGCTTCCCAGACTTCGCCGTGCTTGATTTCCAATTCCGCATGGTACAATTGAACCAGCTACGCTGGCGCGATTATCTTGAGAATCCCAACCCGCTGGCGACGGCGCTGCTCACCCGCATGCAGGTGGCGCCACGCGAGCGGCGGGCCGTCAAGGCAGCATGTCTGGCACAGCTCGTGGGGCTACCAATCAGTACGAAGCGGCGGCGCATGCTTCGGCAGTTTCTGCAGGTCTATTTGCCACTCCAGCCAGCAGAGGAGCGCTTGCTGCAGGAAGAGCTCGCTGATCTGGTGCCAAGGGAACCGGAGGAAGTGATGACACAGATCGTCGATACGTTTGAACGTCTGGGGGCAGTGAAGATCATCACTGCGGCCCTCGACAAGCGGTTTGGGCCATTGGATGCGACGATCAAGGATCAGATAGCGCTGTATCCATTCGAGCTGTTGGAGGCGCTGAACCTGGCGCAGTTCGACTTCGCGAGTCTCGATGATCTCAAGACATGGTTGGACGTCAACCCGGTACCGCCCTGGGTCGATCCGCTCGGCGAGTGGGACGAAGATGAAGAGTCCTCGCAATAGTTCAGCCACACATGGCCGCATTCAACTACAATAATGAGCCGGCATTCTGGCACCTGCCCATTGATGATGACGTATCGGCAGGGGCCGAAGTTTTGTGTGAGATTATTCAGCCATCGGATGACCGTGCGCGATCTGAAACGCTGGCGATGGTGACGCGCTGGTTTGGTGTACCGCTGTCGGAGGAAGACGCGCTTGAGTTGGCGATGTCTGTGTCTGCGTGGATTGCCGAATGGAACCCCGGCGACTCAAGACTTCAGTAGCACAGCATCTCTCTGCCCGCCGATCAGCTTCCGCAGCGCATCAGCGATCCGCGTCGAGATCGGCAGCAACTCCGCAACATTCTGCGCTGCCTGCTTCAGCCCCTCAGCGGTGATCTTAGCAGGGTCTTGTTCGGCTACGCCTTCATTGCCTGTTGACAGCCGCCTTTGCCATCTCGGCGATCGCCTCGGCCACGCTGGCCTGCTCCGCCTGCACCTTCTACAACTCCGCGCTCGGCTGCGCGATCAGCGCCCTATCCGAATCACCTGCCCAAAGCTCCCCTATTCCTACTTGTGCCCTCATCCGCTCAGAGCCTCAGTGGTTCCGGGGACGAGGGCGTCGGGCAAGTCGAAAACCAAGCCCATTGCTCTGCATATCAGGTTGATAATGAAGACGGTAGGCAGCACGCAAATAGATAGAACGGTTGGGCCATGCACCACCCCGAAGTACATAACGCGTGTTTTCCTGGTCGCTTCTCAACTCGTGCATATCTTCCTTGTTATAAAAATAAGGTTGATATGTATCCTCTCCAAAAGCGCTGGGCGGTGGGTGACGACATGACAAAGGTCTGGTAGACTACCTGCGTATGCAGATTCCTGACCTCAATCCCGACCGTATTGCCGATGTGGCAACGCGCCAGATCGT
>JBLWKA010000215.1:0-6695 GCA_048381555.1 Oscillochloridaceae bacterium umkhey_bin13
TATAGTCCGCGTGGCCTGGGCAGTCCACGTGGGCATAGTGACGATTATCGGTCTGGTACTCGACGTGCCGAATGGCAATCGTAATGCCACGGGCGCGCTCTTCGGGGGCGTTATCAATCTGATCGTAATCAATGAACTGGGCGGCCCCCTTCAGGGCGAGCACCTTGGTGATCGCGGCGGTGAGGGTGGTCTTGCCGTGGTCAACGTGCCCAATCGTACCGATGTTCACGTGCGGCTTTGTCCGCTCAAACTTCTGCTTAGCCATCGTCGCTGTTTCCTTACTCTGCTACTGCTATCTGATAGAACGGGCACCCATCACGTGGGTCAAAGCTGGTGGGGTTGAGGGCCACTTGACCAGCAAGCATACAAGGCGGCGGGGAGGATGCGTCCGGTCGATTCGCGAAGGGCCAGTTCGCCTGCACTGGTTGTCCCCGTCCGCCCGTGCAAGGCTACTTCGAGCACGTTACCCAGAGTCAGCGCCGAGAGACTGGTCGCATACGCACTGAGCAACAAACCAAGGGGTTGGTCACTCAAGATCTGGGCGGCCTGCTGAACAAGCGTCAAGAGTTGCTCGTTCAGCCGCCAGATCTCTCCTTTTGGACCGCGGCCAAAGACCGGAGGATCCATCAGGATCAGGTCGTAGCGATTGCCCCGACGGAGTTCGCGAGCCAGAAACTTGCCCACATCATCTACCAACCAGCGAATCGGGCGTTCACTCAGACCTGAGAGTTGTTGATTGTCCTGGGCCCAGCGCATTGCGGGCTTCGAGGCATCCACGTGAGTCACGTGAGCACCGGCTTGGGCGGCAACCAGACTACTCAGACCGGTGTAACCAAAGAGTACCAGGACACTTGGTTCACGCCGACTGGCAATCATCTGTCTGAGCCAGGGCCAATGGGCACTATGCTCAGGGAAGACGCCGGTATGACGAAAAGGGGTTAGCCGAACCCAGAACGCTAAATTGTCATGGTGCAACTGCCATTGGGCTGGCAGGTGGCGGTGCTGTTCCCACTCACCGGGACTATCATCACCACCACGAGATTTCCGAAACTGCACATCCGCTTGTTGCCAGACTTGGCTGGATAGAGCGGGGGGCCAGAGGGCCTGAGTTTCAGGCCGTACCAGCGTATAAGGGCCAAAACGCTCAAGTTTCGCACCATCCCCCGTGTCAAGCAGTTGGTACGCTTGCCATGGGGGTGGAGTAAGGACGTGGATCAAGGGTCGTTAATTTCCGCTACGCTTCTCGATGATCTCTTTGGCGAGCGCATCGGGCAGCGCCTCGTAGTGGTCAAACTCCATCGAAGAGGTCGCCCGACCTTGGGTGGCCGAGCGCAGGTCGGTGGTATAGCCGAACATGGTCGCCAGCGGCACGAAGGCCCGCACAACCTGGGCATTACCCCGGGCCTCCATGCCTTCGACCCGCCCACGGCGCGAGTTCAGGTCGCCGAGCACCGTTCCGAGGAAGTCCTCGGGGGTGGTGGTCTCGACCTTCATGATCGGCTCAAGCAACTGGGGCCGACCTTTGCGCACGCCATCCTTCAGTGACATCGAGGCCGCAATCTTGAAGGCCATTTCGGACGAGTCAACCTCGTGGAACGAGCCATCGTAGAGGGTCGCCTTGAGGTCAACCACGGGATAGCCGGCCATCACCCCGGTCTGCATGGCCTCTTTGATGCCTTGCTCAACCGGGTTGATATACTCACGCGGGATCGCGCCACCGGTAATCGCATTGACAAACTCGAAGCCCTTACCCGGCTCCTGGGGCTCGAAGCGCAGCTTGACTTCGGCAAACTGCCCCTTACCACCGGTCTGACGGATAAAGCGGGTATGGATGTCGGCAAGCTGGGTAATGGTTTCGCGGTAGGAAACCTGGGGCTTACCCTGATTGGCCTCGACCTTATACTCACGGCGCATACGGTCAACGATCACTTCGAGGTGCAACTCGCCCATGCCCTTAATGATCGTCTGGCCGGTCTCCTGGTCGGTATAGACCCGGAAAGTGGGATCCTCTTCGGCGAGCCGGTTGAGGGCCACAGCCATCTTATCCTGGTCAGCCTTGGTCTTGGGCTCGATTGCGAGCTCAACGACCGGCTCGGGGAAGCGAATGCTTTCGAGCACAATCGGCTTATCGGGGTCACAGATCGTATCGCCGGTGAAGCTCTGCTTGGGGCCGACCATGGCGGCGATATCGCCGGCATAAACCGTTTCGATATCTTCGCGGTGGTTGGCGTGCATCTGGAGGATGCGCCCGAGCCGCTCGCGCTGGCCGCGCGTCGAGTTCAGGACATAGTTGCCCTTCTCGATCGTGCCGGAGTAGACCCGGAAATAGGCTAACTTGCCGACATAGGGGTCAGCCACAATCTTGAAGACCAGGCCCGTGAAAGGTGAGCTATCGCTTGTCTCGCGGGTGATCAGATCGACACCCTCTTCGCCCATAAGATGGCCGGGGAGGGTACCAACGACCGCCGGGCGATCCAGCGGCGAAGGCAGGTACTCGACCACAGCATCAAGCAGTTTCTGGACGCCCTTATTCTTCAGGGCCGCACCACAAAGCACTGGCACGAGCTTACCTTCGAGGGTCGCCTTGCGCAGCCCGCGCTTCAACTCCTCGACCCCAAGCTCTTCGCCCTCAAGATAGAGCAGCGTAAGCTCATCATCGGTCTCGGCGATCATCTCGACGAGATCGGCGCGAGCCTTCTGGGCCGCCGCCATGAAACTCTCAGGAATCTCAGTCTCTTGGATGTCTTTGCCCAGATCATCGTTATAGATCGTGGCCGTCATCGTAAGGAGATTGAGCGTCCCTTTGAAGGTATCCTCGGCCCCAATCGGAAGTTGGAGCACGGCAGGCTTCGCACCGAGGCGGTCAATAATCATGCTGACACAGCGCTCGAACGAGGCACCGGTGCGATCCATCTTATTGACGAAGCAGATCCGGGGCACGCTATACTTATCGGCTTGGCGCCAGACCGTTTCGGACTGGGGCTCGACACCGGCAACCCCATCAAAGACCACAACGCCACCATCAAGGACACGCAGCGAGCGCTCGACCTCGACGGTAAAGTCAACGTGGCCGGGGGTATCAATAATATTGATCCGATAGATCGTCTCGCCCAACTTCCACTGGGCAGTCGTCGCGGCCGAGGTAATCGTAATGCCGCGTTCCTGCTCCTGGGGCATCCAGTCCATTGTTGCGGTGCCCTCGTGAACCTCGCCGATCTTATAGGTGCGCCCGGTATAGAACAGGATGCGCTCCGTCGTCGTGGTTTTGCCCGCGTCAATGTGGGCGATGATGCCGATATTTCGGACTTTACTGAGCTCGAACTGGCGTGGCATACCGATCCCTACTCCTAAACCTAGATCGGGCGACAGGGTCGCCGGGTAGTTAGTTCAGTGGTTGCGCCGCGACGTCACACCGACGTAACAGGCAACGTTTAGAGCCGACCATAGTGGGCGAAGGCCCGGTTGGCCTCAGCCATCTTATGGACATCTTCTTTGCGCTTAATGGTATTGCCGGTATTGTTAAAGGCGTCTACCAACTCGTTGGCAAGACGCTCGTGCATGGGCCGACCACTGCGCGAACGAGCGGCAAGCAACAACCAGCGCATCGCCAAGGCATAGCGCCGATCACTCTTAACCTCAACCGGCACCTGGTAGGTTGCCCCACCAACCCGCTTGGGCTTGACTTCGATCGCCGGGCTGGCATTGCGCAGCGCCTGCTCGAAGACTTCCATCTGGGTCTTTTTGGTGCGCTCAGCGGCAATATCCAGCGCATCATACACAATGCGCTCGGCCGCGCTCTTCTTGCCGCGCTCCATCACCTTATTGATAAACTTCTGGACAAGCACGCTATCGTAGCGGGCGTCCGGAGGAGGGATGCGTTTCTGGACATCACCACGACGGGGCATAGCTCACCTCGTAATCTTAGCGCTTCTTGCCAACAGGCTGGGCGTTCTTCTTAGTTCCGTACTTCGAGCGACCCTGCTTGCGACCATTGACGCCCTGCGTATCGAGGGTACCGCGCACAATGTGATAACGCACGCCGGGAAGATCCTTCACACGACCGCCACGGATCAAAACGACCGAGTGTTCCTGGAGGTTGTGGCCCTCGCCGGGAATATAGGCCGTCACTTCAATCCCATTCGAGAGCCGAACGCGGGCGATTTTACGCAACGCCGAATTGGGCTTCTTGGGGGTGACCGTCGCAACCTTGGTACAAACACCACGCTTCTGGGGCGACCCACGGCCACGGGTCAGTTTGCCCTTGAGCGAGTTGTAGGTGAACCGCAGCGCCGGCGCTTTGGTCTTCTTCTCGACCGGCTTTCGCGGCTTCCGCACGAGCTGATTAATCGTCGGCATCCAGCACTCCTGATTTCCGGGCCCGCAAGGGTCTACAGCATTGAGACAAAATAATATCCGGGCCCTAGATCTGGTCATAGCCAAAAGCTACGCCTTAGAGGGGGCCGGTTTAACACACAATACGAACTTTGCTCACGCGCATGGCGTGGCAAGATGGGAGTATAGCATCAGTGCTAGGGCTTGTCAAACATGATGGGAATGCGTTATGTCGCCGCATACTCTAACCAGCCATAGCGATCTTCGCGCTCGCCCTGGACCACCGCAAAAAAAGCGTTTTGCACTGCTGTGCTGATCGGCCCGCGCCGCCCGATCCCAACCGTGATGCGATCAACAGAACGAATGGGGGTTACTTCGGCCGCCGTCCCGGTAAAGAAGAGTTCGTCGGCAACATACAGCAGTTCGCGTGGAATGACCTGCTGACGTACATCGTAGCCGAGTTCGCCGAGCAGCGTGATCACGGTATCGCGGGTGATGCCACTCAGAATCGAAGCACTAGCCGGGGGCGTATAGACGATCCCGTCGCGCACGACAAACAGGTTTTCGCCGCTGCCTTCGCTGACCTGACCGTTCGCATCCAGCGCGATGCCCTCGGCATAACCATTGGCGAGAGCTTCCATCTTGATCAGTTGCGAATTCAGATAGTTGCCACCGGCTTTGGCCATGGCCGGCAGGGTGTTGGGCGCAAAACGGTTCCAGGACGAAACACAGACATCCACGCCCTGTTCCATGGCTTCGGCCCCGAGGTACTTGCCCCACTCGATCGTGGCAATCGCGACCTCGACCGGGTTGTTGGCTGGGTTGACCCCAATTTCGCCATAGCCCCGATAGACTACCGGGCGAATATAGCCCGCCCGCAACTGGTTGGCCTGGACGGTGGCTTTGACGGCGGCGATCAACTCTTCCAGACTGTACGGGATCTCGGTACGGTAGATGCGGGCCGATTCGACCAGGCGGCGCATATGCGGGGTCAGCCGAAAGATCGCCGGGCCACACGGTGTTTCGTAGCAGCGCAACCCCTCGAAGAAGCTACTGCCATAATGCACCACATGGGCCATGACATGCAGACGGGCTTCGTCCCAGGGCACTAAGCGACCATTGAACCAGATCCATTCCATTGCCTTGATCGCCATCGATCACTCCTTATTATGACCTGAACGCAGAACAAAGCCCACCCGGCCTAATTGCCTGGAAGTGGGCTTGCAAGCCGTTGGTTGTGTTTCCTAGGGGCAGTGTAGCATTGCTTTGGTAGCCGTGCAAATTGTGCTATGCCTCACTCGCCAAACAGGTTCGCCTGTACCGTAGCGTGTTCGTCGGCACGCCAGGTGGGTGCCCCGCTTGGCCCTTTGGCGGCCCGGCGTGGCAGGGCACTCAGGAGCACCTTCGGCAACCCGGCCAAATCGAGCACCCGGCGAACCCCGGCGCTAGCAACTTTGGGACTGTTGCTCTGGGCCGAAAGATGGGCCAGCCAGATCGTACTCGTTGTTGGCATGGCCTGGGCCAGCAGTTCGCCACACTGGATATTGTCGAGATGGCCGCGCTGGCCGCAAATGCGTTGCCGAATCGGCGCGGGGTAGGGCGCGGCGCGCAGCAGTTCACGGTCGTGGTTGGCTTCGACAATCAGCAGATCGGCCCCGCGCAGTGCCGCCACGGTCGTTGCGTCCCACGAGCCAAGGTCTACGGCGTAGGCTAAACTCGCCCCAGCCGCACTGACCCGGTACCCCACTGGATCAGCCGCATCGTGAGCCACCGAAAAGCTGCGGAACTCGAAGGCACCCAAAGCCGCCAACTCGCCAACGGGCAGGGCCTCAACGGGCAAGCCAGCCAACTCGTCACCGAGGGCCGCACGGGTGGCGGCATTGCAGATGATTGGCACCCGATAACGGCGGGCCAACGCCGCCGCGCTCAGCGCATGATCGCCATGTTCGTGGGTCAGCAGCACCGCCTTTAGCTGATCGAGTTCGAGCCCCTGGTAGCGCAGCAGGCCCGCCAGCGTGCGCATCGGCAGGCCACAATCCACCAGCAGCGCATCAGAACCGCAGCGCACCAGCAAGGCATTGCCGCTGCTGCCGCTGGCTAAGGCGGTAACGGTAAGGGTCATGGGAGGGTTATCCTTGCATGGCAGTTTCCAGATGCGTATACTGACAGTGGGTAGCCGCATTAATACCTGATCACAACGATGAAGTTTGAGGATTGAACTATGACGACCTATGATCCTCACCGTTCGCTAGTGTTTGAGCCGTTTCGCCATTTTTGGAATCATCCATTTGGCGTGGGTAATTCTGCTGGAATCGTGGCGTGAAACGTGTACAACGTGGGTGAAAGCCGTAACAAATGGAGAA
>JBLWKA010000216.1:0-6598 GCA_048381555.1 Oscillochloridaceae bacterium umkhey_bin13
GGTCGCCATCGAGCCGGGGGCGTCCCGGTTTGCCGGTGCGCGGTGGCGCAACCCGATAGAGCACCTGGTCGCTGCGGGCACGCATGACCTGATCCACCGGCAGGGTCGCCGTCGCATGCAGCCACGGCGCCCGGCTATAGTACCGATCCAACAGCACCATGGGCCGCACGCCAAGCAACGGCAGGAGTGCCGCGAGTTGAGATGCACCCACCGTAACGGGATCACTGGTGCTGGCAATGCGCTGATGATCAAGGATGTAACTCCAACTGCTGACGGGCTGGTCAAGCTGCACCACCGCCGAGAAACTCCAGCCTGGGATGGTCGGGGTTGCTCCGTGTGGCGTGTTGGCCTGGTACACATGGGTGCGGTCGGCGGAGGTATGCGCGTCGGGTCGGGCCAGCGAACTGGCGTCGATGCCCAGCAGCGGGCGTTTGCCTGCGGGCACGGCGGGCATCGCGGCAACAAACGCCTGGCGCAAGGCCGCCTGATCGATGATCCCGTCCTCCAACGCTTCATAGATGCTCGGCCAGCGGTGCCGAAAGGCCGGACTGAGCGCCAATTCAATGAAACTCTGGGCCTGGGTATCGGTCAGGAGGGCATCCGCGAGGTCGAACATGGCATCGGACGCACGCGTGAACGACGCGTACACATCCGTACGGAAATCGATGAGCGTGGTACAATCCACCCGTGCCCCCCTTCTGGTAGTGATTCACCTGAAAGGGTACGCCCACGGGCCGGTTTGTGCAAACAAGCCTGCCCGTGTTTGTTGCACTCCGTTACCCGAAAGCGGGTTGAGCGATTGGGCTGGGTAGTCTAAACGTCAAACGGTAGAGATCATGACAAATTCTTGTCTACCGAAAGATCCTGGGCATGTCTGAACCAAGCCATCCCCCCAAACTGCTCGACCAAGTGCGGGCTGCATTGCGTCGCAAACATTATGCGCTGCGTACCGAAGAAGCCTATGTTGGATGGATCCGCCGCTTTATTCACTTTCACGGTATACGCCATCCCCGCGAAATGGGGGCCACTGAGGTCAGCGCGTTTCTGACCCATCTTGCGATGGAACGTGAGGTTGCGGCTTCGACCCAGAACCAGGCCCTGAGTGCGCTGCTCTTCCTCTATCGTGAAGTACTGCTGCAACCGTTGAGTGAGGATCTGACGATTACCTATGCGAAGCGCCCTGAATATTTGCCCACGGTACTGAGTCGTGATGAGGCGCGGGCGGTGCTTGCGGCATTGTCGGGCACGCACCACCTGATGGCAAGCCTGCTCTATGGCAGTGGCTTGCGCTTACTTGAGTGCCTACGCTTACGGGTCAAAGATCTGGACTTCGATCAGCGCCAGTTGATGGTGCGGCAGGGCAAAGGAGCCAAAGATCGCACGACGTTGCTACCCGATCAGCTTCATGCAGCCTTGCGCACGCAAATCGCCCACGTCCAGAGCATCCACCAACAGGATCTGCGCGAAGGCTTTGGTGAAGTTGAGTTGCCTTTTGCACTTGAACGCAAATTGCCCAATGCGGCATGTGAACTTGGTTGGCAGTATCTCTTCCCAGCGTCCCAACGCTCGAAAGACCCTCGTTCAGGGACAATTAGACGCCATCACCTTGACGAAAGCGTGCTCCAGAAGGCGGTGCGCCGCGCTGCACAGCAACTCCAGTTGCCCAAACGCGTTACCTGCCACACCTTCCGCCATAGTTTTGCTACCCACTTGCTAGAAGCTGGCTACGATATTCGAACGGTGCAGGAGCTCCTGGGGCACGCCGATGTGCAGACAACCATGATCTACACCCATGTCCTGCAGCGTGGCCCTGGTGCGGTGCGTAGCCCACTTGACACCTAAGCTGGTATGTATTCGCGTCCCCACCTCAACATTTCAACATCTCAACAGCTCACCCACCCCTATGCGCCAACCTGCGCACAACTTCAACAATTAAACGGCGCTCTTCGGTTTTGATCCGTTCGTGCAGACTATCGGCGCTATCGCCGGGGCGCAAGGGCACTTCGGCCCGCGCCAGCACCGGCCCGTCGTCTACCCGTGGCGTTACGCGGTGGATCGTGCAGCCACTGACCGGCAAACCCAGCTGTACCGCTTCGGGCACAACGTGGGCACCGCGCAAGGCCGGGATGACCAGGCCACTGCTGGTGGTATAACTCGATCCGCCATCGTCGGGCAGCAGTGCCGGGTGCTGGTTGATCACCTGCTCGGGAAACTGGTCTAAGAAGATCGGCGAGAGTACGCGCATAAAGCCTGCCAGGACGATCAGGTCAGGGCGGAACGCGGCCACCACCGCAGCCAGGCGCTGTTCCCAGGCCGCCCGCGCTGCCAGCCGCGCTGGGCCACGCGGCGCATTCGGCAGAGGCACATGCGCCGCCGCAACCCCGTGCTGCAAGGCGCGTTGCAGGCCGTAGGCATCGGCCCGGTCACTGACCACCAGTGAAATGTTGGCCCCGAGTTCACCCGCCTGGGCTGCGTCAAGCAACGCTTGCAGGTTCGAGCCTGATCCGCTGAGCAAAACCGCAAGCTGGTAGCTCATTCTTTGCCAATGTCCGTCCGAAAATGGCGGCCCGTAAAGCGGATCGTTTCGGCCGCATCGTAGGCCCGTTTGCGCGCTTTGGCCAGACTTGAACCAAGCCCGGTCACACCAAGCACCCGCCCGCCACTGGTGCAGAGACCCTGGGGCGAGAGCGCGGTGCCGGCGTGGAAGATCAGGACCTCGGGGTCGTCAATCGCTTCGACCCCAGTGATCAGGTCGCCTTTGCGCGGCTTGCCGGGGTAGCCCTCGGCGCAGAGTACCACACAGACCGCGTAGCCCTTGCGGCGGCGTAGCTTTTCGGGATGCAGGTGGCCGACCGCACAATCGTAGAGCACTTCGAGGAAGTCGCCTTCGATCAGCGGCAAAATGGCCTGGCTTTCGGGATCGCCAAAACGGGCATTGTATTCGAGTACATACGGGCCATTGGCGGTCAGAATGATGCCGGCGTAGAGCAAACCGCGAAATGGTGTGCCTCGGCGGGCCAACTCGTCTACCACCGGCTGCATACAGGTCGTAACGATTTGATCGAGCAAGGCAGGTGTTACTTCGTCGACCGGTGCCATTACGCCCATGCCACCCGTATTCGGCCCGGTATCGCCTTCGCCTAAGCGCTTATAGTCGCGAGCGGTCGGCAGCGGCAACAGACGCTGCCCATCACACAGCGCCAGCACCGAGACTTCACGCCCATAGAGGCGTTCTTCGAGGAGCAGCCGTGCCCCGGCGGCGGTCGCGCCCTGGCTGGCAATCGCGGCCAAGGTCGCTTGCAGATCCTCGGCCACCACCACGCCCTTGCCCAGCGCCAACCCATCGGCCTTGACGACCCAGGGTTTGCCGCTGGCGGTAGCGAAGGTGGCGGCGGCTTCGGGGGTGTCGAAGACATGCGCCGCAGCCGTGGGCACCTTCGCGGTCGCCATGATCTCCTTGGCATAGGCCTTGCTGCTCTCGATCCGGGCAGCAGCGGCGGTCGGGCCAAAGGCGGGAATGCCAGCAGCCACAAAATGGTCCACGATCCCCTCGGCCAACGGATTATCAGGGCCGACCACTAACAGATCGATCCGCTCGCGGTGCGCAAGATCAACCAGCGCCTCAAAATCGGTGTGCGGGAAGGGCACATTCTGGCCGTGGCTGCCGGTCCCGGTATTGCCAGGCACACAGAGCATGCGGCCTAGATGCGCCGAGCGGGCAATCTTCCAGGCTAAGGCGTGTTCGCGTCCACCCGAACCAATTAAGAGTACATTCATACGTCATATCCGCTAACGTAAGGATCCAAAACCCTAGGTTTTTCAGATAAGCTCACACAAAGCCGCAACGTAAATGATGATGCTGAGTCTGTTGTGCGTCACGACGCAGTTAGCGCTTGGATCGAAGATATTTATCCTCTAATACTGTCGCGGGCAGTATAGCATAGCCCTCGTCGCTATTGACAAGGCTAGGGGGGGCGCGTATAGTGCAAAAGCAATTTTACCCGCCGATGGGCCAGGCTGCCTTCGCCTGTTCCCGTCGCCGCTGAGCCAGGTGTCATGGGAGATAAAATCGTCATCGTTGAGTCGCCTTCGAAGGCCAAAACGATTCAGAAATACCTTGGGCGTGGCTACCGGGTCACGTCGAGTATGGGCCATGTGCGCGATCTGCCCAAACGTGATCTTTCGATTGATGTAGAGCACGATTTCCAACCGGTCTACGAGGTCACCAAACAGAAGGTGGTCAGCGATCTGCGCCAGGCCGTGCGCGACGCCGATGCCGTCTATCTGGCGACCGACCCCGACCGCGAGGGCGAGGCGATTGCCTGGCATATTACCGAGGCGGTGAATCTGCGGCGCGGCACCCCTGTGCATCGGGTGGTGTTTCAGGAGATTACCCGCAATGCGGTGCAGCAGGCGATCCAGAATCCGCGTCAGATTGATGCAAATCTGGTCAATGCCCAGCAGGCCCGCCGCGTCCTTGATCGCCTGGTTGGCTACCAGATCAGTCCGCTGCTCTGGGATAAGGTCAAACGCGGTCTTTCGGCGGGTCGGGTGCAATCGGTGGCGGTGCGCCTGATTGTCGAACGCGAGCGCGAAGTCGAAGCCTTTGTGCCAGTGGAATATTGGACCATCGAGGCCGATCTGCTGAAGCAGGGTGGGATACTGCCCCGTGATGGCTTCCGGGCCACGTTGATCGAACGCAACGGCAAGAAACTCGATAAGTTTGCGATTGCCGATCAGGAACAGGCCGACGCGATTGTGAACGCGCTCGAAGGGGCACGCTACAACGTCCAGAAGGTCACGCGCAAGGATAAGCGGCGCAGTGCCGCCCCGCCCTTCACCACTTCGACCCTCCAGCAAGAGGCCGGGCGCAAATTGGGGTTCAGTGCCAAAAAGACCATGACCCTGGCCCAGCGGCTCTACGAGGGGCTGGACGCGGGCGGTGACGAGGGCACGGTCGGCCTGATTACCTATATGCGTACCGATAGCACCAATGTGGCGAGCGAGGCTCAGGCCGAAGCGCGGGAAGTGATTGCGGGCCGTTTTGGGCAGGAGTATCTGCCTGAGAAGCCGCCGACCTATCGCACCAAAGCCAAGGGTGCCCAGGAAGCCCACGAGGCGATTCGCCCCACCAGTAGCGCCCGTGCCCCCGAACAACTGACGGCGGTGCTCGAACGCGATCTGGCTCGGCTCTACGAACTGATCTGGAAGCGTTTTCTGGCGTCGCAGATGGCCCCGGCGATCTTCGATAGTACCACCGTAGATATTGGGGCCTTCCCGCAGGCCCAAACGAGCGCCACCACCGCCCCGTATGTGTTCCGCGCCACTGGTTCGGTGCTCAAGTTCCCGGGCTTCCTGGCGGTTTATAACGTGAGCCTGGACGAGGGTGAAGAGGACGAGGACAGTGAACGGCGTTTGCCGCCCCTGGTTGAGGGTGATCGCCTCAGTTTGACCCAGTTGTTGCCGGTGCAACACTTTACCGAGCCGCCGCCCCGCTTTACCGAGGCAAGCCTGGTCAAAGAGTTGGAGCGGCTGGGGATTGGGCGGCCTTCAACCTATGCTTCGATCATCTCGACGATTCAGGAACGTGAGTATGTCGAGTTGACCGAGAAGAAATTGCTGCCGACCACGCTCGGGCGGGTCGTGACCGATCTCTTGGTCGAGCATTTTCCCAAGATCGTAGACTACGACTTCACCTCGGCGCTCGAACAGCAACTCGACGACATCGCTGAAGGCTCGAAAGCCTGGGTGCCGGTCTTGCGCGACTTCTACGGCCCCTTTCAGGAAACCCTGGCCACCGCGCAGCGCGAAATGCGCAACGTCAAGCGTGAAGAGATCGTGACCGACCTGGGCTGCCCGAAGTGCCAGCAGGGCCTGTTGGCGATCAAGTTTGGGCGCAACGGCGAGTTTCTGTCGTGTACGCGTTACAGCAAAGAGGGCGGGCCGGACTCGTGTGACTTCACGAGCGACTTTCACCGTGATGGGGACGGCCAGATCGTGCTGGATAAGGCCAGCGCACCCGAAACCAGCGACGTGATGTGCAACCTGTGCGGGCGGCCGATGGTGATCAAAAAAAGTCGCTTCGGGCCATTTTTGGGCTGTTCGGGCTACCCCGAATGTGCCAATACGCGCCGCCTGGGCAAAGACGGCAAACCGGTGCCGCTGCCCCAACCCACCGGCGTGGCATGCCCCAAGTGTCACGAAGGCGAACTGTTGCAGCGCCGGGGCAAGTTTGGCCGACCCTTCTTTGGCTGCTCGCGCTACCCCAAGTGCGACTACCTGACCAACAGCCTCGAAGAAATGGCTCCCGTGGTGACGAACCCCGAAGCGGTCGCGGCGGCGGCTCCGGCCAAACCGGCGGCCAAAAAGCCTGCTGCGGCCAAAGAGTCGACTACTACCAAGAAGCCTGCTGCGGCCAAAAAACCGGCTGCGGCCAAAAAACCGGCTGCTAGCAGCGAAACGCCTGCGCCAACGAAGAAGCCGACCAAGAAGAGCGCGTGAGGGGGCGTGCCGGGAGCGTCTGCGGACGCAGTACGCTGTGTTCCTACGAAGGCGACCGGGCGGGTGGGTTTGCCCACTAGAGGGGCTGGGGCACGTG
>JBLWKA010000217.1:0-6578 GCA_048381555.1 Oscillochloridaceae bacterium umkhey_bin13
ATGACCGGGTCGCCCCCGCCGCCCGTTGCGGTCAGACTTGGCGTGCCCACGACATAGTTGGGCGAACTCACACTGACGCTTCCGGCGAGATAGGCCATGCCCAACGGGAGCGCATCCGTGACAACCAGGCCGTTGGTGGTGCCTTCGGGCAAGGTGATGCTCAGCGTATAGGTGACCAGTTCACCAATGGTCGGCGTGGCGTTGGCCCCGCTCGCCAGCGCCTTGCTGATCGTTGGCGTCAAGATGTCTACCGTCGCGTTGGCGCTGATGAGGTAATCGTTGAGCGAATCGCCCGCGCTGCCAATCCGTTCGCCGTTGGCAGCACCGGGCGTGCCCCGTGTGCCCGTCGTGATGCCGGTGGGTGTGGTACCCGCTGTTCCCGGCAAACTGGTGTAAGTCACGGTCGCCGTGGTCGTGATCGTGCCTCCGGCCAGGGCCAGATCACGTACCCTGGCACTGTACGTCACGGTTGCAACCGTATTCGAGATTAACGAAGTGAAACTGCCCCGTAGTTCGGTCGGGGTCGAACTATTGACCCAGCCGACCCCGCCGCTCGCACTTACACTCGCCGGGATCAACTCAAGCCCTGGTGGCAGCAGATCGCCAAGATTGAGATCGAAGGCGGTCGTTGAGGTCAGCAAGCCACTGTTGGTGAGCGTGAGGGTGTAGGTAACCAGATCGCCCGCATCAACCGGGCTGCCACTGGTTCGCACGTGGCTCAGCGTAAGTTGTGGCTCGGCCAGGGTGATGCTTGTTGTAACAGGAGCGCTTAAGCTGCCGGTACCGATTTGGGTGCGGAGTTGATTGTCTCGATTAAGCCCGGCCTGATTGGCGCTCACATTGCTGACCAGGGCCTCGAAATCAATGATCACATACTCGAGATCCGAGTCACGATCATTGTTAGTCAGATTGCCCAGACTAAAGGTATAGGTTGTAACACTTGTGCCTATTTGCACTGTAGGCTCGATTGGGCAAGTTACAGCGGTATTCGCTGGATTCGTCGCGTTGCCAGTATCTCCTGACAGTTCTAAATTGGCACACGCCGGGAGCACCGAACTAGTCATACCGGTATTTCTGACCAGGGCGACGCGACCCGTCCCTGCGATGTAGCTCAGTTCATTGGGCAGACTATCTACCACCCGCAAATTAGGGGTAACCCCTTCAGGGATCAGGACGCTCAGCCGGAAGCGCGCAACCTCGCCGATCGTAAGGTAGGCAGCGCTGGTGCTTGCTTCGGAGGTGGTATTCAGAAATTTGGCGCGGGTCAGGTTACGGCTCGTGAAGCTATCATTGAGCGGTCTGACATAATCATTCACGCCGCCACTGCCGATGCGTTCGCCGGTACCGCTGCCTGGTGCGCCGGGGGTCGCATTGGCGGTACCATTTGGCCCAGGCAAACTGGTGTAACGCAGGGTGGTCGTACTTGTCAGGCTCTGCCCAGGTGTGATCAGGTCGCCACCCACAACCTGGAAGCTGAGCCGTGCAACTTGACCGGGGTTCAGATTAGGCAGGCCCAGGGTAAAGCCATTGGCACCAGTACTGATGGTGCTAAAACTGGTGGGAACCCCGCCAACGGTCAGCGTGATGGAACTGGCATTGAGCAACAGATTGGCGTGTAGACTCTCGGTGATCACGCTGTCGAAGGCCAGCGTGCTGGTCACCAGATTGGCATTGGTGATCGTGAGCGTATAGGTGAATACATTTCCGGCATCAAAATTAGTGACCGCCGTCCGCGCCTTGGTCATGGTCAACTGCGGTTCGAGAATGCGCAGCGACACCGGGTTGGATGGCGCACTCGCCACGCCATTTACCAGCATGGTAAAGGTATTGACAAGGTTTTCGCCCGCGTCGTTGCTATCGGTGGCATTGGCATTACCCTCGTTGTCCACCACAGCCTGGAAGGTCAGCACCACATATTCACTATCGGCATCATTCTCGCTATTGATCAGCGTGCCCAGACTAAAGGTCACGATATCGCCGCTCAGGCTGACCGCACTGGCTGGTAACACAAAACTCGGGGTCACATTCGGGTCGTTACCGGCAATGTGTAGCCCGGCTCCACTGAGCGTCGAGGAGGTAAACAGGGCTGGATTGGTGCTGACCAGGGCCACGCGGGCCGTATCGGCGATATAGTTCAGGCCCCGGGGCAGCGCGTCGCGCAATTGCAAATTGGGACTCGTCCCCTCGGCCTTGCGCACACTCAGGCGGAAGGTAACAACTTCGCCAATCGTGACATCACTGCCAACGGTGTGCGCCTCCGACGTGGCAATCACTTGCTTGAAGGGGGCCGGCTCGAAGACGATCAGGCTGGCTGTTGCGGTATGCAGGTAGCGACTGTTCTGGTTCCCAGCGACAAACCCGCTGCGTTCGCCATTCTCGCTCCCGCTTGCGCCAGGGGTAGCATTCGCGGTACCGTTAGCGCCAGGCAGACTGGTGTAGCGCACGCGGGCCGTATTGGTGATCAGTTCACCCGGGGTGACGACATCACGCAGCGTGACGCTATAGGTCAAGGTCGCGGTTGCCCCTGGCTCCAGTGCACTCAGGTTCAAGCGGGCCGTGGCGCCATCAACACTTGGCACCAGCCCACTGGCCCCTGCCGAACCACTGGTGGCAAGGCTACCCGCATTCAGGGTGACACTGACCGGCAGGGTATCATCAAGCAACAGATCAAAGGCGGTGGTCACATTCGGGCCACTGGCATTGGCGATTGTTACGGTATAGGTCACCACATCGCCCGCATCGGCCAGCGCCGGAATTGGCTCGGTCAGCAGTTTACTGATCGTGAGACTCGGTTCGAGCACACGCAAATGCACGCTACCCGAGTTGATCGGCGCACTGAGGCTGCTGGTCGAAGCCAGCGCACTATTGCTGAGATTGGTGCCCGCAATGTTGCGTGGGAGGCCCGCGTTCAGGGTATTGTCGAGCACGGCCCCGAACTGCACGACCACAAACTCATCGTTATCGTCGTTGTCGCTGTTACGCAGATCGCCCAGGCTGAAGCGCACCGGCGCACCGGACGTGAGGCCACCACTGACTGCCGCCGGGGGCAGCGCAAAGGTCGCAACCACATTCGGATTACTGCCCACCAGATTGAGGCCCGCGCCGACAAGCGTAGTCGAAGTCAGCGTACTGGTCGCACTGCTCACAAAAGCGACCCGCGCCGAATTGGCGACATAGATCATGCCACTGGGCAGCGTATCGGTGATCAACAGACTGGACGACAAGCCCTCGGGGATGCTGTAGGCCAGGGTAAAAGTCACGACCTCGCCGATGGCGAGCGGGCGTGGACTGCCGATGGTATCAGCGGTCGCATCATTGGTATGGGCCTCGGACGTTGCCAGGATCGCCTTGCTTAAGGTGGGCATACGGGCGGTCACACTGGCCCGATCAAAGGGTTCGCTGCCTGCGCCAACATGGTTGGTGCCGCCCTCGGTTGCGGCGTAACTAGTCAGGGTGCCGCGATTGAGCACGGGCGTCCCGGGCGTGATATTCGGGTCAACCAGCAGATCGTAGGTCAGGACGATAATATTAGCCCCGCTGGTCGGATCAAACTTCTGGCACGCGCCCAGGTCGGTATCGTCAACCAGTTGCACTCCATTGGTAAACAGATCACTGGCGGTGCCGCTTGGCCCAAGAAAGGTCAGGCTTCTGGGAACACCCGCGCCAGTGTAGGCCTGCAGATTAATCCCGCCGGGCGGAATGACCAGGCCGGGGGGCAACAGATCGCGAATCGCAATGTCGTAAGCACCACGCGTACCCGAGCCGACATTTTCCAACACAATCGCAAAACTGACCCGATCATTGGCGTCCACGCCACTCACATCGGCATCCACCGGGGTCGTTGCCAAGCCATTTGAGGTCAGCGGGCTGCCGGGGCCGGTAAAGCCGGTTGGGCCGATCGGGGCAGTATAGATCGCGCCTGGATTGCTGGTACCGATCACGCCTTTGCTGACCCGCAAGACGGGCTGGGTGATCTTGATCTGCACAATCGCATCATCGGCGGCATCAGGGGTATTGGTGGCCCCCGAAAAGCGCCGCAACTGGTTGGTAATAAACAGCCCATCGGCGGTAGGTTGGTCGCGCACCGTCACCGAGAGGAGCAGGTCAATCGTGCTGGGGCGGTTGAGCGGATCATCAAAACTGCCATAGTTGAACTCGACTGAATTGCCTGCTACGCTGATGGTCATCGTTGGATGCAGCGTGGGCGCAAGCGAATTCAGGCTATGGGTCGGCCCATAAGCAACTGTACCCGCCGGGGGAACGCCCGTACCAGGGAAGCTCTGATCAAAGCTGGTCACGGTACTGGCGCTGAAGATCGGCAGCGGCAGATAGTCTACCAGGCGCAGTTGCTCGATATCGCTGGAGGGCAGGGTGGTGCGCAGGCGGTAGGTGACAACATCACCCGCTGTGACCTCAAACGGATTAGGCAGGGTGGTGCTGCCATTCAGGGCATAGATCGTTTTGGCAATCGTGCCGCGCTGGATGTTCAGACTGGCCGCACTGGTATCACTGACCGTATTGGCAGTGGGGCTGAAACTGGCGGTAGTGACATTCAACACCCGCCCGCTGGCCGTCACCCGATTACCCAAGACATCACCTTCGTCTACACTCTGGTCGCCCGAAGGATAGGTATCGCTAAACTCGTCCTGAATAAGCGCCCGGAAGATAATTGTCGCGGTGGTTGGCCCATCGTTATAGAGGCTACAGTTGGGCGGATTGCTACCGGTCGTTGGATTGATACACCCACCAACGAGGCGTGCCTGCCGGCCCCGTGTCACCAGTTCGTCGCTGACGCGGAATAGGAATCTGGTTGAGCCATTAGTGACAGGGTTCGTATCATTGCCGATCTGGGAGAGATCAACGGTATAGTTGGCAGCGGCAAAGGGACTGTTCGGTAAGCTATAGCCATTGCCGTTGACCTGAAGTGTTGGCACAAACGTGGGATCAAGCCGTAGCCCATCACTCATAACATCGGTGAGCAGAACCTGGTCGAAGGCAAAAAAATCAGAAACCTGGAGTTGCAGGGTGTACTGCACCGTATCGCCAGGGGTGTAGCCAGGGGCACCGGTATCGGTCTGCAGGGCCACACTTTTTTGCACCGCCAGCGAACGCAGGGTCAGGGTATGCTCAGGGCCGGGAAGGTCAATTGTGGCCGTGACGATTGCATCGCGGGGATCGATGGGCGTCCAGCTATAACTGGCGTGCAGATTGTTTTCGGTGACTACGGCCAGACCAGTGCTAGGATTGAGCACCGGATTGCCATTGGCGTCGAGGCGGCTGGCAAAAAAGCTCAAGCTCGCACTGGCATCACTTGTCCCCGTGCCACCCAGGATATTGGGGTAACCCACGGCAAGCTGGTTAGTGGGCGGATTGTTTGGAACGCCCACCGGCGGCGTAACCAGACTGGTATGGGTGGGGCTGCTGCTCGCCAGATTGAGGAAGGCCAGGTTATTGGGCAGCGTATCGGTGATCACCAGATTGCGCACCAATTGACCGGTGGCAACATCGGCACTGAGCGTATAGCTGCGTGGAAAATTCGGCCCGGTAGCCGTCTCGCTCTCAGGGCCGTTGTAGCTTTTGGCCAGACTGATCAGGGTGGGAATGACCGTGACCGATTGAGCCCAAGTGCTGCTGGCGGTGCTCGCTTGACCCTGCCCGTCACTTAATAACAGCGTATCGCAACACCAATCATTGAGCGGGGTTGCTCCAAACTGGAAGCCAGTGCGCGTACGGACGGTCAGCGGATAGTCGAGGTCGGCCCGATTGTCGATCTGGCCGACAACACTGATATTGATGGCAGGCTGTTCGGGCGTGAACGAGCCAAAGGGCAGGCGCAAGACCACCAGCGTATCGCCGGGCGTTCCACAGACTTCCTGGTAGTCACCACTTACCAGGCGCGCCAGGGGATGTTGGACACAACCACTGGGCGGAAAAGTTAGGGTACGGGTCTCAAGCGCTGTACCCAGATAGGTAGCGTTGACGAAACGCAGCCCATCGTCGCCATCGGCACCACTGGCCGGAAATACGAGATCAACAAACGGGCCAAAGCCCGTTTGTGTACCAGTATTCTGAAAAGTGAGCGTGAAGGCCACCTGTTGGCCCAATGGAGCAAAACTATTGCCGGTAATACTAATCGAGGGCGCAGGGGCGGCAAAGAGGGGGCGGGGGGCGGGGATCAAGGTGGAACTGATAATCACAATTAGTGCGGCCAGAAGCAGGTGGAACGATGCAGGGTGGTATCTCGGTCGCATATGACCCACTCCTTAAAGTGGTAGTTGTAGGCTTCGTTATGGCAGCAATGTCGCGATTCGGTATACCTATGCTATGCCAAACGGCAGATCGGACGATAATTATAGCATCGTTGATACATCAATGGGACAGCAAAACGGTCGAGGTTTCGCAACCGAATGACGGGCGGGCCATCCGTGAATACGGGGCACGCATATCCGAATAGGGCATCGGAATCGCCGGATCGGGGCGGGGGCGAGGACCGGCGGGGCGGGTGACGGGATGGCGGGGCGGGCGACGGGATGGTGGGGCGGGCGACGGGATGGCGGGGCGGGCGACGGGATGGTGGG
>JBLWKA010000218.1:0-6531 GCA_048381555.1 Oscillochloridaceae bacterium umkhey_bin13
GGGTTGCGGGTGGCGCACTTGAAGCGGCGACCGAGGGGTTTTTCTGTTGACATAATTGTGATTATACCCGCACGTCCGTGGCTTGACAAAGCGGCGCGGGCCTTAACCTTTCACCATTACCCATGTGACTGCCCAGGGCAGCCACATGGGCTGCCCCTACGATCCGCGAATCGGATTGCCAACGTTTGCCAGCAGGATCTTGTCATTCCGAACGGAGCCGCAGGCGGAGCGAGGGGTCTTCTTCGTTGCAGACCGAAAACCGCTGGCAAGCCGTGCGCCTGCGTGACGAGCAGACCGTCGCTGCCGCGCTTGCCCGCGTGGATCGCACCAATTTCGTAACCCTACACGAACGGCTTGACCAGATTGCAACCACCGCGACACTCAACGACGCGCAGGTGAGCAATCTGATTGAACGTGCCCGCAAACTGGTACGGACGACCGATGAGCTGTTGACGCGCCATTGATCAGGATAAGCCCGATGCAACCTTCACCAGATTCTCTCGCTAACGAAGAGCGCGAACGTGCGGATAGCCGGCCCGACTGTGCCTTCAGCACGGCTGCGCCCCAGCAGGATCAGCAACAGGCGAGCGCAATGCTGCAACAGATCAAGCAGACGCTTGATCAAACCCACGACTGTATTTTTATATTCGATCCGGTCACGCTGCGGTTTTTCTATGTCAATCAGGGGGCGATTAACCAGGTCGGGTATAGCCGCGAAGAGCTCTTGACGATGAGCCCGCTTGAGATCAAGCCCGAATTGGATGCGGCCAGGTTTCAGGCCATGATTGCATCATTGCTTGCGGGCGAGCAGTCCTTCTACAACTTCGAGACCGTCCATCGGCACAAAGCGGGGCACGACATCCCGGTAGAAATTGCGCTCCAGTATGTCAGTGGGGATGGTGCGCCAGGCCGTTTTGTCGCGATTGTGCGGGATATTTCGGAACACCGCCGCCATGAAGCGGCCCGGGCCAAACGCAACCAGGAGTTGGATCAGTTTGCCTATGTGGCCTCGCACGATCTGAAGGCCCCGTTACGCGGGATTGCCAATCTGGCCCAATGGCTCGAAGAAGATCTGGGCGAAAACATCAGCCCCGAAACCCGCAAATACCTGGAACTGATGCGGAACCGGGTGCGCCGGATGGAGGGCCTGATCAACGGGTTGCTCCAGTACTCGCGGGTCGGTCGGGCCCAGACCTCAGTCACGCTCGTTGATGTGCAAGAACTGATCGCCGAAGTGCTTGATCTGCTCGATCCACCCGCCGCCACCCAGATCCAGATCCCGGAGCGCCTGCCCATAATCAGGACGGATCGGGTGCTGCTGCATCAAGTTTTTGCGAACCTGCTTGGGAACGCGCTCAAGCATGGGCAGGTTACGAACCTGGTGCTGAGCATCAGCGTGCAACAGAGCGAGCAGCACTACATCTTCCACATCCGCGACAATGGGCAAGGGATCGCGCCGCGCTTCCACGAGCGGATCTTTGGCATCTTCCAAACCCTGGCCTCCCGCGATGAGGTTGAAGGGAGCGGAGTGGGTCTGGCGCTGGTCAAAAAGATCATTGAGCACCAGGGTGGGCAGATCTGGGTCACCTCGGATATCGGCGAGGGAGCCACCTTCAGCTTTAGTTGGCCGATCAGCCCGGTGGCGTAATTCAGGGTTCGACGAGCAAAGGCAGCCGTACCGTAAAACGACTGCCTTCACCAACGGTGCTTTGCACTTCGACCACCCCACCGTGCTGGGCCATAATCTCTTTGACGATGTACAGCCCTAAGCCGATGCCACTAATTGCCAACTCATCGGCGTTTTTGGCACGGTAGAAGCGATGAAATAGGTTCGAGAGAGCTTCGGAAGGGATGCCAATGCCCTGGTCGGTCACGGTGATATGCACCCAAGGCCCAAATACCGTAGCTTGCACCATGATTGTGCCGCCGGTCGGACTATACTGCACCGCATTTTGGATCAGATGCTCGACCGCCTGGGTTAGTCGTTGTTCATCGCCTAGCAGCAGCAGACGGTGATCGGGCAGATTCAATTCGATCCGATGCTGAGCACAGGTTGCTTGTTTTGCGGCCACCGCATAGCGCAGGCACGCCGCAAGATCAAGCGAGCGGCGGGCCAGGGTGAACTCGCCAGTCTTCAGATAGGACAGATCGATCAGGCGTTTGACCCGCTCGTTGAGCAAAAAGCCCTGCTCGCTCACGGTGCGCAGCATCCGCAGTTCACGTTCAGCCAGATCATAATGGTGACACAAATTCTTTTCGAGCAACTGGACATAGCCGAGCAGACTCGTCAGCGGGGTGCGCAGTTCGTGGGCCGCGAGCGAAATAAACTCATCACGTAGCTTCAGGGCGAGCTGGCTTTGCCGATAGAGGGTCGCATTGTGCAGCGCAACCGCCAAGCGTTGGGCCAGATCCTGCACCAGGGCCAGCTCGAGATAATGAAAAGCTGGCGCCGAGGTATTACGCACCAGGGTAATCGTCCCAACAAGCTGGTTGTAACTCGTAATCGGCACACAGAGCAGCGAACCCACCTGGAGTTGTTCAAGTTTAGGCTGATCATCAACGGCCAGGGCACGGGTGCGCCCCGACAGCAGCGGAAAGGTGAGCGCCTCGCCATGATCGAAGACCGTCGCATCAAAAGCGAGTGGAGCCTCTAGCCCCAACTGCGCGGCCACCTGGGCGCTCCACGACTCGGCAATCGGTTCAGGATAGAGACTCGCGGCCGCATAGCTTCCATCGGCATGAACGAGACGAATCGCACACCAATCGGCCATGCGCGCCACCACCAGGCGGGTCAGGTTAGCCAGAATAGTAAGCGGATCGAGCGAAGCCGCCAGCACCTGGCTCGTTTCGTGCTGAAAACGAAGTCGTTCAAAGCCTTCGTAGAGAGCCATTTCGGCCTGGGCTTCAGCCTCGGAGAGCCGCAGCGCCGTCGCAATGGTCTGCAACAGACGGCTCGGCAACAGATCATGCTTGCTCAAATAGTCGGTTGCGCCAGCCTTCATCAGGGCAACCGCAGTTCGTTCATCCCCATGACCAGTCAAGACAATAATCGGCAGATGGAGATATTTGGAACGAATCGACTGCACGATATGCAGACCATCGGCATCAGGCAAATGGTAATCAAGCAGAACCAGATGATACAGGTGCTGCGCCAGACAGTTCAGGGCCGCGTCACCATACGCTACTTCGGTAATCGCAAAGGGGCGTTCGGCGGAACGCAAGGCCCGCGTAATCATCAAGCGATCCAGATCATCATCATCAACAATCAGAAGTTCCAACGCACTAGCCATGATATGGGGTTAGACCATTTCGCTAATGGTCCAATAGGTATTGAGGGCAGCCATTGCGTCAACAAACGCCACAAACGTAACGAGTTTCAGGATATAGCCAGCAACATTAAATTCAAACGCCTCAATGCGGTCACGTTCATCATCAGAAGTTGTTAAGACCACAACCACGATATGGTGTAACTCGGGATCTTGCCGCAATTCACGCAAAAATTCAATCCCATTCATCTGCGGCATGTTGAGATCAAGCAGAATCAAACGGCGTTCGCGGGGAATCGTGATCGCGGCTTCGCCGCGCAGCATCGCCAGTGCCTCAAGGCCATTATGGGCCACATAGAGTGGATTGGTGATGTGATTGCGTTGAAAGGCCCGCCGCACATTCATCACATCAACTTCATCATCGTCTACGAGCAAAATATGGAGCATACGCTGTTGCATTATATGCTATGAGCTTACAGTATAAGGTGCAGCCAAACCCTTAGAGCGAGACCATGCAAGAAGCGTGCCACGAGGTGTCATACCGTTTTTTTGAAATGGGTTGGCGGCGAAGCCGCCAACCCATTTCAAACCTAGGGCTGATCTAACCTGGTTAGATCAGGCCAAACCTAGCGGCGATCGCGGGCCATGGTCACCCGCTCCTCCTCCGTGGAGCCCTCACGCTGGCCGCGCGCAAAGTCCGGGCGGCCGCTGAGCGGATCGTAGTTGGCGGGCCGATCAGCGTTGTAGGTATGGGGATAGGGCTGGGCATCAGGATTAAAGTGGGTCCAGCCATCCTCGCGCCAACCGGCCCCACGCTGCTGGATATCCACGGCCCCGTGGCGGCGCATCAGTTCGGTCGCCTGCCCAGCCATCGTCGTATCAACGGCCGTCACCGTGACCAGGGCCCCACCACGGCGCACGCCCTCGGCATAGTAGTTGGCATCGTCTTCGGGCACACCCATGCCCACCAGACTACCGGCCAGACCGCCGGTTGCCGCGCCAATCCCCGCGCCAAGCGCACTCGATCCAAGCGCGGCCGCAATCGGACCAGCGGCGAGCACCGGACCCACGCCGGGAATGGTCAGCAGACCAGCCCCAACCAGGAAGCCAAGCGCACCACCCAGCACTGTACCACCAACCGCACCGCTGCCCGCGTGTTCGGCAACCGAGTCATCGGCGTTGGTCTTGCTCACGCCTTGCTCATCACGATGCACCAGGCTGATCGCATCGGTCGAGAAGCCCTGGTCATGAAGGGCACGCACCACATACTCGGCATCGCTGCGGGTATCGAACAGGCCAATAATCGTCTGAGTCATGAGGATTCTCCTTGTGTCTTCAACACTGTAGGTCACAGATTCGATCAGGGTCACGCCCCAGCTAGCGGCTGTGCGTCGCCCCGAAGAAGCGATCAGCCTCTTTTTCGGCCTGTTCGCGCGTCCAGCCATAGTGCTGCTGCAAACGACCATAGAGCTTGTCGCGCTCGCCGGCGATCTGATCCCAATCGTCATCAGTGAGCTTGCCCCACTGTTGGCGGGCCTCACCCTTGAACTCTTTCCACTGACCTTTGATAATATCCCAGTTGAGCGCCATTGATCATCCTCCTTACGCTATCTTTATCACTTGACCATCCGCAACATCACGTCGCGGCACTATTCTCTTACGCAAGTTCTGTGCCAAATCTCCAGAATAAAGACTCACAATATAGCAAATTTCAAAACCGCAGTTCACGTTGGATGCAAGTGAAGACCCCTCGCTACCGCTCGGGGTGACAATTTGGCAATGCAACCGCACTGGTTTCGCTCCACATCACTGGCCTGCGAACCATAGGATCCCCGGAATGATAACAATACAGCATCCTCGAAATAGCAATTGGCATATATAAGGATGTAAAAGCAGCGAGCACTGGTATTACACCAAAACCCAACATCTATCATGCATAACAGGCTAAACTGGCACGCTTCTTGCATAGGATATAAGCGTAGGGAGTTGCGCTACAATAAGGAGGAATGGTAATGATCAACTTTATTCTGTGGCTCGTATTCGGTGCGCTTGTTGGTTGGTTGGCGAGTGTGGGCAGGTTTGCGCCCAGCGATCTATGCCAATGTGCTCTCGCTGCTGGTGATTCTGCCGCGCCTGGTTGATGTGGTCTTTACCAGCCAGGTGAGCAACAACCACACCCCAACCGCCTCGGCCTGTTATTGATTCAGCGGGCACCGTTTGCACAGCTTCGGCAAGGGCTGGTATGATGCGTCATTATGACGATCTGGACGATCTCTGACCTCCATCTTTCACACGCCCAGCCCAAGCCGATGGATATTTTCGGCCCGCACTGGCGCAACCACGCCGAACGGATTGCCGTCAATTGGCGCGCGCGGGTTGCTCCCGAGGATTGGGTGCTGGTCGCGGGTGATATTTCGTGGGCCATGAAGATGCCCGCTGCGCTGCTGGATCTGCAGTGGATTGATGCACTGCCAGGGCGCAAAGTATTGATCAGGGGTAATCACGACTATTGGTGCCCCCGCGAACGAATCAATGCGACCCGCCGCATGTTGCCGCCTTCCCTGACCTTGCTTAGCGCCGATGCAGTCGATCTTGGCCCGGTCGTGGTTTGCGGCACACGGGGCTGGATCACGCCGGAAACCCCGGGGTTTACGCCCGCCAGCGATGAGCCGATCTATCAGCGGGAACTGGTGATGCTTGACCGGGCCTTGCACCACGCCAGCCAATTGGCGCATGCGGACCGCCCGATCATCGTGATGCTGCACTACCCGCCGTTTGTGAACCAGCAACCAACCGCTTTTGCCCAACGCATCGCGGCCACACCCGGCGTGCGGGCCTGCATCTACGGCCACCTGCACCGCCGCCAAGACCACGAGTTGGCGGTCAATCGCACAATTGATGGCGTTGCCTACCAGTTGACTTCGGCTGACTTTTTGGATTTTGGGCCAGTTGCGGTGCGGGGGTTAGGATAGGATGGGGGGCCGCTGGCAACGGCGCTGACGCTTGTTGCCAGCGGCGAAGATTCTGGGAGAACCATAGTTCTACCAGGCCCATGCGCCAGGGTTGGTGCGACTGCGCAAACGCCCGAACAGGCCACGCAGGTGGCAGGCGTTTACGCCCACGGCACGGGAGCGGAGCCAGACACCCAACCCTGCGTAGTACATCAGGGTTGTTGCAACGTCATTGGGCAAGCCCATGGTTTGTGTGCGGTGGGGGGGGGGGGGGGGCCCCCCCCCCCCCACCACACCGCTGGGGGGGGGGGGGG
>JBLWKA010000219.1:0-6252 GCA_048381555.1 Oscillochloridaceae bacterium umkhey_bin13
CCTTCGAAGCACCGCCCCGCAACGCAGGGGATGAAGACCGGGAGGCCCACGGCATCGTGTGCGTAGCTATGCACCCCGCCCATCGTTGGAGAGTAGGCCAGCCCATTGGGCCAGGTGGTGCGCGATCCATCACCAGGGTTGCCAGGGGCACCCGTGGGGCCAGGGACAACATTGGGAATCTGCGCATACAGTGTTTCGCTGTTGGTCAGCGTATCCAACCGATAAATGGCCCCCGGCCCGCCATCGCCAAAGCGCGTAATGCGCTTGTGGTAGGCCGCCGCAAAGACCTGCCCCCGGCGCATTGCAGCAGGAGCCGCAGGGTTGGTGCCGCTGGTATAGGCTAGCCCAAAGACGGCCCCTAGCCCGATGTCACCCACCTCGGTACCGCTGTTGCCCAGGCTGCCGATGGTGATATGCCCTGGTTCGCCTGGGGCATCGGGCTTCCCATCGCCAAAGGTCTTCACTGCTGGGAAGGTGCGCGGAGCATCACCGTTCGGCGTGGGCGTGTCGTAATCATACGAGTCCCGATCCCACGCCCCGCCCAGGCACGCGACCGCAAAGCGGGGGGAGAACTCTGAAGGTCGGCCCAAATCATCCCCGGCACGAATGCAGTCCACAATGCTGGCGACGGCTCCCGTCGGCTGGGCATTGCGGATCTGGGCCTGTGCCGAGCGCGGGGACGCCCCCGGCCCGAAGACGAGCGAGACGAGCATCAGTCCGAGCAGGACGAGGGAGAGCGAACGGGAACGACGATGCGACATAGCTGACTCCTGACCACGACGAGGGGCTTGACACGGGATAGTTTGGGTGATATACTTCTGTACGTACGAAGTATATACGTACAAAACAAGGGAGACTATGTGGGAAAGATGAAAGCAACGCTCTCACTGGATGAGCAGACGTGGTTGGCGTTCCGCGCCGAATGCCTCAAACGGAGACTCGTCCCAAGCACGCTGATTACGGAGTTTATGGAGCAGCGGTTGACAGAATGGAACGAACCAAAACCGCACTCCCAACCAAAACCGTCAACGCAGGAATGACGGGTGTCGTGCCACCAACGCGGTATCATTCCCAGTGACGAGATGAAAGACGTTATGGCAGCGGTCATCGCCAATGCCACCCCCGAAGGAGAAACATCATGACCCGTTCCACCACTCCCACCACCCTGGTCGCGCTGGTTGCCCTTCTGGCCCTGGTTGCGTTGGCTCTGCTGCCGAGCCAGCCGGTTGCTGCCCAGTCCAGTTTTCGGATTGTGGGCGTCGTGTGGACGGATACGAACTGTGACGGCATCCGGCAGGATGATGAGCCGCTGAAGCCCCATGTACGGATGATGTTGCGCTGGGCGGGTGGCAATGGCGTGATTGACGCCACTGACCGCGAGATTGAAGATGGAGGATCTGCCGCAAGTGGTCAGTATGCGTTCACCTTGGCGGGGGCTGGGGAGCCGTACTTCATCAGCATTCGCACGGCGGATCGGCCCCTGGGCTTCACGCTCAGTCCGTTCCAGCAGGGTGGCGACCCGACCCGTGACAGCGATATGCGGGACGATCTGCTGCCTGGAACGACCTTGTGGGCCACGCCCGTTTTCGTGATGCCAGAGGACGGCAGCCAAATAACCGGGGTGGACATTGGCCTGTGCCCCCTGAGCATGAACAACCAGGTGTTTATCCCGTTGGTGACGCGGTAGCATCAGCGGCCCTCCGCGCTCGGATCAGGGCAGAGGGGGACGCGAAGGGTAATCGCTCCCACATTACCTATAGACGCAAACACACACTGCGCACCGGCTTCACTGAGGCTGGTGCGCAGTGTTTCATAGGGGCTTGTCATGTCAGCGGTGACAGGAATATCGAGTTCCACGCGCCTTCGAAGCACCGCCCCGCAACGCAGGGGATGAAGACTTCGTTCATCACCGCGATCAATGCGTGCTATAATCGCTTCGAAGCACCGCCCCGCAACGCAGGGGATGAAGACCCGTCGGATCACGGAACCGCCCGGTTCTGACTGGGACGGTGCTCGCACGCCGGATGCCGCCGGGGCTCCGCGTCTCCTTGACCCCCAACGGCGCACCTATCTGTATGCCACCCCGGATGGCCGGTACGCAGGGATCATCATCGTAGACGAACGTAATTTCCAGTCACGGATCAGCTACCGCGACATCGTGTTGCCAGAACTGACCACGGCGGGTGAATCATAACGAGAGTGGGTTGGTATGCGGATTCGCGTCGGAGACATTGTGCTGCTGGTTGTGCTGAGTGTGCTGATGATCCTCAGCGCCTTGATTCTGATGGCCTGTGGGGTACGCCCAGAGACCGCAGATGATGCAGGCCCAGAGGGCGTTGCCCTGGCACTCCTCACGTCACTGGTGACGGGAGACCGGGACGCCCTCTGGGCCCTGGTCGTTACCTCGCCTGAAACGGATCGCCTGGTGCGCGATGAAGTGGCCCATTGGGAGGCAACGCTGCTCCCGAGCCTTGGCGCTGCCCAGAATGCGGTGGTGGTGGAGCAGCGCACGATGGAAACGGGTGAGGTCTTGGTACGAGTCGAGTCAACACACACCAACGGCACGGCATGGATTGATGCCGTCCTCGTGCGGCAGGGGACAACCTGGAAGGTGCGGTCATGGCGCAGTTCTCGCTCGTAAAACGCCTCCAGACCATCTTGGGTGCGCTACTGGTGATTGGCCTGATGGTGAGTTGCCAGTGGATGTTCAATGCACCACAGCTTGCCTCGTCACCACCACGCATGACGTGCGCGACTCCGACCCCGCGCCCGACGATTCAGGTTGAGGACGGCCAGGAACCCGGCGAGATCAACGGCACCCCCACGATGGTACCGCGCTACCGTGATACCGAACCCTACGAGGTGGAATACGGTATCCCGGTACGCACCCCGACTGCCTACATTCTGGAAACAAGTGCCTTTGCGTTGGGCACGATTGTCAATCTCGCTTCGAAGCACCGCCCCGCAACGCAGGGGATGAAGACCATGAACTGGCCGCAGATCCGGCAGCGCATGGGCTTCGAAGCACCGCCCCGCAACGCAGGGGATGAAGACCAAAACCAGGAGGCAGCGTATCCACCACCGTCACCTCTTCGAAGCACCGCCCCGCAACGCAGGGGATGAAGACCGCCCGTCCGCCGCCCACTCGCGCTGAAGGCGATACTGGATCTGCCTTCGAAGCACCGCCCCGCAACGCAGGGGATGAAGACCGATAGCCGACGAGCTGCCCATCGAGGTAGGCCGCGAAGTCGCTTCGAAGCACCGCCCCGCAACGCAGGGGATGAAGACGCAATTAGCGTGCCCTACACGCTGCGTCGGTTGCAACTTCGAAGCACCGCCCCGCAACGCAGGGGATGAAGACTAAAGTAACCATCGGCGACTTTCTTCCCGCCCAAGTCTGCCTTCGAAGCACCGCCCCGCAACGCAGGAGAGCTTCGGGTAATTGGGGGCGTGGGTGGCCCTGCGCACCAGGGAGGCTTTTTTACCGTCGGGGCAATAGTCACGTACGGGGTTGGAGGGCCTCCCAGCGGGCCTCCAGGGCGGCGAGGTAGGCGTCACGCCGATGCCGCACACGATACTGCTTGAGTTGCTCTTGCTGGCGTGCGGTTTGCTCGGCTCGACCCTCCCGCCAACGATACGTATGCACCCGACGCATGCTCTGGGTCATCGGATCGAGTTCGTTCGTTCGCGCACGCGCCTCGTAGAAGGCCACGCGTGCGCCGTAGCGGATCAGATACCGGTTCCAATTCTTACGCCCACTGACTCGGCGATAGCGGGTCTTCACGCTGCGAATAAAGCCCTCCATATCGTTATTCGTGCGCGGCATTGCGTCCTGGTCGTAGCACAGGAACAGGCGGGGACTCATGTTCGTGGTGACGTGAAGGAAATGGGTGAGACAGCGTCGCTCCGTCTCGCTCAAGGTGGCATCCTGAAGGCGCTTGCGGAGGTCTGCACACCATTGGGCATAGCGCTGCTGCACGGTCGCGTTCGTGACTGGCTGACCTGCTTTCTCCAGAGTCTTCCCGGACAGAATGCCCTCCGCAGCCAACACGTCCGCATGCAAACGCTTCACCACATGCAGATCGGTACGCCACTGCTCGCGTCGGGCGATGACGTCCAGCAAGCGCGTATGCTTGGCGCGCACGATGGCACTCATAGAGCCCCTTTTTTGAGCCCTTCCAGGCTCGTGGTGATCGCCGCCAGGGCCGTATTGACGACGGGACTGGCATACTGCAAGGGTTGCAGTGCATCCACATTCAGCGCGGTTTGGGCCGCCAGCGCGTAGTCGTCGAGGATCTGGAGTTGGGCGGCCGTGCGCTGGTCGTCCGCGTTCTGGGGGTCGAGCTTCGCTGTCTGGGTATCAATCTGGTGCCGCACCGCTCGTACATCCTGCTGGATGGCTTTCCGGATCTGTTTGCGCACCTTGCGGTCAACGTCGAACATCGGGCGGGTCGCTTCGCGCAGGTAGTGGAACTGGCAAACCTGATGCGGAATGTCCGGCCACAGGGCGGCAATCGCTTGTAGGAGCGAGTCCTGGGCGTCACTCACCGCCCCGATCACTGGGATGCCCAGGTCACGAATGGGCCGCAGCAGGGCGGTCATCGTCGCCGTATCACTGCTGCGGACGTTTTCGGCGGCGAGCAGTCGACCCGTCACCACGTCGCGGACGAGGTAGATCGTTTCGCTGCCTTTATCGGGTTGAATCCCGTCAATCGAGATGATAATCCCGCCATTGGTGCGGCTATGTGCCTGCCAGGCGTGGTCGTCCGCAATGGCTTGGCTGGCCCGCAGCAAGGTGCAGTAGGCGTCAAAGAGGTAGAGGATTTCGCGCCGCGAGATGGTGACCCCAAGCGGGGTCAGGCGAGCTTGCACGGCGACGTGGATCTCATCGACGGTCTGATGCGCGCCGAGGCGCAGGTGACCGACGAGCAACACGACATCGAGCCCAAAGGTGAAGCCGGGCAGCGCCACGCCGTCGGCCACGGTGCTGCGATAGGGGCGTGTGGCCGTTGGGCAGTCCGCCTGCCGACAACGGTAGCCACAGTGGACGATCCGCCGTACCCCATCCAACGTGACGACGGTTCGTTGTGAGATGGTGATCGCACGGCGCAGCGGGCTGCCACAGGTCGGACACGTGGTCATCTCGGCATGATAAATCTGCTTGGTGACCATTGGGTAGACCTTTGCGGTGCGCATCGGAGCCTCCTCCGCGTCAGAATGCAGTAGCCAAAGCTTACCACATGTCCTGGTACGTGACTATTGCCCCGACGGTTTTTTTAGACCGAGGAAGGGGCGGGGGCATGCAGGAATACGAGGATTGCACCGAGGTTGAACACCTTTCGCGGGGAAGAATAGCGCGATTCGCGTGGTTTTTGCCCTGAATTTAATGGTTTCGTCGTGCTTACCCCCAGAATCAGGCATGCCGCAGCCCGCCCCTGCGAGAGGAGCGTGCATGGGCGCAGCGGCACCGCCCGGCTCACGTGGGCGGTTGGGGGGCCAGCCCGCGCCGGACGCGGCTCAACCACATGAGCAGGTTGCGCATCGCGCAGGCCTGGTACAACTGGAATTGGGCTGCCGCCTGACCCACCCGCCGCGCCCGTCGACAACCCTGGTAACGCACCAGCCAGGCCACCACCGGCTCAACCTGCCAGCGCCCGTGCAGCAGCGCTCGTCCGGTCGGCGTCTGGTTGAAGGCCAAGGCCTCGCGTAGGTAGCTATGATGGTCGGTCATGAACACGCTGCGGTGGCCCTTGGGGTTGGCTTCGGGGTCGCGGCAGCGTGACCAGAGCGGACAGTCGCGGCATTGGGACGCCAGAAAACGGAAACTCACGCCCTCCCCACTGCCGTGACGGTAGGCGCGCGTGCTCACCACCCCATTGGGGCAGGTGCAGCAGGTGCGCTCGGGGTCAACCTGGAAGTCGGCCACGCTAAAGCGGTTGGGGTCGCTGCCGCCGCCCTGCGGGATGGGCGCGACCATGCGCGTCTGGCCGTCGCTCGCCACGTCGATCTGGGCGCGGGTCTTGCCCCAGCCGCCCGCCGCATCCATGAGATAGATCGGTGGCAGCGGCATCCCCGCCGCTTGCTGCTGGTCGAGGATGGCGCGCGGCCCCTCGCTGTCGGAGCTACTGTAAATTACGGCTGTCAAGTGGCTCTTGCGCACTTTTGGTGAATCGGGGCATCTGGCGCACCTACGCCATGAGGCGCTGTTTTAACAGATCGATTTTCGCACGTCCGTACATCTGTCGCTTCACC
>JBLWKA010000220.1:0-6214 GCA_048381555.1 Oscillochloridaceae bacterium umkhey_bin13
CGCCGACTCGCGCGCGCACAGCCCAGACCCCACAACGCCAGTCGAAATAGAACCCCCCCCCGCGGGGGGCGCGGCTCTGCGGGGTGGGGACGCAAACCGGGGGGGGGGGGGGGCCCCCCCCCCCCACCCCGGTTTTTTATTGTGGGACCACCAGGTGGCCCCACGCCCCCGGCGGCGGTCGCCGCCCCCTCCCCGGGTTTTTAGCGTGGGGCCACAGGTGGCCCCACGCCTCAGGCGTAGGCCGATGCCCCACGGTTCTGGTTAAGCACCCCCACCCCGGTTTTTTTCTGGGGCCACATGGGTGGCGCTATAACCAGCATAGTTTTCCCCAGATTCTCCCCTTTTGTGGATAACTCGCCATAATCTGTGGATAACTATGGTGACTTGTGGATAACTCGTGGAACATGAGGTGGAGGACATGGGGAGGAACTGAATAGTTTGGGCCACGAACTATGCTTCTACACATGTTGTTCCTGGCTCTCCACATGTCTTCCCCACAATGATCATGGCGTCAGAATGCTGTTAACGGAGCATTATCCACGCTTTCCACATGCCTACTAGTATGACGGGAATCTCCTACTCTTTTATCAACATGATCATGATTCTGAATAGAGCGAATAAGTTCGTTTCGTGAAAATGTTCACGACCGCAAAAGCGTTCATGTGTTCGTAATCAAGCCCAGACCAGGCATAACCTTGCTTGATGTGGCCTATCACGCGAGTCTCGGTACCGAAGAGGATTACCACGCTATGGTAACTGCCCTGGGGTCTACCTTCGAGGAAGGGTTTCTTGCCTGGGGGCAGGCGGTATCCACGGCTGGTTGGGGCCGTTTTGCTTTGCCACACTACGATGTGCAGGCCCAACAAGCGACGGTCGTTATTACGAACCCATGGCAGGTGACGAAGACCTAGGTCTTTGTCACCTGCTTGGAGTGGGCCGCAACAAATGCCGGTTCGACGGTTACGCTTTGAGCGCATTCATCAGATCGAGGGCACCCTTTTTCGCATCGGCAAAAAGCATCAGCGTATTGTCGGCGGCAAAAAGTGGGTTCGGCACGCCGGCGAAGCCTGGGCTCAGACTGCGCTTAATCACAATCACGCTGCGAGCCTTATCTACGTTCAGAATTGGCATACCGGCGATGGGGCTGCTGGGGTTGGTACGGGCCAGCGGATTGACCACATCGTTGGCCCCGATCACAATCGCTACGTCGGTCTGCTCGAACGAAGGATTGATCTCGTCCATCTCTTTCATCTGCTCGTAGGGGATGTCGGCCTCGGCCAGCAAGACATTCATATGGCCGGGCATGCGTCCCGCAACTGGGTGGATGGCAAACTCGACCGTGACCCCACGCTGTTCAAGTTCGAGCACCAGGTCGCGCACTGCATGTTGGGCCTGCGAGACGGCCATGCCATAACCGGGGACGATCACGACCCGGCGAGCACCCTCCATCAGCATCGCCAACTCGTCGGCGTGGGCGGCCTTGATCTTGCCCGCATAGACCTCGTCGTCGCTCGTGGTTTGGGCTTCGGCGGGTGCGCCAATCCCAAACAGCACATTGGTCAGCGAGCGGTTCATGGCCTTGCACATAATGCTGGTCAGGATGATGCCCGACGCGCCCACCAGTGATCCGGTGATGATCAGGGCGTTATTATTGAGCACAAAGCCCGTGGCGGCCGCCGCCAGCCCCGAGTAGGAGTTGAGCAACGAGATGACGACGGGCATGTCGGCTCCGCCGATCGGGAAGACCAGCGACAGGCCCAGCAGACTGGCGGTAAGCACCAGCATCCAGTAGGCCCAGGTGGCGCTCGGATCGATCACCAGCCAGATTGCCAGGGCACTGGTGATTGCCAAGAGCGCCACATTCAGCCATTGCGCCCCGATCAGCTTGATATCACCGACCAAGCCCTGCAACTTGCCAAAGGCGACCATGCTGCCCCAAAAGGTGACTGCTCCAATCAGGCCCGAGGCCGCGCCGGCGATCACAAACTGGATCGAGAGTTCACCAATGCCTGCCAGCGCTTCGTAAAGGGCTGCGCCGGCGACGAGGGTCGAGGAGATGCCGCCGAAACCGTTGAGCAAGGCGACCATCTGGGGCATATCGGTCATTTTCACCCGGGTTGCCATCAGCGCCCCGATAGCCCCGCCCAGCACCATGCCAGCCAGGATCCACTCGTAACGTAGCACGTGATGGTCGAGCATCGCGGCGATGATGGCGATCAGCATGCCAATGGCCCCGAGCCGGTTGCCGCGCACGGCAGTGCGGGGGTGGGTCAGACCTTTGATCCCAACAATGAACAGGATCGCAGCGACCAGGTAGGCCAGATTGATCAGCGAGGAACCCATGGTGGCTTAATCCTTCCGACGGAACATTGCTAACATGCGGTTGGTAACCATAAATCCGCCCACCACGTTGATCGTGGCAAACACGACGGCCAGAAAGCCCAGGATCGTCGTGAGCAACGAAACCTCGGCCCCGGTGGCGATGATCGCACCGACAATCGTAATGCCCGAAATGGCGTTCGAACCCGACATCAGCGGCGTGTGCAGGGTCGGCGGTACCTTGGTGATAATTTCGACCCCTACGAAGATCGCCAACACAAAGACAGTCAGGGCAATGACTAACATTTCCATGTGATCATTCCTTATGGCTTACGATGCAACCGCCTGGGCCTGGCTCAGCATGTCGCGGATACGCTGGTTGGTAAGCTCGTTGGCCCGCACCACGGTTGTCTCGCGTACCACCTCGTCATCGCTATTGAGGCTAAGCTGACCGTCTTTGATCGCCAGGCGCAGCAGGTTGACCAGATTGCGGCTATAGAGCTGACTGGCATGGTTGGGTACACTCGCGGCCAGGTTGGTTGGCCCCAAAATCGTGACCCCATACTCAACCACGGCCTGATCAGGCTGGCTCAGTTCACAATTGCCACCGTGTTCGGCGGCCAGGTCAATGATGACCGAACCAGGCTGCATGCCTGCGACCATTTCGCGGGTCACCAGAACCGGCGAGCGTTTGCCGGGGATGGCGGCGGTGGTAATCACCACATCATTGCGGGCCACGACCTCGCCCATCAACTGGCGCTGGCGCTGGTAAAACTCCTCGCCCTGGGCCTTGGCATAACCGCCCTTATCTTCGCTATTGCCCGTCTCGAGCGGTAGCTCGACAAATTTGGCCCCAACACTCTCGACCTGCTCTTTGACGGCCGCCCGCACATCATAGGCCTCGACGCGGGCACCCATGCGCTTGGCGTGGGCACAGGCTTGCAGTCCGGCGACACCAGCCCCGATCACAAAGACCCGGGCCGGGGTGATCGTGCCAGCTGCCGTCATCAGCATGGGGAAGATGCGGGGCAGGTGCATGGCGGCCAGCAACGAGGCTTTGTAGCCAACAATTGTTGCCATTGACGAGAGCGCGTCCATGCTTTGGGCGCGGCTGATGCGGGGCACCAGTTCCATCGCCAGCGCATTGACGCCCCGTTCGGCCAGGGCCGCTAGGGCACGGGCATCCCAAAGCGGATCCATAAACCCAACCACGGTTTGACCTGGGCGCAATAGCGTCAAGTCACGCTCGGCCTGATCCGGGGCTGCTCCTGCCGCCCGCACCTGGAGCAACAGATCGGCTTGGGCAAACAGTGTGCCCCGATTGGGGGCAATGCTGGCCCCCCGTTCGAGATACTGGGCGTCGGGGAAGCCTGCGGCCTGACCAGCTCCGGCTTCGATCTGCACCGCTAACCCGAGCTTCTGCAGCATCGGGATGTCCCCTGGAACCAGTGCCACACGCTGCTCGCCGGGGAACGTCTCGGTCGGGACTCCTACGATCATGCTGCCTCCCTGCGCCTTCCTGTGGGCATGCTAGTTGGCGCGATCCGCGCTAAACTGTGCAAACCGCGCACGTTCTATGGGCCATTGCTGGGCAATTGAGATTCGCAGTATAGCACGTTACACGGAGATTGGGAAGTCCTTCACAGAGTCAGGATCGCCCAGGCGTGACTCGGTCTTTGGGCCGACGCACAATTGAGCGTACGTCGCGTACAATGCACAAGCTTTCGCATTAAACGGAGATGTTTTTGTGGCGCAACGCGAATTTTCGGTCGCGACGACGCAGCGTAGCGATCAGCGTAGCCCTGTGCGCTGGATCATCAGTCTGGTACTGCGTTACCCCTACCTCCCGCTCACGGCGATGTTGGGCTTTGTGGTTGGCAGTGCGCTCTATAGCTTTGCGTTGACCAGGATCGGGGTGGCCTTCGATCTGATCATCACCGCGCCCGATCTCGAACTGTTGCTGGCGGTGGCGCTGGCGATTGTGGCGGCCCGGCTGGGACACGGCTTTGCGACCCTGATCGCCTGGTATGCCACCGAGTTGACGGCCCAACGCTTAGAGCGTGATGCTCGCAACGAACTGTTTGTGAGCTTGCTCGGCAAGAGTCAGACGTTTCATAATCGTCAGCAAGTGGGCGATGTGATGGCGCGGGCCACCAACGATGTGCAGCAACTCAATCTGATGGTCAGCCCGGGCCTCAGCCTGATCTACAACTCACTTGCTAGCACAGTGGTGCCGATCATTGCGATTGCGCTGCTGCGCTGGGAACTGTTGCTGGTACCGCTGCTCTTTCTGCTGGCGTTTGTTCCAGCCCTGCGCCAGTACAGTCGCCAGTTAGGGCCAGTCACCGGCCAACTGCGTTTTCAGTTCGGGGTCGTGAATGCAGGTCTGGCCGAGGCGGTGAGTGGGATCGAGGTGGTCAAAGCCTATGCCCAGGAGGCGAGCGAGCGGGGCAAGTTTAGTGCCTCGGCGCGGGCCTACCGTGATCTGTTTGTGCAACAGGGGCGCATCCAGGCCCGTTATCTGCCGCTGCTGCTCTATGGGGTTGCCTTTGGCCTGGCCTTCGGCCACGCCGCTGTGCTCTTCTTGCGCCAGGATCTCTCGGTGGGCGAGGCCGTCGCATTCCTGGGACTCTTTTCGCAGCTACGCTTCCCGACCTTCATTTCGCTCTTCAGCTTTGTGCTAGTCGAGTTAGGTCTGGCAGGGGCGGGGCGCATTCTGAGCATGATCAATGACGAGACCAACCTGGATGAGCAGGCGAACGGCCATCGTGCACCGATCCAGGGCGAACTGGTCTTCGAAGCGGTCAGTTTTGGCTATGCGGCCACGAACCCGGCAGGTGGAGAGCATGGCGGAGCCGCCCCGGTGCTGAGTCAGATCAGTTTTCGGGTACCGGCAGGCCAGACGGTGGCGATTGTCGGCCAGACCGGGGCCGGTAAAACCACGCTTACCCGGCTCGTCAATCGGATCTACGATCCAACCACTGGACGGGTCCTGCTTGATGGCGTGAACGTGCGTGACTGGAGCCTCGATGCCTTGCGTTCGCAGATCTCGACGATTGAGCAGGATGTGTTTCTGTTTAGCCGTTCGATTGCCGAAAATATTGCCTTTGGGATGACGGGGGCGACCCAGGCGCAGATCGAGCAGGCCGCCCGTGAGGCGCAGGCCCACGAGTTTATTATGGCCCTGCCTGACGGGTACGCCACGGTGATTGGCGAGCGCGGCGTAACCCTCTCGGGGGGCCAGCGCCAGCGTCTGGCGATTGCGCGGGCCTTCCTGACCGATCCACGCATTCTGATCCTCGATGACTCGACCAGCGCGATTGATAGTGCGACCGAGGATCAGATCCAGCGTGCCATGCGCCGCATCCTGAAGGGACGCACGACCTTGCTGATCACCCATCGGATTTCGCAGATTCGCTGGGCCGACCAGATCCTGGTCTTGCGCGGTGGGCGACTGGTGGCCCAGGGGAACCACGACGAGTTGATCGCCAGCAGTGACGCCTATCGGCGGATCTTTGCCCGCTATGCTACGACCGAGGTAGACAGGTAGCGCCGTAGCAGGCAGGGAGGGGCGACGGGGCGGATGCGGTGCCGGGGCGGACACAGGATGGATGGCGGGGACAGGTAGGGCCGAAGCATTCGCCACCGGATGATCGGTATGGACACGCGGATCGGATGGCGAATGCTTCGGCCCTTACGATGGTGTGGCCGGACACGGATGTGGGGCGGGCGGATGCGGTGCCGGGGCGGGCACGGATGGGTCGGACACGGGATGCGGTGCCGGGGCGGGCGGATGCGGTGCCGGGGCGGACACAGGATGGATGGCGGGGACAGGTAGGGCCGAAGCATTCGCCACCGGATGATCGGTATGGACACGCGGATCGGATGGCGAATG
>JBLWKA010000221.1:0-6148 GCA_048381555.1 Oscillochloridaceae bacterium umkhey_bin13
GTCGCCTGCCATGCGTCTTCACTCAGTTCAGGGGGGCGTTGCGGCTCGTCCATAACGGTAGTATGCCGAATCTTGCTGATTTTCGCAAATCAAACCGAGGGCAGTCGCCCCTCCCTGAACGGATACGTGAGGAGGTGGTATACTGAACATTATGGTAACCTCTTCTCGCCTTCCGCAGGCCCCAACCGCATCCCTTGCCGCCCTCGATGCCTACCTTGCCCCGCTCCAGGTTCACTTTTTTCGCAACGAGAGTCGCCACGCGATGGAGCGTTATCTCACTGGGCTGTTGACCGAACACCCCAACAAGAACTGCGACACCATCGCGCAGGTGGTTCCCGGCACCTCCGAGCAGTCGCTGCAGGGCATGCTGACCACCATGCGCTGGGATGAACGCGCGCTCAATGCCCAACGCGTGCAGGGCCTGATGGCCCTCCCCTCTGAGGGCGACGCAGTGCTGATTATCGACGACATGGGCCTGCCCAAGCAAGGCCATGACTCGGTCGGGGTTGCTCGTCAGTACTCCGGCGCGTTGGGCAAAGTGGACAACTGCCAGGTAACCGTCAACCTGACCTATGCCGAACGCACCCTGGCCTACCCGCTGACCACACGGCTGTATCTGCCCAAGCTGTGGACCACCGACCCGGTTCGACGGGCCAAGACGCACATCCCCGCGTCGATTGGCTTCCAGACCAAGGCCGAGATCGCCATCGACCTGATCGATTGGGCCATCGCCCAGGCGGTCAGCTTTGCGGCGGTCGTTGCTGACGCCGATTACGGCGACCAGCCCTCCTTTTTGGACCAGTTGGAGCGGCGCGAGCTGCGTTATGTGATGGCGGTGCGGCGCGATTTCACGGTGCGCGCGAGCGCGGATAGCCCAGCACAACGGGCTGATGCCCTGGTGAGCGCCCAACCCAAACGTGCCTGGCAGACCATTAGTTGGCGTGAGGGCAGCAATGGGCGCTTGCGCGCACGGTTCGTCGCCCTGCGCTGCGAACGACAGACCGATACGCTGCGCTGGACCGAGGGTTGGTTGATTGGCGAAGTGCCGGTTCGTGGACAGGTCGGCGACCCGCGCTGGTACTGGAGCAACTTCCCACCCGTGACGCCGTTGGCCACGCTGGTGGAGTACGCCCATCGCCGCCATCAGGTCGAGCGCTTTCATCAGGATGCCAAAACCCTGTTGGGATGGGATCAATACCAGGGACGGGGCTGGGACGGCTTCCATCGTCACGCCATCTTGGTGATGCTGGCCTACAGCTTCCTGGTTGAGCAGGAATGGCAGCAACGCGCGCAGCGGGGCAACCCAGGGCGACGCGCTTTTTCCCCCTCGGCCCGATCGAAGGCGCCAATCGCTGGCGGCGATCCATCGTGGAGTGCTCGATTGGCTCCGCATCCTGGCCATTGATGAACTCATTCGCGAGGGCCGACTCGACGCATACCGGCCTGATAAGGAAGTGGCAAAGTAGAGTTAATGGATTTCCAATGATTGATGGTTATTAGTAGTGTATTTCTTGGTCAAGCAGGTATGAACAAGTTCAAGCATCCGCTCAATACGCCGTTCGGGAGCGAACGTTTCAAGTACATGCGACCTGATCGCGAAACGCTGCCGATCATCGCGTGCTAATGCTTGCCTGATGCCGCTGGCGAGCTCAGCAGGGTCGGTGCTCTTAACGAAAAGCCCATGCGCACCAACCACCTCTGGCAGTGAGCCACACCGCGTGACCACTGGAATGCAACCAGCACTCATCGCTTCAGCCACGCTGAGCCCAAAACCTTCGTGCAGACTTGCTTGCACATAGACCGCTGCCCGGGCATAAAGTGCCGTGAGTTCCTCATCTGAAACGAAGCCGCAAAACTCGACGTTTGGCCCTGCGGCCTCACGCAACACCTCAATGCTGTCATCGTACCAGCGACCGACCAGCACGAAGCGCACCTCGGGCATGTAGGCGGCCGCCTGCACGAAGGGCAGCATGCCTTTGCGCAGCAAGTTCTCGTGCCAGACCCCGCCAACAGTAAGTGCGATTGGCTCACGAGGAGAGCTACCAAATGGAAGGGGTGTAACGCCTAGATGAATACTAAGGATTTTTTGAGGCTGAACACCAGCATTGTTAATCGCCTCGTGTCGAGCCGTGTTTGAAAAAGCAATTAGCTGATCAGAAGCAAGTATGACCAGACGCGAGATGATCCGGCGCATGCCGCCGCGTTGCGATCCATAGTTGGCTTCGGGAACACACGCGGTGTCATAACCACCTACTACGGTAATGGTCGGTTTGCCAAGCCGTCGAGCTAGCAGCGTGGGAGCCAGCGAGTGCCAACTGGCAAACCAACTGAAGACAAGATCGTGTGATTGTACGAGGTTCAAGAGGCGCCAAGGGTTGTAGTGGCGTGTTGGCTGGTACCAGTCGCTCACACTGTAGGCCCCCCGGAGGATGGAGAGATCGTCAAGGACAAAACGCTCACGTCCGTTGTGAACGAAGAGGATGCGGGAACGCTGCCTAGATGTGGGGGATGCGTTAGCCACGATGGTGAGATGAGGCTGAGACATTGGTAAGGGCGCTTTCGATCATCGCCTGCATCTGCGTCGTATGAACCGAAATACTAAAGCGTGCTACTGCACTTGTTCGGGCGGCTTGCCCAAGGCGCTTACCTAGTTCGGGTTGGCTAAGCAGTAGGCTTAGTTGCTCGGCAAGGACTTGGCTATCCCCGCTTGGGGTTGTCAGTGCCGAAACCCCAGGCTCGACCACCTCGAGCATGCCCGGCACTGCACTAATAATTGTGGGCAATCCCGTGGACAGGGCCGAGAGCAGGGCCAACGGCGCGGTGTCCTTGCGTAGTGAGGGATGGACGTAGAGGTCAAGGGCGGCCAGGCTTGCGGCGGTATCAGTGCGGTAGCCCGCGAAGTGGATGCGCCCCGCCCCTGCGCCTATTGCCGCCATGAGGCGCAGACGCTGCTCGTACTGATCATTGTCGAAGAGCGGCGAGCCAATCAGCACGAGGTGGGCCATAGGAAAATGCTGCGCAATCACATTGAACGCTTCAATCAGAACATGCTGGCCTTTCCAGTCGGTTAGGCGAGCCAGATTACCAATCAAGATCGCATCCGTGGGAATACCCAGATCATGGCGTAAGGTTCCAGCGACGGTTCCCGGCGCATACTCGTCGGTATCGATCCCGTTATACACCGTAGTGACCGCCGGATGGGCCGGGAACTGTGCAGCAATGCTAGCAGCATCGCCGACCACGCTAGCAGCAAGCACTTGTCCCGCAAGCTGTAGCGTGCGCAGGTAGAGCCCCCGCGCCCGCTCGGGTGGCACTTCGTCCTGCACATGCCAGAGGCACGGCACCCTGAGTCGGCGCGCTGCAAGGCCACCATAAAAATGCACTAGGAGACCTTTGGTGATCACCAGATCCGGGCTAAAGGCCCGCAGTACCTGCGCCAGCATAGCAGATGCTCGCTCCAGGCGTAACGGGTTGAGCAGCATGGCCAATGGGTCAGCGACCGTGCGCCCCGCAATGCGCCAACTGGCCGAGCGAAAGGTCGGGCGCGGTGCGAGCAACACCGAGATATTGCGGCTCTGGCAATGCTCAACCAGCGGGCCATGCTCTGGCACGATCACCACGGGCTGAAAGCGCTTGCGATCCAGGGCTGAAGCCAGGATTAACGTACTGTACTCGACGCCCCCCATCTGGCTTTCTTGCTCAACAAAAGCCACGCGTATCATCGGGGGCTGTGATCCAGTTGCAACTCTTCGAGCTCCCAGAGCTTGGCGTAAGCGAGGAAAGAATACATAGCTAGGTAAGCACACATGATTAACCCGCGCCAACCATCACGGAAGCCCTGAAGCCATAAGTAACGGTAGAGGAAAACCAGCCATGGGCGCAATAGCAACTGGTGCCAGTGAAAGCGCCGCCCCTGCTTGCGCAGTTCGTCGGCTTCGTAGCGGGTGTAGCGATCAAGGTTATGCAGTTGCTTTGATAGGTTGGGCATGCCGTAGTGAAGAAGATGGCCTTGCAAGGTACCAACTTGACCGGTGACGACAATATGGGCATGCACTTCACGCTCGATCCAACGTCCCTGATCACGGCGGAAGAGGCGGGTCTGGTAATCGGGATAGATGCCACCATAGCGCATCCACGGCCCGAGCACATGGTTCTTGCGTGGCATCCGGAAGGCATGAAGGTTTGCCGAGGCTACTGCAATGGCTGCACGCAATTCTGCTTCCAAGCCAGGCTCAAGGATCTCATCAGTATCAATTTGGAGCACCCACTCGTGCCGGCACTGGGCCACCGCCCAGTTCTTCTGACGGGCTGAGTTGATATACTCATGCTGGATAATCCGCGCCCCGTACTCGCGGCAGAGCTCAAGGGTCGCATCGGTGCTGAACGAGTCAACAACCAAAAGTTCGTCGGCCCAACGGATTGATTCGAGGGTTGGACGAACATACGTAGCGCAGTTAAAGGTCGGGAGTAAGACTGAAATCGGGGGTAAGCTCATCGCAGACCTCTGGATGGGATGGTGCGTTGTTGCTTTGAATGTTGTTTAAGCCAAACTTCGACCAAAACCCAGACGAGCCAAACGGGCAGAATCAACTGGGTCAATACCTGAACCCCCTGGAACATAAGCAAACCACCAACTACGATGAAGGCTAACAGCAAAGTTAATCCTGTACTGTTAGCCCGCTGATCATGGGGCAACGCTTGTACATGTCGCCAGATGCGCCAAAGCGTGAAGAGATAAGCCCCTAGAAAGAGCAGTCCAGCCAAGAGGCCCAGGTTCGCTGCAATCTGAATGAAGTCGCTATGCACCCAGCCTGTGCCACTCCAGCCAACCCCAAAGGGGTTTTGCCAAGCAGTCTGCCATGTTTCAAGTACCCGATCCCAACGTTTGGCTGCACTTGAATCAATCGGACTACCCTCAAGCGCAACGATCAGTGAGTCAATCCGTAGCTGGGCTGGCTCAGGTAAAAACCGATACGCACCCAAGAACAGGGCAAGCAATAGACTACCAAATAGCATTCCAACCCGATACATCAGCCAGACCGCGATTACAATCCCGGTAAGCAACCAGATGCTACGATAACCACCAATATAGATAGCAAACAATTGGATACCAATCACAACGAGTAACAAGATGCGCAACCAGAGATGCTTCCATTGACGCCAGACGACAAGATTAAATGGCAAGAAGATTGCACAGATAAAGGTAGCTGCTGCTGCACCCCAAAAAGAGAACTGGGCACGCATAAAGCCTTCTTGACTTAAACCAGGAATAGGATTAGTAATGAAGCCAGGAAATATATTTTTAATGGTTGGAAAAAGATACTCTAAGCTACCCCAGAAACTAATCCATATCGAAACAGCAACCATTGTTGCCAAGATTAGAGGCCAGCGGTCAGGTTTAGCTAACATGCTTGATGTAACCAAGATCATTGGTATTAAGAGCAGAAAATTGCGAAAATCGCTGGCAATACGATCAAGCGGCCAACCAGCCCCAAGACCAACGATCCAGCCCCAAAACCAAAATGGTATGAACCAAGGTAACCAGGACGGCCAGTGATAATGAGGACGAAACGTAGGTTGAATAATTCTAAATATAATAATCATACCAACTAAACCCCAGAGGACAATTTCGCTGGGGTAAAGCAGAAAATGGGGACTTATTCTGATTGTACGATAGCCAAGAGCAAACGTGCCAATCCACAACAAAAAACCAATGTATAATCCACGTTCACCAGCAATCAGAGCAGCTAAAACCGCACCAAGAGTGAAACCAATAATTAATATACGGTATGAGAATTGATCGGTTCCAACTAAGTAACCAATCGCAACTGCACACCCCAAGCCTACTAATACAATCAGTAAGCTCAACGGAGATCTGTCATGATGCGAAGTTACCTTAAATCGAGATAACAGACTCATCTGGTATCCTTATTGGGTTGATGCATGATCGATCTCACCGTTCGCTAGTCTTTCGATGAATTCTCATTTTAGCCTTCCAAGAAAGAATTGGTTAGCATTTTATTTGACGTTTAGACTACCCGAATTCGCTTGAATCAGGCATTACTATCATCGATATGTACTATTCCTTTGTAAGCCCTCTGTTTTATGCGGATAGCAGCTCATTTCCGTTGGTTTACCGCCTCTTTTT
>JBLWKA010000222.1:0-6074 GCA_048381555.1 Oscillochloridaceae bacterium umkhey_bin13
AGCCCCAAAACCAGATCACCTCTCACGAAGTGCCTCCAGCAGGCGTTGCTGAAAATGGGCCGCTGTGAAGTGGGTTTCGTAGCGGGTACGCGCCTGCGCCGACCAGGCATGCCATTGCGGGCCAGGGTGTAAGAGGCGGATCAGCGCGGTGGCGAGGGCACTGCGATCAGTGGGATCAACAGCGAGGCCAGCCTCGGGTGGGTTGACGACCTCGCGCCCGGCGTCGGCATCACTGACCAGGCAGGGCCGCCCGAGACGCATGGCTTCGAGGTAGACCAAGCCGAAGCCTTCACCACGACTGGGCATAGCTAAGCAGCGACAACTAGCTAACAGATCTTGCTTTTGAGTTTCCGAGACCCGCCCAAAGAAGTGGATGGCATCAGTTAAGCCCTGAGCCTGGGCCAAGACTTCGAGCTCAGGGCGTAGATCACCATCACCCGCGATCCAGAGTTGGGCCGTAGGCACGACGCGACGCACCAACGACCAGGCCGTGATCAACTCGCGATGGCCTTTGTAGTCTTCGGCGCGGGCGATGCGGCCAAGGATGAGCGCCGCAGGGGGATCAGAGGGAGGTGGGGGTAACAGGGGGGCAGGGGCTTCTAAACCGAGGTGAACCATGGTATGAGGTCGGGCGCGGAGGTGGGGGTAGTAACCGAGGAAACGCTGCCAAGTATGGTCGCTATTACTTAAGAAGTGATCAACCCGCCTGAGGAGTAGGCGAGTGAGGGGATCATGCTTGCGCCAAATCTCGATACCATGCAAAAAAAGGTAGGTTGGAGCCAAGGTACGTAGAAAGGGACGTAGTTTGAGTAAGCCGATATGCCAGACCAGAATGCGATCATGCCTTGGTTGCATTGCCAAAGCCGCATGAATCGCTGCGGCTTGTGAGCCAACAATGGCAGTATCGGCGGTTACATACTGGCTAGAGCCAGGGCCATACGCAAGCAGATGGGTTAGTGCAGTGTTGCGTAAACCCTCAAGGGCAATTTGTCCACTCAATTGGACGCCGCCAAGAATGCGTAGATCGGGGGCGAGAAAGACAGTTGGCATTTAGATTGGCTTATGCAAAATCACGCGTAGAGTATATTATCTTACCGTTCGCTCGTGTCGGGGTGAGTGTTCGATTTTTCCTATTGGGTATTTACACGACATCGAGTAGCTGAAGTGGTGCGCCTGTACCATTATCAGGTTAAATATACAATCCTCGATCCATCCCGTAGCTCATCGATCTCAAAACCCTCGAAAATTGAGACTTTGTCGACGAAAACCCGTGTAGAAAAAATAGGAAAACGCCTAGATCACTAGCGAACGATGAGTATTATTATTTCGGGACTATGGCGATAAAATCAAGGCAGTATCCGTTCAGGCCCCCCCTGTAGGTAGCAATTGCGGGGCAGGCTGATTCGCCCAATAGGCGGTAACCGCCGCGATCAGGTACGGGAAGAGGGGGCGTTCGTGCTGCTCACAGGTTGCGCTAACCGTCAGTATGCGCTCGACAAAGCGGCTCCCGCCATCGCTCTGGGTGCCGTAGCAGCCCTTGCGCCAGAGTACGGCCGGACGCAACGCTCGTTCTGCGGCGTTGTTGGTCGGCTCGATGCCATCCACCTTGACGAATGTCCAGAGCGCATCCCACAGCCGGATCATCTCGCGACACAGGCTGCCCAGATACTGGCCGCCGCGCTCGGCGACATGCAGCCGTTCCCACATCGCGTGTTGGATGGGTTCCAGCATCGCACGCAGCGTTTCCCGGTCGATCGCTCCGGTTCGATAGCGATCCCACACCGCGAAGACCAGTTCGGCCAACGCCAGCAGATCGGCGGCATCGGCTTGCCAGCGCCCCTTCGTCTCAACCCGGCTCCGCAGATTGCGGATGAGATGCGCCCAGCACACCTGGCGGCGGGTGAGCGGAAGACGATTGTACGTCGTCAAGCGATCCGAGGTGACGAAGCCGGTAAACGATGCATCCAGCAAGGCATCCAACTGCGTTTTGCCGCGGCCCAGTTGAATCATGAACAGCGTTGCCAGTGTGCCGACCGCCACCCACAACCACGGGCGGCGGGTTCCTTCGCGCCATCGGGTCTCGTCCACATGGACGTGGTCGGCAGCGGCAATCACGGCCTGTACTTCCGCCTGTGCGGGGGCCAGTGCGGCACTCGCCACCTGCTGGAGTTCGCTGACACTGCCAACACTGATGGGGATCTGCCAAACCATGCGCAGCAGGTCAACCAGTTCACGATTACTGATGCGGTACCGTCCGTGCAGGAGGGCAATCAGTGCGACGAGGCGCGGGCCAAAGGCGCCGGGCGGCACGTCATCGGGGCGTTGCGCCGCCACCCACGCCTGACAGCACGGGCAGATCACGGTCTGGTACTGGTATTCCGTCACCTCGGGCGGTGCCAGCGGCATATCCCAGACCTGCTGCCGCCGTGGCGGGCCAATGGGGGCGAGATCCTCAGGCAAGGCGTGCTGACAGGCATGACACGTCGTGGGCCGCAGCGGAACGACCTGGCTGACCTCGCTCGTCGGAATGAGGTCGCGTTGCTGATCGGGATGTCCTGGCTGCGCACCTTTGGTCTTGGGTTTGCCCCGTGGCGTTTTGGCTGGTCGCGGTGGTGCCGATGGCGGATCAGACGAGGGTGGTTTCGAGGAGTTCTGCGAGTTCTGATTGAGCCGTGCCTCAATCGCCGCAAGTTTCATCATGAGCAGCGCAAGAAACTGGCGCACTTCCAGAGGGGTCGCCAGCCACGCGTCTTCACTCAGTTCATCGGGGCGTTGTGGCTCGTCCATAGCGGTAGTATGCCGAATTCTGCCGATTTTCGCAAATCAAACCGAGGGCAATCGCCCCCTCCGGAACGGACACATCAAGGCAAGTAAAAAATTCATAGTAACCACAACACAAGACATATAAGCCAATTCAACAAATGAAATAACACCCCAAAAACCAAATCGCAAATTCACCAGCAAATTGTGATTTTTACAGTTTTTTCTTTTTCGAAAAACGATATCCAAGAACGGAAGCCAATTCCCGCAGAGAAGGTGTTATCCGGAAAATAGCATTAAATCTTCTAGAAAGGACAATAATCACTTTTAACAAGACTCGTAATCGCCCTGACTTACATTTCCAGGCAACATCCAACTGATCTATCACCGGATCAACAACGCGATACATAGCATAAATACCAGCATAGGTAGCAATCACATTTTCCTGATCAAATTGACGAATGGGCGCAACTTTTCTGGCAGAGGACTGAAATATAGTCTCTAACATTGACAATACACGATGCTCATACGTATGTTTTTCTAATACATGATGCATACCTTCAAGGGCAATCAATTCGCGTTCATGTTCATGATCAAGAAAATACCTGATGCATTGTAGCATCTCATTTTCGTTTTCGTATGTAATTAGGTGGACGCCCTCATCGAATAGATCATATAAACCATTTTCCACACGATCTGTAAGGAGAAGTGTCCCACTAGCGAGGGCTTCGAAGACGCGCATATTGACATCTCCATTTATTGAACAATTAAATACAATTTTCGCTTGACTATACACTGTACTTAGAAGTTCTTTCGCGTACATTTTATGATAGTCATTTATCGAAAACTCTTTCTCAATCGCACTAAGGAGCGCTGAACGTCGCACGGATGCATAGGAATTACCAACAAAGCCAACCTCACTTGTTTTAGACAGAGACTGTTTGCCATGGATGACCGGATCACATGCAAGGGGTAACCATGATACCTGCTGATGGTGGCGCTGTAGGAGAGGAATATAATCCTTTTGCGCACAAAATACGTAATCAAAGAATGGAAGAAACTGTAGCTTGAGACGAGTACCTAGATGAATATCAATAATATAACAAGCTGTTGGACAAGAAATTTTTTCAAGCCCCCGTGGAAAATAAGACGCAGGAGATTCAATAAACAGAACAAAATCCGGACTTGGCAGATATCCACTGTTTGAGAGCGCATACAAATCGATATTGGATTGATAACCAACATTATTAGCAAACGCAGGGCCAATATAAAAAACCTGATGACCTTGGCGCTTTAAGGCAATTTCAAAGTAGTTTCCAGTCGTAAGGGAATCGCGAGCATAACAAATGTAGATATTCATAATGTATCCTCTGCAAAAATGCTAAATCATGCCATCGATTACGCAACGACACCTACCTATTTTGGAAAACCTAGAAGAATGAGGTTCATAAGATTAGAAATCAAAGGATCGGGAGCAATCAATATGGAAGATATGTTTTCATGAACGTGGGGTTGTTGGCTTAAACCAAGATGTTGGACGTAATCTCTGTGGTATGCTCTCCTGGAGAATCATCGGCTCTTGCCAAAATCCATAGACCAAATTGAAGCGAAGCAGTAGGATACCAAGCACATAATACCCTATACTGCCTGCAATCAAGGTGACAAGTACTACGACTATTGTTTGTCCTCCATTTGCAAGCACGTAAGTACTATTCATCAACACCAAAAACCACGGTAAGCTGAGTGGTCGGGTAACGGTATACAATTCTAAACGCGCTGTCAGCCAGCCCAGAATGAAGAGCCCAACAATGACCACCGGCACGCCACCGTTTGCATATAGCTCAAATTGATATGGAAGGCCAACACTCGTACCTTCTGCAAAGGTCATGCCAGTAAAGCGGGTAACAAACGCGCTACCACCGACAATTGACGGTTTGTCAGGCCAAAGAAAGCGTGGAACAAGTGATGCTGCAAGCTCATTGATGATGGTTGTACCATTCGCATAGGGTTCAAAGCGGGGTTGATAGAACACCTGGGACGCCAAAAGATCAGTCATGTCAACCCGCATACGTACCATCTCTTGCACCTGTTCAGGTGTAAGCTCAAATGGACTAATATATGCAAATTCACGCACAAAAATCTCAATCCGATCAATCTGACCATACTGACTCAACTCGCCACTACGAATAAGACTACGCGAAGCGAGCCAACCCACTAGTAAACTGGTCAAAATGATTGTACCGATTGCAAAGAGCGGCAAGGTACGAACCCGGATGCCTAAAGCAAAGGTTGCTACAAGCAATAACTGAAACATAAATGAGCCACCCACGCCGATATGTCCAGTATTGACGGCACTAGACAAAGCAACTGGGATGAAGATCAGGAAAGCAATGATGAGTGGAGCATAGTTCCGACTAATCTGGCAGACCAGCAGTACGGCTAACAAGCCTAATGGTAAAAGGCTGTACAAATTACTCCAAACCGCACGAAAGGTAGGAATCGCATAGACGGCTGGGGTTAAAGCATAAATCGCTACCGAAAGCCCAAGGCAGAGCATGGCAAAGCGCAGATTCAACCATGGCAACAGTGAATTTTTTGCTTGATTGATGTATGGTATAACTGAAGGTGATGGTAGGCGTGGTGTGGAAGTCTGGATCTGCCAGATTGAGGCAAGATCTTTGCCTGCAAGTGGGCGCCAGGCCAACCAAACCCCGGCACTAAAGGCTAACAAGCCCACGGCCGAATAGTTAATCACCCGCAAATGATCAGCGGTGAGCCACGGGCTGCTTAAGTTAAAGCCGGTCGCAACCAGAAACGCAGTTAAACTAGCACTGGCAATATTAAAGAAAGAAAAAAAGGTAAAGCCTAGTAGCACCGTACGGTAGCGCAGCAGCACAAGGCCCATTGCCCCTAATGCCAGCAAACTGAGCAACAAGGCTAGATTAGGATCGGCTAACAACATCGTTTGTCCCTCGGGTTGGAGTTAATCTCTGGTCGTCGGCACGACCTGAGCCACCGCTGCGGCGGTGCGTTCTGCGGCTAAGGGAATGCTATAACGCTGAATATGGCGCACTGCCGCTGTCTTATTCTCAATTAAACGTATTGGCTGTTCAATATAGGTCAATAATTGAGCCACAAGTGCGCTCACATCGCCATGCGGAAAGGTTGTCCCGGTCTGGTCGGGTATGATCAGATCAGGGGCACAACCAACTTGATCGCTCACAAGTGCAGGCAAGCCACACGCCATGGCTTCATTCACCACGAGGCCCCAGGTTTCACTACCATCAGAGGGTAACACTAGTAGATCGGCAGCA
>JBLWKA010000223.1:0-6070 GCA_048381555.1 Oscillochloridaceae bacterium umkhey_bin13
ACTTGACAGCCGTAATTTACAGCATAGAGCAAACGCACCGTCTCTGCATCTGGGTACGCCATAATCAGCCTTTCCTCACCCGCTCAGCAGGCCGCGAATGACCTGGAGGAGGCTCTGCAATGTCCCGGCGAGCTCCCGCCGCTGCTCAGCAGGGATGTCGTCACGGTTGACCTCCGCCAGCCGGCTGAGTTTCTCGGTAAGCGCGCGCACATCGGTCAGCAGGCCGGGCACGTCGTACGTGACCACGACCAGCACCGCCTCAGTGACCGCTGCCGCCGCCGGTTCCGGCGACGGCGGCGGCTGACTCACGGCGCCCTGTGTGACGGAGGCGGTCGCCATCTGGCGCGCCTCGGCGAGCAGCTTGCGCAGACGATCCGCCTGGCGCTGCTCGTCGTCCAGGGCCCGCTGCGCCGTGTCACGCTCCTCAATCAGACCGCTGGCCACCCGCTGATGCAGCTCCTCGGCCTCCTGCAGCCGCCGACGGGTCTGCTGGAGCAGGCCCTGGTCGCGGGTAATCGCCTGCTCCAGCTCGGCCACGCGGGTGCGCAGATCGCTGGTCACGACAGCATCGACGGCCTCGATCTGGGTGACCGTAACCGCGCGCCGCTCCTCGGTGGGGAGCATCTGGAAGGCGGTCACCAGGGTCGGGTCGGCGCGCTTGAGCATCGCCAGGGCGTAGGTACGCTGGAGCCCCAGATCGGCAATGAGGCTCCAGTACTGGGCCTCGCCCAGGCTAGTCAGCGCCTCCACATAGATGCGGGCCTGGTCAGCGCTGATGCCGTGGCGCCGTTCCACGTAGCGCTCGAACGTCGCGTACTCAGGGTCAAAACGGTAGAGCCGGCGTCGGCGCACCTCAAGCAGCGCCAGCGACATGGCGACGATGCCCTCGGCCAGTTCGCTCACGCCACGGACGATCTGGCGCTGTGCGCGCTGGATCTCCAGGCCGGCCCACGCGAGGTCGTCAGGCGTATCGTCCGTCGCGCCATTGGTCGCCAGCTGGGTTTGCTCAGGCTGATCAGGCTGCATGAGAACTCCGTTCGGTCGCGCTCCCCTCGGGGTGCTGCCCAGGCAGGTCGAGGAGAATACGGGTGCGCACCTCGCGCCGGGTGGCCAGGTTGAGGCGCTGGAGGATGTTGCTGACGTGGGAATTGACGGTGCCGCGCGAGAGCACGAGCGCCTCGGCAATCTCCTGATTGGTCTTGCCCTGGAGGATGAGCGCGGCGACGACCCGCTGCTGGGGAGTGAGCTGCGCAATCGCGCGTAGCTGCGCCGTACGGGTCTCGGAGATCTGGCGCGCCTCGTCTGTGCTGATCGCAATCGCGGCGAGCGCGTCTGATGGTCGCTGCCCCTTGACGATTGCCTGGATGCTCCGCACCAGCAGGTCGCTCTGGGCCGCATCCTTGAGCACGTAGCCCATGGCGCCGGCGTACACGGCGGCGAGCCGGCTCCCGGCCTCCTGGACGCTGGTGAGGATGAGACAGGGCACGTTGTACTCGTGCCAGAGCACGCGGGCGGCCGCAATCCCCTCGATCTCGGCATGCGGCATCAGGACGTCGCAGATCGCAGCGCTCACCCCCAGTCCCTGTCGCACCATGGCGAGCGCCTCATCACCGCTGCGCGCCTCGACGACAGCAAAGCCGTGTGGCGTGAGGGTCGTGCGCACCCAGTCCCGGATCGGCGGGTGGTCGTCGACGATAAGCACGCGGAGGCGCAGGTCGTCGGCGTGGCACCCAGGGGCGACGGCTAACCCCTCGTCATAGCCCATAGGCTCCGGCCCGGCTGCGAGCTCTGCCCACGTGCGGCCGTGGCTACGAAAGCGCAGCATCGACAGCTCCTTCTCGTTCCATCTTTGGCAGCGGCACCAGGGCGGTGAGGGTCGTACCCGCCATTGCCGTACTCGTGATCGTCAGCGTCCCCTGGAGCGACTCAATCAGCTGGCGCACGTCGCGCAGCCCACGTCCATCGGCACGACGCTCAGTCTCAACCATGCCTTTGCCGTTGTCGTTGACTTCCAGGATGAGCGCGTCAGGGGCATAGCGCAGATGGATGACCAGTTGCGACGGCTGCCCATGAATCAGGGCGTTGTTCGCCGCGTTGTAGAGCACCAGGGTCAGTGCACGCTTCACCGGCTCGCTGAGCGTAGACCGACGCTCGCCGCGCACCTCGACGCGGCAGCCGCAGGCTGGATAGACCGCCGCGAGACTCCGTGCCACCTCCACCACCGTCTGCTCCAGGTCATCGGGCAGCGCCGAGTCCGAGACGGCCTGGTGCAGGCAGACGACGACCTTCAGCAGCCGGTTGGTCTGCTCCATCGCCTGAGCGAGAAGCGCCTCGCGCATGGGGGCCGGGTTGTCCAACTGCTGCGCGCGGGTGATGCACTGCTGCACGGCCAGCACGTGGGCCTTGAGCTGACCGTGCTCCAGCATCCGTACGTCGTCGAGGATCTGCTGGCGCCCGCGGGCCTCGCCGAGCTGCAAGAGCGCCAGGTCGTAGCCGGGGCGTGCCCGTACGCGTGTGACGCGCTCGATGACCAGGCTTACGAAGGCCACCAGCAGACCGAGCAGCGCCAGGCTAAGCACGGCCAGGATGAACCACCCAAGTAGCGGCGCGACGTCGATGGAGACGCCTGGAGGAATCAGGGGGAAAGGCATGGGCTACTCCGCCTCCTGTGTCGTCTGGCGTAGCCGTGCCCGCTCACGATTGTGGGCGAGCGCAGCGTCCAGCCAACCCATGCGATTCGTCGCCGGTGGGGACGCGGCATGGTCCTCAGGCGCCGACGCTGCCGTGGACGGCGGCGCAGAAATCGCCCGGGCTGAACCTGGAGTCCGCTGCTTCTTCACGTCAGTGGTCTCCTCGGGGGCAGACGAACCAGGCGTGAGCGCTCGATTCACCTGCTCGAGCTCGCTGACATACTGCTGCTGCACCTCCGGCTCGTCCTGGGTCTGGGCAATGATCTGCGTGAGCAGGGCGCGCCGGGCGGCCAGCAAGGTGCGGCGCAGCTCCGGCGGCAGCGCATCACCAGCGATCGGGCGAAGCACCACGAGGGCCGCCGCAAGATCCCCGCGCTGCCGTTGACCACTCGCCTCCTGAAGGGCAGCCTGGCAAGCGGCGACGGCGGCACAACGAGTCTGCACCTCGGCCACAAGCACCTGCCAGTCGGGTAGGCGCGACACTAGGGCATCCTCCTGCGCCTGATCCACGAGCGTCTCAGCCTGCGACAGATCCCAGGTCTCCAGTGCTGCCCGAATGACAGCTGCCGCAGCTTCCAGCCGCTCCTCAACCCGCGTACGAATCCGCGGCTGGGCCAGCGCTTCGTCAATGAGCCGGGCACCTCGCGCCTCGCCCTCGCGTTGAACCACCGCATTGACCAGCGCGATGATCTCGTCCGCTTCCCCAGCCTGCAGGACGGCGCGAATACGCCGCAGCTGGCGCTCGTACACCAAGCTGTCCAGATCAGTGCATTGCAGCGGCGGCCGAGCAAGGGGCGCTTCGGCCAGGTGCGCCCAGAGTTGCTCCGGAAGATCGGCGAGCTTCGCGGCAATACTGGATGGCGTCTGCCTGCCAGCCGTTACCCAGGTGAGCGAGCCAGCGCCGAGTTGCGCGTGGCAGACCCAGGCGATCTCCGCATCGCCTACGTGCGCCTCGATCAGTGGCATCGTCACAACCTGATCGGCACCATCAGTGCCAGCAATCAGCATGACCTCGCTGAGATAGTGCCGTTGGAGCCGGTGCGTATAGCCCACTTGGAGGACAACATGGAAGCCGGTACCAATGGCGCGGCGCGCGGCGCCAGCATTATTACGAAACGGGCTGTGGAGGCTCCAGGCAGCCTGAATGGCCAGACGCTCGATCACCTGGGCCACGCGCTCGCCCTCCACCGTCAAAAGTGTTGGCATACCGGAGGCCGCCTGTTGTAACCCAACGTCGGGAAGCAGCAGGGTGCCCGGATCGAGGACGAGGGTATCGCCACGTTGCGACATCAGCGCCCGGCAGAGGCTCATATGCTGGTGCCATTCACCGAAGCGCTGACCCAGCGTGATGTTCAGCGAGGTTTTTACGTGCTCCTCGGCGAGCTGAAGCCCGTGCCAGTCATCTTCGACCAGGTAGAGATGTCGGTCGAGCACCATGGCGTTCGCCAGGGCTTCCAGCAGCGTCGATTTTCCGGTCTGGCGCGTGCCGCCGATGAGAAACGAGCAGCCGGCGTGGAGTAACAAGGCAAGGAGGGCCGCACCCTGCCGATCAAGCATGCCCTGCTCGACAAGTCCTGCCAGCGTCGTGGCCTCCCGCCGGCGCCGCCGGATAAACAGCAGGAACCCTGGCTGATCCGGCTGATCCGGTCGCACGTGCGGCTCACGCATCGCAATCAGCCGTGTGCCCACTCGCGGCAGGATGCTCAACTCGGGCGATGAGCGATTCCATGCCTTGCCGGTAGCCAGGGCCAGAAACTCGGCCCGGCGCAGGGGCTCATCGGCATGAGCGTACCCCCGCTCAAGCACCACCCGCCCCTCACGGCCATTGGCATAGATCCGTGTGCCGACGATAGAGATGTCGCTGATAGTTACATCGTCGAGCAGTTGGTCGACCTGCGATCCCCAGCCGCAGGTTTCGTCGAAGAGCCGACACAGCCACTGCTCGTCGCTGACGACACGCCCATTCAGGCCGTTGATGCGCTGGTGCTGTGCGCCGACACCGATGAGCGTCCGAAAGAGCTGCCAGCGCTGCTCCTTGCCCGCCATCGGGTCGAGAAGCTGGTTAATCGCCTCCAGGTTAAGCACATCCTCATCGGTGCGTGCGATCAACTCGCCGTGGCGCTCGGCGATGGCTCGCACCTCAGCGTGCTCCCGGGCACTGCGGATATACTCCGCGACGGCTCGCCGAAGCTCGTCCGTGATCGCCGGTGGGTTCCCCTGATCGGCTGCCTCAGCTGTCGGCTGATTGATCGTCTCGCTCGTCGGCTCGCCTTCGGTCAAGCGGAAGGCGCGCGGGGCTTTACGTGTCGTCACGGCTTTACCTCGTTTTGTGCTGTCAGGCCCGGCAGGGGTGCGACACCCGGCGCACGCGACTTCGGCGTGCGAATGGGCCAGAATGGATTGCCGCGCCGCTCGTAGGGGTCGATGCGGGTGAGCCAGGTGGGCGGAAGATCGACGGCCTCGATCCACCGTCGGGCAGCCGACCGCACCACCCGGCAGTACGGCCGGCGCGGCGCCAGCTCGAAGACTGAACAGAACTCGTGGCGCTCAGCGGCCATACTCAGCAGCGCCGGGTCGCGTGGCAGCGTGCCCAGCTCGGTGACCATCGGGAACTGGCGCAGCAACTCCTGGCGAACCGGCCGGATGTTCATCACATGGCCCCGCTCGCCCTCAATGAATACGAGCATCGCGGCATCAAGGGCCGTGCGGCCATCGTCGCGTTCGATCCGGCTGAGCACGTCGAGCGCAGCGTGGGCACCATCGCGCTCCTTGCGCCCCGGCGGGCAGACCACAAACGGCGACGTCGTGCTGCGGGCCAGCAGCGAGACGATCACCGGCCGCACTTTCCACTCGCCCGGCATGTCGTAACAGACCACGTCGTAGTCCAGCAAGGCGATCGTGTCGATCAGCCCTTCCAGACATTCCGTCGAGATGTCGAGCTGGTCGCGCACCCCCCGGCCTGAGAACAGCACATCGAGCCCGCTGCGATGCCGATGGATGCGCCGCTCCACCAACTCAAGCGGGTAGGTGCCGGTCAGATGCGGGTACTCGTCCGGCAGCGTCGTGAAGAACTCCTGCACGGCGTCCTGGGCGCGGAACCAGGCGAGCAGGGCGCCCTGGGCGATGTCGAAATCGACCACCAGCACCCGTAGACCGAGGCGGCTGAGCTGGAGGCAGAAATTCATCACCGTGCTGGTTTTGCCCGAGCCGCCGGCATTACTTGTGGAGACGATCGTGTACTGCCGCCGCTGCGGCTCCAGCTTGAGCTGACCCATGAGCCAGGCCACGGCCTCGCGCGCTTCGGGGTGATCGTGGGTGCGCGCTCGGTGCGAAAGCAGGAGCAAGTTGCCGCCCGTCTTGCGCACTTCGTCGCGCAGCGC
>JBLWKA010000224.1:0-5975 GCA_048381555.1 Oscillochloridaceae bacterium umkhey_bin13
GGCCGCTTGCGGTCAGCGTGATCAGTGCGAAGGATCAGAATTGGCCTGATGTGGCGTAAACAGTGGTTTACGCGCTCGTGCCGTGGGCGTGAACGATACCGCACCACGTAGGGGCAGCCCCATGGGGCTGCCCCGGGCGACCACGCCGGGTCGCCCCTACCCATCGACACCATATGCGCCATTATTCGCCAGTGACATGGACATAATTCTTACACGTTTGCGTTACGCCAATTGGTTCTGGGTGGCCCTGGCTTTGGCGCCGGCAATCCCGTTGGCGGTCTGGCTCAATCAGGCCGTGGTGCCTGGGGTGGGCTGGGTTTGGTTGTGGATCACGGTGGGCCTGGGTGGGGTCGCGGTCGAGTTGGTGCGCCGTGCCCATGGCGTGACCCCGAGTTGTGCCCGTGGCCCGCAGTTGCGCCCGCTCCAAGTGAGTTGTTTGGCGCTACAGGCCCTGGGCGTGGTGCTCTACCAGAGTAGCCAGCAGGCGGCGTTTGGGGCGGCCTTTCCAACCCTGAGCGCAAGCTGGCTGCCGTTTGCGTGCGTGGTCGCAGGCATGCTAGGCTTGGGCCTGATCAGCACCAGCACCGATTGCCGCGATGCCGAGTTGCAGGGGCGGGTTTAATCGGCAGCCAGGGAGAGCAGCAACTCATTCAAGAGTTGCCCATGGCGTACTAGGTCGTTAAGGGGAATATGCTCATCGGGGCCGTAGGCCGAACTGTCGGCATGGGTCACACCAACCGATGCAACCGGGCAGGCGAGGCGGGCGGCGATCAACTGGAGTGGCAAGACAAAGGGGCCAGCAGGCACGATGGGCAACAGGTTGCCAAACACTTCGGCCCCAGCCGCAGCGACCTGGCGCACAAAAAGACTATCGAGGGTTGAACGGGCTGGGGGGTAGCCACCGGGGAGCCGTTCGATCATAATATCGCGGAAGCCGCGATCATCGAGGTAGTGGCGCAACATGTCGGCCATGGCGTCGGGTTCTTGGCGCGGCACCAGTTGGAAATCGAGTACGGCACTGGCGGTCGCAGGTAGTTGGGCCAGGTCACCCTCAGGATGGCAGTGGATGCTGCTCAGGTTACAGGTAGGCAGGGTCACTTCGGCCCGCACCAGGGCGACCCCACTCATGCCAAACAAAAACTCATCGGCTCCCCAGGCGGCCAGGCGTCCGGCCTCATCAAATTGGATGGCCCGCAGATTGATATTTTCCTCCCGCGAGGGGCCTTCGACCTGCTCGTAAAAGCCAGGAATCCGAATATCCTCATCATCACCCTTGATGCTGGCCAGGGCCCAGGTTAAGCGCCAGAGCGGATTGCGGAGTGAGGGAGCGGCCCCGGCGGGCAGCGGATGGGCGGGACCCCGAGCGCTCAGGCGTACCTGTAACAGGCCCTTGCTTCCGCTGAAACAGATTGGTAGAGCATTGGCATCCCGTCCCCCCACACTGGCCAGGCACGCATCGGCGCTGATCAGGTTATGGTGGGCCGCGAGGGCCGCCGCAAGGCTCGGCGAACCCTGGAGCCCGCCACCATCTGCGACGAGGACAACCCCACAGGGCAGTTCACCGTCGGTGTGCAAGAGGGTGTGTAGCGTTTGGAAATGGGTCGCCAGTGGGCCTTTGCCTTCGGCAACCCCACGCCCATACAAACACCCATCGCGCTCTGCCAACAAGTACGGCTCGTGCGACCAGGCCATCCATGGGCCGGGTGGTGGACTATCAAACCGATGATAGAGCAACAGCGTGCGTGAACTGCGCCCATTGCGACGCCCGATCACCACCGGAGCCATGCCGTTCACAACCTGAACCTGCATCCCTAGACGGTGGAGCAGACCGGCGATCAGATCGGCTGATACTCGAAGATCATCGTCCTGGCCAACCGGCGACGGCTGCGCACACAGTGAGCGCAAGGTCTTGATCAGCCTTTCGGTCAGCAGCAGTGGCAGCGCCGACACGGCTTCGCTCCTTGGGCAAGACAACGGGGGACAAGCCGGGTGAGGTATTACCAAGGATTATAGCATTATCCTGGCATGCTGCGCTTTTCGATTTGAGCTTTTGGTACGCTTGATAGGCATTGATCATTTGCGTACTTCAAAGATGACAAAATCCCGTCCGGCACACAATGATCCTGCTACGAGGCGTTGCGTGCCGGTGGGAAACCGCTCGTTCAGAACCTGAAGGGCGGGCAGATCGTCGCGGTTGAGCAGAAACCAGGCCGGGCGACCAGGCTCGACACCCCGGACAGCCTCGGCCCCGATCACGGTATTGGGGAAATTGATCTCGCCGATCCAGACCCCAATCGCTCGCGAGTCGACCCAGTGCGGATAGCCTACGATCCAGGCGTTGTGCCGATCACCCCCGGCCGCTTCCCAGGTCAGCAATTCGCGAGCCATATCGGATGCATTCTGGGCGCGAGGGCAGTATTGGGCCGGGTAGTCCACAAAAACCCGTTGCTGGTTGATCAATACGATGGCGAGGGCCAGGCTCATCACCCCGGCAGTACCGACAGTGGCGAACTGGGGGCGGCTAGTATTCCGCAGCAGTTCGAGCAGGATGGCTGGCCCGGTGGCACAGACGATCATCAAGGCCGGGAGGGCGGCCCCGGTGCGTACGACACTGGGGTTTTCGCGTGGAAAGGCGAGGCTGAGCGCCGACGGGAACAGGAAGAGCAGGCCACTCAGCAGGGTCAGGGCGGGCCAGGGGTTGCGGCTGCGCCAACTGAGGGCCAGGCAGCCTGCGGCACCAACCACCAGCAATCCGCCGAGCAAGGGATCCATCGCCGGGCGATCCGGCAGGTTCGCCACCCAGACCTCATCGGCGGTCAGGTTGAACATCAGCAAGACCCGCCCCAGATTGTCGAGCAAGATTGCCAGTGGCTCGCCAGCGATAGCCTGTTCGGTGCTGGTCAGGCGGGTTGCAGCCCGGTACAACAACTGGTCGGGCCGTTCGAGCCCGTAACGCAGCAGGGGCAGCATCGTCAAGCCAGTCAGGAGCATAGCGAGCAGCGCATTGATGATCATGCGGCGCGCCGGGGCGAACTGACGTTGGGCGAGCAGCCAACCCAACCAGGTCAAGCCTAGCACCGGTGCCACCACCAGCATAAAACGGTAGGCGGTATAGCCTTGCAGCCCGATCCCGGCGCAGATCCCGGCCAGCAAAAGACTATTGCGTTCATCGCGGCGCAGACCACGCACCAGAAAAAAAAGCGTCCAAGCTGCGGCGCAAGGGGCCAAGGGGTAGCGCAAGCCGAAACGCGCCGTGATCACGCCCCAACTAGCGACGGCGGCAAAAAGGGTGGCGAGCAGGGCGGCGCGGGTGCCCAAGACTTCGCGGCCCAGCAAGAAGATCGCGGGTAACATCAGCCAGCCGATCAGAGCCGTCCCTACCTTGAGGGCCATAAAATCGGCTGGCAGATCAAACAGCCGGATCAGGCCCGCCGTCCAGTAGAACTGCCACGGTTCGCGGCCCGTATTGCGCTCGAAAAAGATATAGTGCGTGCCTGCCAAAACGTCGCCCACATCGAGCAACTTCTCGGCCTGGTCACTGTTCATGTCGCGGGGATTGTTGGCCAGGTCGGCAAACCGGAAGACCGCCCCGAGGATCAAGATGGCGAGCAAGAGCAGCAGGGTACGTTGCCGATCGCGGGTCAGCCAGGCTCGTAGCAGGCCGCGTGGGCCAGCGGTGCGCAGGGAACTCCCTGAGGCGAGCCAGCCATAATCGAGTTGGGCCAGCAGAAAGAGCGTAACCGCAGTCAGCCAGAGGCTCACATTCGCAAGCGTATAGCGGTTGCCGGTACTCTGGGCAAAGGCCCCGGCCGCAGCAAGGATTGCTGTGACGGTCAACCAGAGCCGGGTATCGCCTGCGAGGTAGGTAGCAGGCCGCGAGGGCAGACTGGCGGCGAGTTGGGGGGCGGTAGCCCCGACAGCGACCAGCAGCGTGGCCAGCGCCAGGCCAAGCGCACCAAGCACAAGGCCACCATTAGCGACCAGGATCTGGGCGGCAATTGCCAACACCAGGCCACTGCTGACAAGGGTTGTGTTACGAAGCATAAAAACTGATGGCGAGCTGTTGAGTTGTGGAGTTGGCGAGTTATGGGGCTCCCAGACCTTGTGCTGCGCACACTACGCAAATGCACAACAAGCACACACAGCACAGCGTCATGGTTGCCCTTCCAGATAGCCCTGGATCTGCGCAGCGTAGATTGCAGTGGTTCCATCGTCACTGAGCAGTTCAGGGCTGTCGGCGGTATAGTCAGGCAAGACCTCGAGTTTGACCCGTACATTTGGGCCGTAGATCTGTTGCGCGGTGGCGGCAAAGGCATTAATGAAGGCTAGCCGGATCTGATCGCCAGACGCACCAGAGGGCACACTGACTTGCAGTTGGTAGGTTACGGCCTCGGTGGGCACCACCGGCTGAGACGAAGAAGAGCTCGTGGGCACAAATTCGAGCAGCGGGGCGAGGTACGGTTCGGCCCAGGTCGGGCGTTCGAGATAGACATACACCCCGAGGGCCAGCACGGCCAGCATTAGCAGCGTGATGATCGTGCGTACGACGGCGCTCACGAAGGCCGTGAAACGGGCCAGCAGACCCGGACGCTGGGAGCGTACCCGTGGCGGGGCCGGTCGGGTGGCCTGGTCTGGGCGCACCGGGGCTGCCGCAAAGGTCGGTGGGGTGCCAATTTGAGCGGAAGCCTGGGGCACACGACCCGTAGATGGTGCCACTCGCACCTGGGCTGGGGCACGCTGTGGCGTAGGACTCAGGGCCATCCAGAAATCATGCACCGTAGCGAAGCGATCCTGGGGGGCCTTCTGGAGCGCCCGTTCAAGGGCGGCGCTGGTACGCTGCGAAAGGGTTGGCACAAGGTCACGGGCGGCCGGAAAACTGAAAGGCAACTGCTCGGTAGGATCACGCCCGGTGAGCAGATGGTGCAGGGTGGCCCCTAAGGCATACACATCGGACTGGGGGGTCGCCATGCCCTGGTACTGTTCCGGGGGCGCATAGCCGGGGGTGCCAATCTGGGTTCCACGCTCGGTGGGCTTAAAGAGCTTCGTAATCCCAAAGTCAATGATCTTCACAGTGCCATCGCGCTCAATCATCACATTCGAGGGCTTCATATCACGGTAGATCAGCCCTTTGCCGTGCAGATAGGCTAGCACGTCACAGATCTGGCGTGCCCAGGCCAGAACCCGCTGCTCATCAAGGCGTCCTTCGTGCTCGACGATCTGCTCGAGATCCTCGCCCCGCACAAAATCCATCGTCAGATAGTGCCGCCCCTCATCGCGGAAATGGCTATAGACCCGCGGAATCTGGGGGTGGTTCAAGCGTTGCAGGATCTCGGCTTCATCGTTAAAGCGTTGGATCGCCTCGCTGCGTTCGCGCGGGTCAGTAAACCGATCAAGCATTTCCTTGATCGCATACACTCGACCATCGCCATCAAGGCCCTCGAAAACGGCCCCCTGACCACCCTGCTTAATCACCCGCGTGATCACATAGCGGCGCGCATCGCTGGGGGCGTCGTTGTTGAGAATAATATCGTGGCCACACTCTTGACAGAACCGCGCCCGACGCAGGTTCGGTTTGTGGCAGCGTGGGCAGAGGATCTGGGCGACCTCGGCCATAGGTTTCTGGGTAGGCGTGACAGGGACGGCCCTGACCACGGATGCAAACTGAGCCATTCAGCCCCTCCAGGGTAGCACAGGCATGGCACGGCGGCAAGCACAACATGCCTATGCTCTGTACGTTTGGAGGGGCGGTTTTGTTGCATTGCAAAGGGTGTCCCTCTTGGCAAAAGACACCCTTGGACGACAGGGCTGATGCAGCGCCCGCCTTTGGCGGTGGGGTATGGGGTGGCGAAGCCACCCCATACCGGGGTTACGTGCGGGGGTGGGGCCGCTGACCCCCCAATCCCCCAAACCCCCCGCCCCCCCAAAACCTTTGAAACACCCCCCCGGGGTCCCGCACAAAACATGGCAACAAAACC
>JBLWKA010000225.1:0-5728 GCA_048381555.1 Oscillochloridaceae bacterium umkhey_bin13
CCGTTACCAGAGGACGAGACGACGCATGCTGTGTAGTCCTGTAGTTCAAGGTGGGGTGGGGTTTCTCGTGACGTGCGCGTGGCTGGTGACCTCCGTAGGGACGCAGCACGCTGCGTCCGCGTTCGCGGACGCAGCACGCTGCGTCCCTACGAACAACCTTTTACTCGCCCCAATCTTCTTCGACTTCGGGGGCCAGAGCCAGGGTCGGCGGGTCAAGGTTGACCACTTCTAACTCGGCTCCGCAATCGGGGCAGGCGATGATCTCACTCTCCAACGTGTCGGCGGCCAGGCTCACATCGGCAGCACATTCGGGGCAAGCAGCGTTCATGGGTGGTTTCTCCTTAAAGAACTTGCACAATAGCTTCTACAACTTCGTTCGTCGTCGCCGTGCCGCCCAGGTCGGGCGGGTGTGGCCCATCACGCAACGTGACCGCCATGGCCAATCGCAAACGGGTTGCCTCGGCCGGGCGGTTCCGCCAGTCTAACAGCATGGCAACACACTCTAGTGCCGCCAGCGGGTTGGCGATCCCGCGCCCGGCAATGTCTGGGGCCGCACCATGCACCGGCTCGAACAGACCTCGTTCATCGCCCAGGTTGGCCGAAGCCGCCAGACCCAGGCCGCCGCCGTGGATGCAGGCGACATCCGAGAGAATATCGCCAAATAGGTTGGTGGTTACGACCACGTCGAAGCGTTCCGGATGCTGGGCCAACCGCATCGCAGCAACATCCACCAGCAACTCGTCTACGTGAAGGTCAGGATAATCCGTTGCGACCGCCAGCGCCGTTGCGCGGAACAGCCCGTCACTGACCCGCAGCACATTGGCCTTATGCACAATCGTCACCCACCCCGGGCGATCTCGTTCATTGGCCCGACGGCGGGCCAACTCGCAGGCCGTCCGCACAATCCGCTGGCTAGCCCGCCGCGTGATCACCCGTTCGGCGATTGCGGTTGCTCCGGCATCCTCCAGCCGTTCCCGCCCGGCGTACAAGCCCTCGGTATTTTCGCGCACAATCACCAGCGAGGCGTTGGGGCCAAAGACGGTCGGACGAATATTGGCGTACAAATCAAGCTCACGGCGCAGTTGCACAATCGGGCTGCGGTAGCCTGGTACGTTGTGGCTGGGTGAAGCCACCGCCCCAAACAGGATCGCATCCGCCGCCCGCGCTGCGTCCAGCGTGGCCGCCGGGAGCGCCGTGCCGTGGCGCTCGAAACAGGCCCAACCCGCTTCCACCTCGACGATCTGCGTTTCCGGTACGAGGCTGCACAGTACCCGCGTGGCTCCCGCCAGCACTTCGGGGCCAATCCCATCACCAGGAATGACACAGACCTGCATCAACGTGCCTCCCCCGGAAAACGGCCATGCTGACGGTAGAAGGGCACAATCCCTCCGGCGGCCCAGACTTCGCGTAAAAAGGCCGGTGGGGCGGGCAACTGGATCGTCTGGCCGCTTGCGGTCGTGATCAACCCGGCCTCCAGGTTCAGTTCGACCTCCTGACCATCGTGCAACTGGCTGGTCAGGTCGGCGCTAAAACAGGGGATGCCCAGGTTCAGGGCGTTGCGGAAGAAGATCCGGGCGAACAGCGGGGCCACAATTGCCCCGATTCCGACCATGCGCAAGGCCAGCGGCGCATATTCACGCGAACTGCCACAACCAAAATTGTTCCCGGCCACAATCAGATCGCCGGGACGGACGGTGCTGGCAAATTCGGGCCGATGTTCCACAAACGGATATTTGCGCAGGTCGGCTTCCTGCTTGAGCATATAGGGCGCGTAACGGCCCGGCACAATCTGGTCGGTATTGATGTCCTGGCCAAAGATCCAGACTCGCGCCATCACAGCACCTCCTCGGGATGGGTAATGTAACCCGTTAACGCCGTCGCGGCGGCCACTTCGGGCGAGGCCAGGTAGATTTGGGCCTCAGGGCTGCCCATACGGCCCCGGAAATTGCGATTGCCCGTAAACAGGCAGACCTCACCCGGGGCCAGGACGCCCATATGGCGGCCGATGCAGGCCCCACAGCCGGGTGTGCCAATTGTGGCTCCCGCCGCCAAGAGGGTCGCCAGCGTGCCATCTTCGGTGGCCCGTTGCAGGGCGTGGGCGCTCGCCGGAACGACGAGCATGCGCATCCCGGGGGCCAGGCGGCGACCACGCAAGATCCGGGCGGCGGCAGCCATGTCTTCGTAGTGACCATTGGTGCATGTGCCGAGGTAGACCACGTCTACGGCGATGCGTTCGAGCGTGCCGAGATCGGTCACATTGTCTACGGTGTGCGGTACCGCGACCTGTGGTTCGAGTTGCGCCAGGTCAATCTCGATCACCCGGCTGTAGCGTGCGCCCTCCTGCACCGCGAGCCAGGATGGGGCTGCTGCCAGCCAGGCTTGATCCGCCGCCGGGATCTGGCCGTTGCGGCTCGGGGGGATAATGCCCGCCTTGGCCCCGACTTCAATCGAGAGCGTCGCCAGGGTCATGCGTTCCATCACCGTCAACTGATCAAGGCCGTGCCACTCGACGGCGGCATAGGTCGCCCCGTCGGCGCGCAGTTCGCGGGCGGCCCGCAAACCCAGATCCTTGGCACTCACGCCGGGCCGGAACGCGCCGTGCGCCCGCACCAGCACCGTCTCGGGGACGCGAAACCAGGTGCGCCCGGTGGCGGCGGCAAGCGCAATATCGGTGGTGCCCATGCCCGTGCCAAAGGCGGCCACACAGCCATAGGCGGTCGAGTGGCTATCGCTGCCCACAATCACCATGCCTGGGCGGGCCAAGCCTTCTTCGACCAGCACCGGGTGCGAAATGCCCCGGCCCACATCAAACAGATTGCGAATTCCCTGCTTACGGGCCCAGCGCCGCACCTCGGCCTGCTTCTCGGCGGTCTGCACACTCGCAGCTGGCGCGACGTGATCAATCACCACCGCCACCCGGTCGGGATCCCAGACCCGCTCGGCCCCCAATTCCTCGTGCAAGACCCGAATGATGCTTGGCGAGAGACTGTCGTGCATCATCACCAGATCGACATTGACCGTTACGACCTCGCCTGCGACCACGGATCGCCCCGCCGCCTGCGAGAGAATCTGTTCACTCAAGGTTTGCATTTAATCGTGCGCTTTCGTGTTTATGCAAAGCGGACGCAGCACGCTGCGTCCCTACGACGCGTCCCTACGCCCGTAAGCCCGTAAGATGCGTTCCACAATCCACAATCCACAATCCACAATCGAATTACTCCGCATACTCATAGAGGATCTCGTCCACCGTTGAGCTATCGAGTTCGTGTTCATCGCCCATGGCTTTGATCCGGGCGGCGGCCTGGCGGGCGGCGGCTTCACTCAGGTAGATCCCGAGTTCGCGCCCGCGTTCGGCGACGGCGTGCCAGCCCACCAGCCGATGGGCGACCGCGACGGTGCGCCCGCGCCCGAAGGCGGCCGGGTCAAGTACTTCGTAGCTGCGTGGATCGGTCAGCACCGCTTTGGTATGCAGCCCAGCCTTGTGATAGAAGGCGAAGGGACTCGAAATAGGCGCATCAAACGGCACGGCCACCCCGATCATCGCGGCGACCATGTGATCAAGTTCCGGCAGCATCGCCAGGTCGTACCCGGCAACCAGGGCCGGATCGAGACTCGCCAAACGGGCGATCATGCCACTGAGCGAGGCGATCCCGTTGCGTTCGCCAATGCCCAGCACGGTCACATTCAGGTGGGTGGCCCCGGCTTCCCAGGCGCAGAAGGTATTCGCCACCGCGCAACCGGCATCGTTATGGCCGTGAAACTCGATGTCACAGCCGACGGCGGCGCGCACCTGGGCAACTACCTCGTAGACCTGGCGTGGGGTAGCGACGCCAACCGTATCGGCTAAACCGACCCGTTGCGCCCCCAGCGCTTCGACGGCGCGATAGATGCGCATCAGTGCGGGCAGATCGGTGCGGAACGTATCTTCGCACGAAAAGCGGATGGCGACGTTGTGCTGCCGCAAATAGCCAAGCACCACGGCGGCTTCTTCGACAATCTGGTCGAGGCTACGCCCGTGGCTGGCGCGGCGCAAGGGTTCCGAGGTGGCGTAGAGCAGATTCACGCCCTGGGCACCACACTCAACGGCGCGGCGCGCATCATCAAGGTGGCAACGGACGTGGGTAAGAATGTGAGCGCGCAGGCCACGCCGGGCCAGTTGTTCCAGATCACGGGCGCTCTGCGGCGAGGCAGCGGGCGAGGTCAGTTCGATGAAATCAACCCCGAAGGCGTCGAGGGCCTCGGCCAGCGCCAAGCGTTGGGAACTGCTGAACCGGGCGGTCGCAAACTGTTCACCTTCGCGCAGGGTCGTATCAACCAGCAGCGGGCGGCGTTTAGGCAACATAGGGTGGCAATCCTTGTCTGACTTGACAGGCCCCAAACAGTTCTGGCCGAGCCATCCGTGGCGTACGAGCGATCAGTTGGGGTTTTGCCGTGGGTTTCATCAACAACCTCCTGTAAAAAACACAAGATCAAAAAACCCGCCGCACCATTTCGTCTGGTGCGCCGGGCCTGCCACTTCATCCTCACGGGCAAGCGCTGCTAACCAGACGTTTGGTCCGGCTTCTTCCCGCGCTTGAGCTGCTTGGAACTGAGGTGCATTGGGTTCCTCGTCAATTATCGGCGCGGGTAAAGTAGCATAAGTTCGCGCTGGCGTCAACTTGACAGCCACGGCCACTACCCGTAGATTGAACGGCATGCAAGAACTATTGATTGCCACCCGCAACCCGGGCAAACTCCGCGAATTCGCCGCGATCTTCGCAGGCCTTGGGGTGACCTTGCGCACCCTCGATGATCTCGGCATCAGCGACGAGATCGCCGAAACGGGCGACACCTTTGCCGCCAACGCGATCCTCAAGGCCGAAGGCTACATGGCCTTAAGTGGCCTACCAACCCTGGCCGACGATAGTGGCCTGGAAGTCGCCGCCCTGAACGGGGCACCGGGCGTCTATTCGGCACGTTACGGCGGCGTGACCGGCGCAGCCCAGCTGGCCTATCTCCTCGAACAGCTCAAAGAGGTGCCCTGGCATCAACGCCTGGCCCGCTTTGTCTGTGTGATTGCGCTAGCTCGCCCCGGTGGTGCTACTGAACTGGTCGAAGGCAACCTGCCAGGCGTGATCGAACTGGCCCCGCGCGGCACGGGTGGTTTCGGTTACGACCCCCTCTTCTACCTGCTCGATGAAGACGCCACCATGGCCGAAATCCCCGCCGAACGCAAAAACCAGATCAGCCACCGTGCGATCGCCGCTCGCGCCGCCCGCGAGGTATTAGCTGAATGGATGCGTCCGACAGAGGCTTAGCGATCTGTTATTGCGAATCTGAGCGCTCATCAGTCGCCAGTGACTGTACTTGGCGAAGCTGTTGCGCAATTTCGGCCTCAATCTCCTGTTCAAACGCATCAAGCGAAATCGATCCAGCCTTTTCCTGCGATCGCTGCGCTAGAAATGCCATAAATCTTGGACTAGCCCGTAGTTGCGCAATTTCCTGCTCAAACTCATCAGCAGCCTCGATGACAAATATGGCACCACTCTTCGTGATCACCCGAATACTTTCATGGGTCGCATGCCGGAAGAGTTCATCAATGGACAAATCATGATCACGCAGATCATCTCACCGTTCGCGAGTGAATCCGACGTTTGCCATTTTTGCGGATGATCGATTGGAGCAGTTTTCGTGATTCGGGCAGGATTGCACGGCATGTGGTACAACAGCGGGGTCATCCGCCACACCC